>CAYSPB010000147.1:0-13987 GCA_964432695.1 uncultured Nannocystaceae bacterium
CGGTGGCCGCCCCATCCGCATCGCCGAGCTCGACGGGCCACTGCGAAACCGCAGCCCGCACCTGCTCGAAGAACGCCGCGGTCCGCTGCACGCGAATGCTGTCCTTCCAGTACCGCGGTGAGCCGGCCGGCGCCTGCGAGAGGTCCAGGTCGGCCCCCGACAGCATTGCGGCCTGATCCTTCAAGGTTTGACGGAGCCACGCTTCGAGCGCGGAGATCGTATCCGGTGCCTGCTCGGGCCGTGTCACCCAGGTCCGCGATGGAACCGGATCCGTCGCCGGCGGAAATTCGATATGCAAGCGGGGGTGCGGTCGACCTCCGCCCACCCGCTCGAACAGCCGCACGCGGGCCCTCCCTCCTGGTTCGAGCACGCGGTCGCGTTCCGACTTGATACGGCGCACGCCATCGCCGAGCAGACCTTCGACGAACGCGGCAAACGACTCATTCTCGATGACCTTCATGGCGACTCCGATGGGGGCTGAGTATCGCCAGTTTCTCGCTGCGTGCCGCCTCACCGCGGAAATCCGTGGCCGCAGGTCCGGTCCCTTGGCGCGGTTTTCGCGACACTGTCGCTATCGACGACGGCAATCCGCGACGCGATCGCGAAGAACGGGCGTGGTAGTGGCCTGCGCCTCGCTGTGATACGGTCCCGCCAGCCGTTGGGTGAACCGAGTAACGCGTTCTGTGTTTCTCGGACAATCTCTTGCACCCTCAGCTTCACCACCCAACCGCCGAGCAAGGAATTTCATGACGTCAGAGGTCACCACGGATCCGGCCAACGAGAGCGATGAGATCTTCTTCTATCGACACAGCCGGAAGCAGGAGTGGGGTCTCGCTCTCATCCTCTGGGAGCGCGACGGAAAGCGTGCGTACAAGTTCGAAGACGGCAAAGAGCGCGTCATTGCCGAGGCCTACTACAAGCTGCTCGACAAGACCGACGAAGAGCCCGACTCCGACTCCGTCCTGATCGCCGAGATCGCAAAGCTTCGCGGCACCGACAGCGACGACAAGTCCGACGCGATGACGCTCGAAGAGCAGCTCGCCGTCTTCATGGCGCAGTACCCCGGCGCGTTCGGTTCGGACGCATGGATCAAGGGCTACCGCGGCAAAGAGGGCAAGCGTCGTCTCAAGCGTCACCGCGTTCCCGCCATCGCCGAAGCCCAGGAGAAGTTCTCCAAGGCCGAGATGGAAGCCATCGTCGAAGGTGGTCGTCACGCCGAGCTTCAAGAGCGTCTCGTCGAAGTGCTCGGCGCAACCGACCTGGTCAGCAAGGCGCAGCTCGAGCCGTTCCGCCGCGGTGTTGCCGGCGAGCCGTTCACGCGATCGTTCCACAACATGCTGTGGGGCGAGGGCGACCTCGACAAGCGGTTCACCGAGATGTGCAACCAGCTCTCGATGCTCTGGCCGCGAGTGCCTTGGCCCATCGCTACGGCCGCGCTCGCGCTCGTGCATCCCAAGGAGCACGTTTGCGTGAAGCCCAGCGTGTTCACCAAGCAGGCCGACTGCACCACGCTCCCGATTCGCCCGACGAAGCTGCCCACCGCACGCGTCTACAAGGGCTACCTGGAGATGTGCCGTCAGCTTCGGGCAGCGCTGTCCGATAGCGGCGCGCCTCCGCACGACCTGCTCGATATCTACGACTTCATCTGGATTACGCAGCGCCCGGCAGCCGCCGAGCACCTTGCGCGCGTTCGGGCTGAAGGCGTGCTGTCGCGGTCCGCTGCGGCCAAGGCCGAGGCCGCGGCTCCACTCACCCCCGCCATCGAAGGCGAGCCCGCTGCCGAAGCACCCGCCGAAGACGCGGCGGCCGAAGCTGAGGCACCCGCCACCGACGAGGCTGCGGCCGAAGCACCCGCTGAAGCGGCTGCCAGCGACGAGTAGCTCGACCGCGATGAGCGACTTGCCCAAGCGCCGCGGACATCCGCGGCGCTTGTCGTTGGTTCCCAGAGCGCAGCTCTAGCGAACCGCCCGGCGGGCGCGCCGAGACCAGCGACGGAAGTCGGCGATGGCATCATCTTCAGCTGCCAGCTGGGCCCACTGACGAGATGCGTCTTCCCGAAGCCGTCGTGCCTCGAGCGGCGCAACGTCCCGCAGCAGCGCCGCAAGCATCTCGGAGCTGGCAGCCGCGACATCAGCTTGAAGCCCCTGCACCTTCGCGAAGTCGACCGCCGTGCGCGCAAACTCGATCGCACGACCGCGGTCTCCGGTCAGTGCAGCCAACGTGGCGAGCCTCAACGAAGCACGAACCCACTGAACGGGGCTGCTCCCGGGGTCGGTACGGAGCAGCCACCGCGCTTCCTCGAACCGACGTGCCGCCTCCCCGAGCACCCCCGCCGACATCCACATCTCTCCTTGTAGGACCGCGGCTTGCCCACGCATGACCAGCGGCGCTTCGGCGAGCACCAGCCGTGCATGCGCATCGTCGGCCTCACGCGCCGCGCGTTCGACGTTGCCCGCGTTGGCCAGAGCGTTCGCGTGCATCAGCTGCATCAGCGCGGTCGTGGGGCTGTCGGGCATCACGCCGTTCCATGCGTCGATGGAGGTCTCGCATCGCTCCAGCGCCCGCTCAAACTCGTCCAGCTGCATCCACACGTCACACTGGAAGGCGGCGACCATGCCGTCGACCAGCGGCGAAGGTTCGGGCGCGGTCTCGTTGGCATGCTGCGCCTCTTCGAGCGACTCGAGGGCGGCAAGCGGACGTCCACGGTTCAAGCGAGCGAGCGCCAGGGTCGAGTATGCGTCGACCAACTGGTGATGAGCATCACCGAGCTCGGCGTGACGTTGGTCGACCAACCGCGCCGCGAGGTCTTCGGCGGCCACGGCTCGGCCGAGGGCCAACTCCAGCGTAGCTGCCACCTCGAGCGCATCTGCACGACCCAGTCGGCCCTGGTGCCCAGCCCTATCCGCGAGCACGACCGCTTCACGCACCTGCTCGAGCGCCGCCATCGGCTGCTGCGCAGCTTGAAGGACGCTCGCGAGGTCGAGCTTGGCCTCCGCGATGACGGGATGGCCGTCACCGTGCTGGATTCGCAACAGGTCGATCAGGTCGCGCAGCATCGTTGCGGCTTCGTCCGTGCGCCCGAGCTTGGCCAACACGAGCGCACGCGTGCTCACCGACCGGCGGTAGCCATTCGCCCGTGGACCGCGGGCCTCCGCCCAGGCCTCGGCCGCTTCTGCCAGCGTCTCGTCGGCGGTTTCGAGCTCGCTCCGCGACCACGCGAGCTCGCCGGTCGCCGTCAGGACGCGCGCGCGAAGAGACGAAACGGCGGGCTCATACGTCGAGCGAGCCTCCACGACGGAAACAAGATCCGCCGCATCGGCGTAGCGCCCCCGTGACCGTCGGGTTTCCGCCAGCATCAGCACCGCGCGGTTGACCAATCGCGAATCTCCGCCCAGCTCAGCCGTCGTCCAGGCCGAGTACGCCTGCGCCTCCGCTGCGTTGATCTCACCACGCAGAAGGTCCATGCTCGCGAGGAGCAGGTGAAGGCTCGCGGTAGAGGCGGAGCGCTCATCGGCGTGCTTGCCGACCTCTTCGAGCAGCACCGCCCGCGCACCGTTCATGTCTCCCGCCTCCTTGAGCGCTCGAGCGCGCGCCAAGGCCAGCGTCGTGGGTCGAAGGCGCGTGGACGGCGGGCGCTCTTGGGTCGCCGACCCGCAATCCGCCACGCGCGGCAGCTCCTCCAGCAGTGCCACCGCGGACGTCACGACTTCATGCCGTCCAGAGCCGAACACGTCGACCAACGCCGTCAGGCGCTCGCGCTGATCGTCGAGGCACGTCGCGCGTGCGGCCTTCAGCGGGCCAGCGTCCTCGGCCCTGCACACGCGCGCCTCACTCTCCACCCAACGCTCCGTGAATGCATCGAGTTCATCCTCGACGGTGGCCCACGAGGCCTGCGCGTACGGTGCGGGGTCGATCGAAAAAGACCGCCCTAGCCGAACCCTCACGTCGCTGTTCCAGACCGCCTCGATCTTTGCTTGGGCGTCGGCCTCGCAGTGTGCTCCCGGGTCCCCGGCGACGACGGCGGTCAGCGTCGTACCGACCAAGAACGAGGCCGCGCCCGCAACCAACCATGTCCGACGTGGACCGCCGACGGTCCGCAGCTCTTCGAGCAGCGCATCCATCGATGCAAAGCGCTCGGCAGGCTGCGGCTTCAGGCCGCGGCGCAGGATTCGACGAAGGCGCCGCGGGATGCCTGCGGTTGAGGGGAACTCCAGCTCCCCCCGCAACTTCTGGCGGGCGATGTAGGGGATCGAGTCCCCCCCGAACGGCCGCACCCCAGTGAGCGCCTCGTACAGCGCGAGGCAAAAGCTGTACTGATCCGAACGAGCATCACCATGTCCCCCGCGATGCTGTTCGGGCGCCATGTAGGCCGGCGTGCCCAGAGCCATCCCGGTCCGCACCAGCGTCTTGACCGGGTCGTGCACCTGTCGAGCGCTTTCCTCGAGCGCCTGGGCCCGCGCACTCGTGATGCAGCTGCTGGCATCGCCTTCGCGTCGCGCGAGCCCGAAGTCCAGGACACGTGGCCGACCGTCGCGACCCACGATCACGTTGCGCGGCTTGAAGTCGCGGTGCACCACGCCGACCGCGTGGGCCGCCGCGAGACCGGCCCCTGCCTGCACGAAGACCTCGAGGATGCGCTTGCGCGGACGGACGGACTCGTCCAGCCAGCGGTCGAGCGTCGCCCCCTTGACCCACTCCATCACGACGAAGAGGTGCTCGCTGGTATCGGCACTGCTGAACATGCCGAGGCCTTCGAGGTCGCGCGGCACGTAGCTGCCGATGTCGTACACCGGGACCACGTGCGGGTGCGCAAGCCGGGCGAGGACGCGAGCCTCGCGAAGCAGGTCCCGCGCAACGTCGCGGCCACCCGAGGGGCGCGCCTGAACGAGCTTGATCGCGACGCGCCGGTCCAGCTCCGGATCGTGCGCTCCGTAGACGACGCCCATGCCACCCGCGCCGAGCAGCTCGACCAGCCGGTAGCGTGACTTGAGGACCGGCTCGGACGGCGGCTGCGGCTTGGCGAACAGGCCGGCCTCCACCCGTTCGAGCAGCCGCTTACGGGCGACAATGTTGGGCGGGGCTCTCATGTCCCGCATCCGGCTCTCGATCTCGCGCTCGTCGACGTGCAGCGAGGGACCCCCCATCCACACTAGTATTGCGCGTTCTCCCCGCCCGGTTCACGCGCTCTCGTCGCATGCGCGCTGTCGCGCTGCTACGGTGCGCCCCATGCCCATCGTCGTGCAGAAGTACGGAGGCTCCTCCGTCGCCGATACGGACAAGATCCGTCGCGTTGCTCGCCGAGTCCTCGAGACGAAGGAACGCGGTCTAGACGTCGTCGTCGTGGTCTCGGCGATGGGCAAGACCACCGACGAGCTGCTGGCGCGCGCCAAGGACCTCACCGACTCCCCCTCCCGGCGCGAGCTCGACATGCTGCTTTCTTGCGGCGAGCGGGCCTCGATGGCGCTGCTGTGCATGGCGATTCAGGAGCTCGGCGCTGATGCCGTCTCGCTGACCGGCTCGCAGTCCGGCATCATCACCAACGCCCGGCACTCAGGCGCGCGCATCATCGAAGTGCGGCCGTTTCGCGTCCAGGACGCACTCGCCGAGGGCAAGGTCGTGGTCGTGGCGGGCTTTCAGGGCGTGTCGTACCAGCGCGAGGTCACCACGCTCGGCCGCGGCGGGTCCGACACGACCGCCGTCGCGCTGGCGGGCGCGCTCGGGGCCGAGTACTGCGAGATCTGCTCCGATGTCGACGGCGTCTACAGCACCGATCCTCGGGTGGTCGACGCCGCCACCCTCGTCGAGACGATTTCCCATGACGCCATGCTCGAGCTGGCCAGCCACGGCGCGAAGGTCCTGCACGCCGAGTCCGTGGCCTTTGCCCGTGAGATGGGCGTCGCGCTGTGGGCGCGCGCAACGTCGGGCGGCAGCGAAGGGGGCACGCGAATCGATCGGCCCCACGACGGCAGCCGCGACCACGCCGTGACCGGCGTCAGTGCGCAACGCAATCTCGTGCGACTGCGAGCGTCGGGCGAACAGAGCATGGACCGGATGTTGGCCACGGCTGCGAACGCTCAGCTGCCCGTTCTGCACATGGATGCCGATCACGAAGTCGCGGACCTGTGGTTTGGCCTCGACGACGTGCACGACTGGCCGACACTGCGTGGCTCGCTGATGGGCCAAGTCCAGGTCGAGGAGGGCTGTGGCGCGGTGTCGGTGGTCGGAGACTTCGTCGGGCGCAACGCTGCCAAGCTTGCCAAAGCGCGCTCCGTCGCGGCCGGGATGGGCCTTTCGCTCAAGGCGATGGCTACCTCCCCACTACGGGCGACGTTGTTCTGCGACGATGCCGACGTGGAGGCCCTCACTCGAGCGCTGCATCGAGCGTTTTGCGAGTAGCCTGAAGCGAGGCGATCGACCCGAGCGCGGCTGCGGTGATCGCCTTGGGCGCGCCGTCGAAGACGAACGCCGAGACGAGAACCTCCGCGTCCTCGAACATGTACGCGCGGTGGTACAGCAGCGCACCGTTGGGGTACGCGAACACGTCGTCGTAGGTCGGCGGATCCGCCGCGGAAACCACGGTTCGCCGCACCCGCGTCGCATCTGGGGGCACCGGAGCGTCCGCCGCGAGCCAGGCATCGATCTCCGCGCGCTGCAGCGGGCCATCGACGGCTTGCGTCCATGGCCGAACCTCCACGCCGACGAAATACGGGTCTGCCAAGACATCTCCCGCCCCGAAGCCGACCACCCCCGAGGGCTGCGCTTCGACCTCCACCTCGGCCTGCGGCGCGACCACAGAGAAGTGCGTGTCTCCCACGGACACGCGCTGTGTCGGCGGACGTCCCGCGAGCACCCATGGCTTGCCGACGATGATCGCCGCGACCAGGGCCCCGACGGTGAGCGCTGCGGCTGCGTACGCGCCCGCCGTGAGAGCGGGGTGCGCGTCGCTGCCGCGCTCGGGGTCCTCGACGAAGGGCGCAAGGTTGCGGGTGAGCAGACCCGAAGCCGTCAGCGCCAGCCCGACCACGCCGCCGCCGAGGTGCGCCATGAAGTCGATCCCCGGCATGAACGACGCCGAGATGTTGAGCGCGAGGTTGATCAGCGCAACTCGCTTCAGGGCCGCGACCTGGGGCGCCGGGACCAGCGTGCCCGGACGAAGCGCGAGGCCCAGCGCGCCCCCGAGCAGCCCCCAGATCGCGCCCGAGGCACCAACGCTGACCAGCGCATCCATGAACGTCGCGCTCGCGAGTCCACCGCCGAGTCCCGCCGCGACGAGCAGCAGCAGCATGCGACGCCAGCCGAGGATCCGCTCGAGGTGCGCACCCAGGACATACAGCACGAACGCGTTCATGCCGACGTGCACGAAGTTTCCGTGCAGCAGCGTGCTCGACAGCAAGCGCCAGGGCTCGGTCTCAACGGCGGTTCCCATGTTGGCGCCCATGCGAACGAGCGAGGGTATGAATGCCGGACCACCCCAAGTCACCTGCAGGCCGAACACGCCGAGAATCAACCCGGTTGCACCGATCGTGACCACGGGGCGTACGCCAGCGTAACGCTGGACGAACGCCCGCTGCTCGACCGCCGCTTTCGCCTGCGCTTGCGTCGGAACGTGAAGTTTGGCGAGCAACGCCTCCACATCGACGCGCGCGTCGGCGGGCATTTCCGCAGCGGCGCGAAGCGCATGCCCCATTGGTGAATCTACGCGGCTCGCCCGCCCGCCCCACACCGTGCCGTCGTCGGCGAGGTGATAGACCTGCACCATCACCCGAGAGAAGATCCCCGGCTGGCACGCGGTGAGAATGGCCTGCATGTCCGCGTCGCCGCCGATGACCACCAGTTTGTGGTGTGCGCGGTCATTCTTGGCGAGCTGGGCCTTCAAAGCGGCGCGCAACTCGTCGCCTCGCTTCGTGGGCCGGATGACGATGGCCAAGCTGGCGTCTTCCATGGCCACGAACGCCGCAGTGTCCTCCACGTGGAGCAGCACCCGGTTCTTGGGCGCGTCGGTCAGCAGGTGCTCCACGACCCGCAGGTAGCGGTCCGACGGCGGCATCCTCCGACTCTAGCAGGCTGTGGCGCTCATCGGACGCAGGGCACGTCGCGCATCGGGCGTGTCGACCGCCGATTCGGTCGGGGATCCGCTTTTGACGGACCGCGGCTGGCGTGGTCAGGTCCCTCGCATGAGCTCCGCCCAGCCGCCGCCTTGGCACGCCGCGCATGACGCTGCCGTGAACGCGGGCGAGGAGATGTATCGTGACCCAGCAACCGGCTACCGCGTCTTCACGCGCCTGGGTCTGCTGCGTCGCGCTCGCTGCTGCGGCTCTGGCTGCCGGCACTGCCCCTTCGATCGGCAGGGCGGGCTTACGCCCCAGCCCACGTGGAAGCGCCACGCCATCGGCTTCCATGAGGCCGTCGACGTGCTCAGCTGGAGCGGCGGCAAAGACAGCTTTCTCGCCCTGCTCGCGCTTCGTGACGAAGGCCTGCGACCCACGGTGCTGCTGACCACGCACGATGCCGACAGCGGCATGATCGCGCACCAGGACCTGCACATCGACACGATCGCCGAGCAGGCCGAAGCGCTCTCGGTCGACTTGCTCAGCGTGCCGCTGCACCCGACGGTACCGTACGAAGAAGCGGTCTTGTTCGGCCTGGAAATGGTCTCCGCCCGCCACCGAGTGGAGCGGCTCGTCTTCGGCGACCTGCACCTCGAGGAGATCCGCGGCTGGCGAGAGCAGACCTTCGGACCCTGGCTCGATGCGCACCGCAGCGTTCTGCACTTCCCGCTGTGGCACGCCTCGACCGACGAACTCATGGTGCGACTCGACGCCAGCGGCGCACGGGTGAGCTTGTCAGCGGTGCCCGGCGGGCACGGCGAGGTCGGGCAGCCCTTCGATGCAGCCTTCGTTCAGAGCCTGCCCGAGGGTGTCGACCCCTTCGGCGAAAACGGCGAATTCCACACCGTCGTGCGGCCCTGAGATGCCCACCGGTTGTGGCGACGGGCTCGGGTCCGTAGGCTGCCAGCGTGTACACGCTCGCGCTCCACGACGGCACCACGCTTCCCGCCTTCGGCCTCGGCACCTGGTTGAGCGAGCCCGAGATGGTGTACCGGGCGGTCCGCGAGGCCATCTCGCTCGGCTATCGCCACATCGACGCCGCGTGGATCTACTTCAACGAGGAAGAGGTCGGCCGCGGCATCCGAGAAGCCATCGCCGCCGGCGACGTCACACGCGAAGAGCTGTGGGTCACGACCAAGCTGTGGAACGACATGCACGCGCCGGGCGACGTGCAAACCGGCCTGGAGAACTCGCTGAAGCAGCTCGGCCTGGACTACGTCGACCTCTACCTCGTGCACTGGCCCGTCGCGCACCCCAAGGGCGTTGTGCGCCCCGCCTCCGGCGCGGAGTTCCTCTCGCTGGAGCAGCAGCCGCTCGAGTCCACCTGGGAGGCGATGGTCAAGCTGCCCGCCACGGGCAAGGCCAAGCACGTGGGCGTGTCGAACTTCTCCCTCTCGAAGATCGACCGCATCACCGAGGCGGTCGGCGTGCGGCCGGCTGCCAACCAGATCGAGCTTCACCCCTTCAATGCGCAGACCGAGCTCGTCACGGGCCTGAAGCAGCGCAACATCGTCGCCACCGCCTATTCCCCGCTGGGCTCCAGCGGCCGGCCCGACACGATGAAGCGCGACGACGAGACCCGCCTGCTCGACAACGCCGTCCTTGCCGACATCGCGGCGGCCCACGACTGCAGCCCGGCCCAAACCCTCATCGCATGGGGCCTCGCGCGCGGCACCGCCGTCATCCCCAAGTCGACCAACCCCGCCCGCATCGCGCAAAACCTCGAGGCGACCAAGGTCCAGCTCACCGACGCCGAGGTCGCCACGCTCACCGCCCTCGACCGCGGCGAGCGCTACGTCACCGGCGCCTTCTGGTGCCCACCGGGCTCGCCATACACGCTGCAGAGCCTCTGGGGCTGAGGCCGCAGGCTCAGGCCTGTGCTTCGAACAGGGCGCGGGTGTCGAGCATGGGCATGCTCGCCTCGCCGACCATCACGTCGACGGTCTTGCGCACCCGGGTCCGCAGCGTTTCCTGCACGTAGGGCACGCCGTGGCGCTCACACACCTCGCGCACCTTCGGCTGGATCTTCCGGTACTGCAGCAGCGACAGGTCCGGCCAGAGATGGTGCTCGATCTGGTAGTTGAGCCAGCCGTACATGATGTCGATCGAGTCGCGGCCGCACGGGTAGTTGGTGCTGCCCACGATCTGCCGCAGGTAGAACTCGCCGCGACCGCGGGTGCGTCCTTCGAAGCGATAGAGGTCTTCGCCCACGTGGTTGGGCACGATCGTCAGGAACGAGTGGACGTTGGTGAGCAGCTCCGCGAGCACCGAGTTCACGAACACGCTGAACACCGCCCAGGCGCCCAGCGGCGTGAACAGCAGCGGCAGGGCCACGAACATCACCAGCGCGTAGGGGCCCCAGCAGCGCAGCCACAGCCGCCGATGCGTCGAGGGCAGAAAGCTCCACGTGCCGGCCTTGGACCAGCGCTTTCGCAGGCTGTCGGCGGCGTCGGTGGGCGTGCGGCTGCGTCGTCGGTCTTCGGCCCGCGCGAGGGCGTCGAGGGTGCTGGGCGCGTAGTAGACGTACTTCCAGCTCATCGCCATGAACGGGACCAGCGTGCGACGAAGCCATACCGGCATGGACGACTCGCGCAGCCAGCTGAGGTTGCGCTGGACCAGGTCGGGGTCGGCCTCTTCGTTGAGCCGGTAGTGGTGCTGGATGTTGTGCTCCTCTTGCCACGCCGCTGGATCGATCCAATCGAACCAGTCCAGGAGGCGGCGCCAGCCCTTGGCAAAGCCCCGCGCGGTCCGGGTCTGGGGCGTCTGCTCGAGCCCGTCGTAGCCTTTGTGAACGACCGGGTGCGCCACCCCGGTCCAGCGGACGAAGCGAGAGAACGAGAGCCCCAAGACCGAGATGGGGTTGGGCGCGATGAAGGCCGTCGCCAAGCCGAGGAAGCCCGCAACCCGGCCGATGCGCTCGATCTTGCGGAGGTGCGCGAGGTCGGCCGCGCCGGTGTCCTCTCGCGCCTGCTTGGCGATCGCTTCGAGGTCGCGGACGAACGCGTCGAGGTCGACGTGGTCCAGGGGCGTCGCGGACGGAGCGGTGTGTTGCGGTCCCATGGGCGGTCACGAGGCGCCGTCGACCACGAACGGCCACGGGGCTCGTCGCTGCTTATGCGAAAGTGGGCCCAAACGCCAGCGCGTCGAGCCGCCCACGCACCCGGCGCCGCTGGCATCCACGCGTGACGGGACCGAGCATTCCAAATTGGTGTCCCGCACGGGCCGCGCCGCGTGCGGTCGCGGGCTTAGGCTGAGGGCAGTCCGGTGCGCGAGCCTCCTGCCCACCCAGCGCCCCGCCGAGGAGCACGTTTTCGTTCTGCCAGAGCCCGTTCTTGGTCAAGGCGTGCTCCATCGCGGCACGCAGTCCATCTTCGAGCGCACCGTCGACGGAGCCGCTGATCGAGTACGAGGCCTACGCGCTGGGGCAGTCGGTCACCGACGACCTGCTGGCGCGCACCCGGTGGCAGGCCGACCAAGACCTGGGCGGCGTCTACCAGCTCCTCCTGTGCGCCGGGACGCCGGGCGCGTCGTGGCCGACTGCATCGCCGACGCCTCAGGCTTGGGCGGCGCCGAGCCATCCCCGGCACATTCAGCGCACGCTACGCTCGTGGATAAAGCCGTTCGTCATCCGAAAGGTAGTCCGCAACGACGACGGCGTTCTTGGCCTCTGGGCGATAGGCGGCGCCTGCCATATCCAATACGCTGGCCGCGCTTTCGAGGGCGTCGAGTTGCCAGAGCAGGAACCCTCTGGCGTCGTCCTGGTCGGGGACGCCCGCTGTCGTCAACGTCCGTACGTAGTCTGGAGACAGCCCCGGAAACTGCACCATGCTCCGGGCAAGGTCTGCCGGGTCGACTGCAGTGGCCGTGATCGCCTCTCTTCGCCACGTCTTGCGTAGCGCGTCGATCAGTGTCTCCAGATCGGCCATCGAGAGTGAGCTCAGCCCCCAAGCCCCGCACAGCGGTACCGTGACGGGGTCCATGACTCCGGGTCAGCAGCCGTACATGGCGTCGTACGTGGTGCAGGCGTCCTCGGCCCCCATGTCCACGCGCAGGTACACGTCCACGGCGTCGTTGCTGCTGTCGGGGCAGTTGTGGTTGTCGATCTCGAAGGTGTCGGCATCGACGACGCAGCAGCCCGGCAGGTTGTCGATGGGCGCGTTGGCGGCTTCAGTGCCGGCGGGGCAGTCGAAGGTTGGGTTGCCGCCCTGCTGGCAATCGAGGAAGACGCAGACGCGGCCGGTCTCGGGCAGGGTGAAGCCGAAGTTGGGATCGAGAGAGCCCAGCAGGGAGTCGGAGCAGGTGTAGCGCCACCAGTCGACGTCGGTGTCGCCGTCGAGCTGGCTGGCGAACATGGCGGGGTCGTCGTCGTCGGAGAAGTCGCCGAGGTTGCCCGGTTCGAAGGGGTCACCGTTAGGCTCGTCCTTCTGCACGCCGCACGCGGTTGCCTCGCAGATGCCCGCGCGTGAGCAGAGCGTGCCGGCTTCGCACTCCGGATCGGAGGCCTCGTCGCAGGCGCAGCCCATCAGGCCGGCAGGACAGTCATCCCCTGTGGACGTATCGCCTTCGCTTTCGCCGGTGCTCGAGCTGCCGCTGGTCGAGCCGCTGTCGTCGTCCGCCGCGGCCGTCGTCGTCTCGCCGGTCGAGGAGGTCGAGGACGTACTCGCGTTCGTGGTCGACGGGCCGGCGCTCATGGTCGTGGGGTCAGCCTCTGAGGCGGCGGTATCGATCTCGTCGTTCTCGAGTGGGTCGGTGCCCCCGGCACATCCAGCGAGCGAGCAAAGCAGGGCGGCGGCAGTCCAGCAAGGCAAGGTCATGGCAAATCCAGCGCGCACCCTACCCTTCGCGCGGGGCCTCCGCGTTGACGCCTCAGCGCTGCGCTCTCACGAAGCCCGGATCGGGTCGGGCCCTCGGATTCCTCGCAATTCCGCTCGCTGCGCAAGCATTGCGGTCGTTCTGGGCGCGAACTCCGCTTGCTCGCCGCGCTCGTGCCTTCACACTCCGGCCAACTGCCTCCACCATCGGAGGACCCCGTTGGAGTACCGATGAAGCGCGTCGCCCAGGCACTGCTGCCCCTGATCATCCTCGCCGCCGGCGTCGGCACGGCGATGACCTTTGCCGCGACCGGGCCTCAGGCCGCCCCCAAAGAGCAGGAGGAGGCGCTCACGTTCGTACAGGTCGTCGACGCGTCCGTGCAGACCTATACGCCCGCGCTGCGGGCAATGGGCATCGTGCAAGCCGAACGCTCGGTCGCGCTGGCGCCCGAGGTCGCCGGCCGCGTGAAGGAGCAGAACGAGGCGCTGGTGCCCGGCGGACTGCTGGCCCAGGGCGAGCCGCTGCTTCGCGTCGACGCGCGCGACTACTCCGACGCGCTCGCGATGACCAAGGCCGAGCTCGCCGCGGCCCAGCTTCGGGTGCGCGAGGAGAACACACTGCGCCAGGTCGCCGAGCACGAGTGGCGCAACCGCCCCGACGGCTTCAGCGATGAGACGCTGGCCTTTGCCCTCCGCGAACCACACCTGGACGTGGCCAAGGCGCAGGTCAAGTCCGCCCGCACGCGCATTGCCAAGGCCAAGCGCGACCTCGGCCGGACCCTGCTGCGTGCGCCGTTCGATGCGGTCGTGCTGACCGAGTCGGTCGACGTGGGCCAGAGCGTCAGTCCGGCGGTGCCCGTGGTCACGCTTGCGGGCACGGGCCGCTTTCGCGTGGCGGTCTCGCTGCCCGTCGCCCAGCTTCAGCAGCTTCGCATCCCCGGCGTGAACGCAGCCGCCGAGGCCGGCTCGCCCGCCAAGGTGTTCAACGAAGCCACGGGCACGAACGATGCGTTCGACGGCGCCGTGCTTCGGCTCGAGAGCGCGGTCGACCAGCGCGGCCGCATGGCG
>CAYSPB010000147.1:13997-15842 GCA_964432695.1 uncultured Nannocystaceae bacterium
CCACATCGCCGTCGACGACCCCATGTCGCTCGAGCGCCCCGAGGCCGGGCGCACGCTGCCGCTGCTCATCGGCACCTCGGTGCGCGTGGAGCTGCAGGGCACGCCGCTCTCCGACGTGATCGTGCTGCCTCGCACCGCCCAGCAAGAGGACGGCAGCGTGTGGGTGCTCGACGGCAACGACGCGCTGCAGAAGCGCACCATCGAGGTCGCCTGGCGCGACGCCGGCACGCTGGTCGTACGCGACGGCGTGAACACGGGCGATCGCGTCGTCACCACCCGGCTTCCTCTGGCGACCGAAGGTCTTCGCGTGTCGCTGGGTAAAGCGCCGGCCGAAGGTGCTGGCGAATGAGCGAGCGCGGAGGCACCATTCGCTGGTTCGCGAGCAACCCGGTCGCGGCCAACCTGGTGCTGCTGCTGCTGCTGGTCGGCGGCCTGTTCTCCACCTGCACCATCAAGCAGGAGGTCTTCCCCGAGTTCCGCCTCGGCATGGTGCGCGTGGTCGTGCCGTACCCCGGCGCCAGCCCCGAGGAGGTCGAAAAGGGCATCGTGCTCGCGGTCGAGGAGTCCGTGCGCGGGCTCGACGGGGTCGACCGCGTCACCGGTGCCGCGACCGAGGGCGCCGGCCACGTCTACGTCACGCTGGAGCTCGAGGCCGACTCCACCACCGTGCTGGCCGACGTCAAGAACGCGGTCGACCGCCTCACCTCGCTGCCGCAGGACGCCGAGCGCCCGATGGTCAGCCTGGTGAACAACAAGTTTGAGGTGACCTCGGTCATCCTGCACGGCGACGTCGACGTGCGGCAGCTTCGGTTACTGAGCGAGAAGGTGCGCGACGAGCTGGTCGCCGATCCGGGCATCACCACCGCCGAGCTGGTCGGCGCCCCCGCGCACCAGCTCAGCATCGAAATCCCGCAGGCCCAGCTGCGCACCCACGGCCTCACGCTCGAGCAGGTCGCGGCCAAGATCCGCGCCACCTCGGTGGAGCTGGCGGGCGGCTCGGTCAAAACCGAGGGTGGCGAGATCCTGCTGCGCACCGCCGAGCGCCGCTATGGCGCCGAGGCGTTCGAGTCGCTGCCGATCCTCACCGGCACCACGGGCACCGAGCTAACGCTGGGCCACATCGCCGAGGTCCGCGAGGTCTTCGAGGAGACCGACGAGTACGCGTACTGGGGCGACGAGCCCGCGATGATGATCAAGGTGTTCCGGACGGGCAACCAGACCCCGCTGGAGGTCTCGGCCGTGGTCCAGACGCACCTCGACCGCCTCGCCACCGAGCTGCCGCCGGGCGTCAGCGTGAACACGTGGCTCGACTGGTCCGAGCTGTATCAGCAGCGCATCGACCTGCTGCTGCGCAACGCCGCCATCGGTCTGGTGCTGGTGCTGATCATCCTCGGCCTGTTCCTCGAGCTGCGGCTGGCCTTCTGGGTGACCATGGGCATCCCGGTCAGCTTCTTGGGCGCGGTGCTGTTCATGCCCACGCTCGACGTGACCGTGAACATGATCTCGCTGTTCGCGTTCATCGTGGTGCTCGGCATGGTCGTCGATGACGCGATCGTCGTGGGCGAGAACATCTATGAGCTGCGCCAGCGCGGCGTGCCCCCGCTCAAGGCGGCCATCAAGGGCGCCCAAGACGTGGGCACCCCGGTGTGCTTTGCGATCGCCACCTCGGTCGCGTCGTTCATGCCCATGGCGTTCGTGCCCGGGGTCAGCGGCAAGATGTACCGGGTCATCCCGGCGATCGTCGTCTCGGTGCTGCTGATCTCCTTGGTGGAGTCGCTGTGGGTTTTGCCCGCGCACCTGGCCGCGCTCAAAGATCCCGAGGCCACCGGGCTCTACGCCGCCGTG
>CAYSPB010000148.1:0-15841 GCA_964432695.1 uncultured Nannocystaceae bacterium
CGCTGCAGCGCCTGCACGCATCCGCCTCGGTGACGGCGTCGGTCTGCACGGGGTCGCTGCTGCTCGGTGCGGCCGGGATCCTTCGCGGGGTCCGGGCGACGACCCACTGGGCGTGCCTGGACGAACTCGAAGCGCTCGGCGCCGTTCCCGTGCGCGAGCGGGTCGTGGTTGACGGGTCGATCTACACCGCCGCGGGGGTCTCCTCCGGCATCGACATGGCGCTGCGGCTCACCGCCGATCTGCACGGCGAAGACCTCGCGCGCCGGCTGCAGCTCGCGATCGAGTACGACCCGCAGCCCCCGTTCGACAGCGGCTCTCCGCGCACGGCCGACCCCACGCTGGTCGAATCGCTGCGCCGGCGCTTCGCGACGATGGCCGAGCAAGAGCGCGGCTGAGCTACTGAATCTCGAGCAGCTCGACGTCGAACACGAGCGTGCCTGCGGGGCGCCCCGGCATGCCCTTGTAGGCGAGGTCCTCAGGGATCCACAGGCGGTGCTTGGCGCCCACCGACATCAGCTGCAGACCCTCGGTCCAGCCGGGGATGACCTGGTTGAGTCCGAAGGTCGATGGCTCGCCGCGCGCGACCGAGCTGTCGAACATCGCGCCGTCGGTGGTCCATCCCGTGTAGTGCACCTTCACCACGTCGGTGGCGGCCGGCTTGGGCCCGTCGGCTTCGGTGAGCACGCGATACGCCAGCCCGCTGTCGGTCGTGATGGCCTCGGCCGGCGGTGCCGCGACGTCGTCGGGCGCGGGGATCGGCTCGGGCTCGTTGCACGCGAGCGGAAGCAAGGCGAGGGCGAACGCAAGGCGACGCATCGTCGGAGCCTACTCCGGCTGCGCGCCGCGTGTCGCGCTCGCGCTTGTCCTGCTTGCGTCCGCGGGTAATCGTGTCGCGGTGTCGGACGCCCCTCGCATCGTGACCCAGACGCACGACTCCGTGCTCCAGATCTCCCTCGACCGCGCCGCCAAGCGCAACGCGTTCGACCTGCAGATGCTGCGTGAGCTCGCCGAGGCCGTCACCGCCTACGAAGCGGACCCGGCGCTGCGCTGCGCAGTGTTGTGCGCAAACGGGGACCACTTCACGGCAGGTCTCGACCTGGCCGAGGTCGGGCCGGCGGTGCGCGGTGGGGCGCCCCTGTTTCCACCGGGATCGGTCGACCCGCTCGGCTTGGCGCCACCGCTGCGGACCAAGCCGCTGCTGATGGCGGTCCAAGGCTGGTGCCTGACGATCGGGATCGAGTTGTTGCTGGCGGTCGACGTTCGCATCGCCGACGAGACCACCAAGTTCGGACAGATCGAGATCAACCGCGGCATCTTCCCGTTCGGCGGCGCGACGGTTCGCCTGCCGCAGGTCGCCGGCTGGGGCAACGCGATGCGGTGGTTGCTCACCGGGGACACGTTCGATGCAGCCGAGGCGCTGCGGATCGGCCTCGTTCAAGAGGTGACCGCGGCCGGGCAAGCCACCGCGCGGGCGCTCGAGCTGGCCAAGACGATCGCCTCGCGGGCACCCCTGGGTGTGCAGGCAACGATCGAGTCAGCCGATGCTGCGGATCGACAGGGCATGCAGCCAGCGATCGACGCGCTCATCCCCACCGCGCAGCGCCTCATGGCGACCGAGGACGCGGCGGAGGGCGTGCAGTCGTTCCTCGAGCGCCGTGAAGGCAACTTCAAGGGGCGTTGACCGACACCTCGGCCCCGAGCAGAACGGGCTCTTGGTCCGGCGGCATTCGTTCGTGCTCCTCGTCGGTGAGCCGGGCGTAGATCTCGACCAGGTTGCCGCTGGGATCGCGAAGCCACAGCTCGTGCAGCGGCGTGCCGCGCCACGTCGTGCGCGCCGGCTTGTGCACGGAGACTCCGGCTGCGGCTGCGCGACGGTGAGCCTCGATGACGGCGTCGCGGGAGCCGACGTCGATGCCCAGGTGATACAGCGTGTCTTGGTGCAGCTGCATGCCGTCGTCTACGAGCAGGACGAAGTTGGTGCGCAGCGGTTCGCTGACGAACGTCACGTATCGGTGGGTCCACGCGGTCGGGCGTTCGTCGAGCAGCCAGCTGTAGAAGCGTGCCGAAGCCGCGAGATCATGGACGCGGATGCTGGCGTGAAACTCGCGCGGGCTGGGACCTTCGGGGACGTCCCGCAGAGCAGCGAGCACGTCCAGCCGTGCAGAGAGTTGATCGCGGGTGACGCGGAAGTGCTGTAGACGCGCCTCGTCCGTGAGGTTCTCGTGCTTGCGATCGGGGTCTTGCAGCGGCCAGTGCATGCGCGCGGCGTCCGATAGAAGTACCGGGCAAACTTCCTCGGCGCAGAGCGTGATCACGAGATCGACGCTCTGTGGATCGATGGTGTCGACGCTCTTCGACGCGTGCTCGTCGAGGCTGATGCCAAGCTCTGACATCGCTGCCGTGGCGAACGGGTTCACGCGACTTGGCTTCGAACCCGCCGACTGAATGCGCACGTTCGATCCAAACTTGGCCCGCGCCAACCCCTCGGCCATCTGCGACCGAGCGGAGTTCGCGACGCAGAGGAACAACACGCTTTCGAAGGACAGTCCTGCCATCGTGCTGCGGACCGTGGCAGCACCACCCGTCGCGCGCGTCGCAGGCAGGTCGCGGTCCGGTGACACGAGAAGCGCACGTCCCCAAATTGGCCGCGTGTTCAGGGTATCGCTCATGCGAAGCTCTGCAGAACATGGTTCACGCGCGCTGAGCGGCCATGGAACGGTTGCCACCGGCCCGCGGGTCGCCGAGGATGACTACGCTGCCCCACGACGCACAAGAGCTGTATCGCGACGACCGCGTCGCGTTCTTCGCCGCGGGGGAAGCGTTCTTCGTCCGCTGGGTTGACACGCCCACGATGCATCAGATGGAGGCGATGGCCGACGTGGCACGACCCTACGAAGCGGTGGTGCCCGGCGGATGTGGGCTGTTCAACGTGGTGGTGTCGGGCAAGGCCTCGTTCACGCCCGAGTTTCGGGCGCACGCGGCCAAGGTCAGCGCCGACCCAAACCGGTTTCGGCGCTTTCGCAACCACGTGATCTTGATCGATGGTCTGCGTGCGGTCACCGTGCAGCTGTTCGTCAATACGTTTGCGCGGTTGGCCGGCGCCCCCGTGCCCACGGTTGCAGTCCGGAGCATCGATCAGAGCTGTACCTGGGCGGCGCCCCACCTTCACGACGCGGGGTGGACCGTCGAAGCGCTGCAGCGGGTCCACGCGCAGGTCCTCGAGGCCTAGCAGCCTTTGGTGCGACCCCTCGTCGACGTCGAAGTTGCGGTTCGCGGCCACGCATCCCCCGAGCAGCACGAGCGGCGGCCAAACCAACGAGAGCGGCGCGGAACGATCCACGCCCCGCGCCGTCGCAGATGTTGGGCCAGATGGTCAGCGCGCGATCGCGCTGGTGGGGACCGTATCGACCTCGCCGTGGTGTCGCCACTGCAGCGCGGTGAAGTCGAGGGCTTCGGTGGGGACCTCCGCCACGACCCAGTGTCCACCGTCGTCGGAGAGTTCCCCTTCGATCGCGTCGACGGTGACCGACGCGGCGTCGTCGCGTTGGAAGGAGATCGTCGAGCTGCCCTGACCGGGATCGAGTCGCTGCCCCTGCAAGGCGAACCAGCTCTGGCTTCCGTCGGGATACGCGTGACCGAGGACGAGCGTGGTGTCGGGCGCAGGAGGAGCAGCGCTCCACCCCGAGAGCGTCTCGATGCGGGCGCGGGTCTTCTCCCACGTCCAGTCGCTCACCCACGACGGGCCGCAATAAGACATGTAGTCGTAGCTGTTCGATCCGTAGATGTCGCCGCTCTTGGGGCCCCAACCCCAGCCGCTGAGTTGACCGTTGTTGTAGGGGTAGGCGGGGTCGGTGCCCGCGGCTCCGCCCCCGGGGCAGAACACGTGGCTCAGGCCCTGGTTGTGCCCGACCTCGTGCACGACGGTTCCCGAAGAACTCTCGGGCTGGAACCACACGTTGGCGCTGACGCGTTGGAACGACGAGTTCTGCGATGCGCCGGGCACGTACGCAATGCCGGTCGTGCCTGCGTTGCCACATCCGGTCACGAAGCACCCGATGTTCACCAGGCCCGCGTAGTAGACCGCCGGCGCGGCACCGTCTTGGCTCTTGAGCTGCCCGAGGAAACCGAGAATGTCTCCGAGTTGGTTTCCGCTGTTGACCGCGCCGTTGTAGTCGACGACCTGCCGGTAGCTGATGTCGAGTTCGCTGATCGGGTTCTGGTCGTACAGCGCGTTCTCGAGGATCGTTCGGTTCGCCTGGCTGAGATCGGGCGTAAGCCCGCCGCCGGCGTTGTAGCGCAGCGGGACCACGACGACCTCGAGCACGTGTGCACCCGTGGCGGTTCCGGCTTGCTCGAACCCGTCCGTGGGGATTCGTGCGCCCGCGTCTGGGGCTGCGCCTGGCAAGCTGTCGTCGGTCTCGACGATTTCGAACGCGAACTCCGAGCCTTGTTCGATCACGCCCGCAGGCAGCTCCCACAAGAAGCCGCCTTCGAGGGAGGTCGGGTCGGGCGCGCCGGAGACGCTGCGAACGTCGGTGAAGACTTCGTCGCTACCGCCGTTGCGGACCGTGAGTCGAGCCTCGAGCTCGCGAGGCGTGAAGCCGCCGCCCAGAGACCAGAACCCGCGCACCAGCGTGGGTCGCCCCGCGATCAGGTCCGCGTTGCGCTGGGCCGGGGTGAGGTACGAGCCATCGCGGACGACCTCGATGACCACGCCCTGGTTCATCTCCACGGACGACCACGCAATGTCGCGGGCCAGCTCGGAATCGGGTGGAGGCTCGACGTCCGAGCCGGTCTCGTCTCCCGTGCCCGATTCGTCATCACCCATGTCGTCGCTTCCGGCGGAGGGGTCGGTCGTCGGGTCACCGCCCGAGTCATCACCCGTCGGCGTTCCCGAGCCTCCGCCGTCGTCATCGGGACTCGAGCCGCCCGTTGGGGTGCCGCCCGAGCCTGCACCACTTCCATCGCCGCCGCCGTCGGCCGAGCCCCCACCCGAACCGCCGTCGTCAGCGTCGTCGTCACCACTGTCGGCAAACCCGTCGGTGCCCGCATCCACCCCCGCGCCGTCGGGTAGTCCGACGTAGCAACCGACGCTCGATGCCAACAGAGTCAGCAACGTTGCGTTGGTCTTTCGATTTGCCATGCACAAGCCGATAGCAGCTCGCACACAAACCCATCAATCAATTGTTTCGTAACAGCACAACCGAAAAACTCGAACAATCCGCGCAGTTGCGTCGACTTCGTAAGGTCGGTGACCGGCGAGGCTGCCGCCCGCGATCGCGACTGTCGGGTGCGTGATGATGCATACCCTGTCTCCTGAGTGCAGGGTGTCGACGGGCGCGGTCGAGTGGCTGCGAAAAGGAAAGCCGATGTGGTCTGATGTGCGTGCCATGCGGACCCCTCGAGGCGTCCGCGAGCCGCGGCCGATGGAGAAGACGTTGGGGCGGCGCGCTCGAGTTCTCGCACCAGGTCGCGCATCGACCCGCGACCTGCCCGAGGACGTCGGTGACGTCGGGATCGGCTTCGGTCGTCGCGCTCCCGTGCAGAGTGCCTCGCTCGGTCGATCCACTGCGCGTGCCCAAGCCGGGCCAGGCCTTTGGTGACGGTTGCCTCGTCAGCGCCGCTTCCTGGCTGCCCGAGCGTGTGGCCAGGTGGGCATCGGCGCGCGAGCGCGGAGGCGCGCATGGGCGGGTACACTGTGCAGCCGTGACGCTGGACAGAGCCCCGTTCGAGAGCATGCACCGCGACCTGGCGTTTTTGCTGTACGAGGTGCAGGGCTTGGAGGACCGTGAGGCCTACGACCCGATGATCGAAGCGGCGATCAAGGTCGCCGCCGATCACTTCGCTCCGCACGCCGCGAAGTCCGATGCCAACGAGCCGACGTGGGACGGGGAGCGACTTCAGCTGATCGACGAGATCGGGCGAGCGCTGGGGGCCTTTGTTGAAGGGGGGTTCCTGGCAGCGCCGTTTCCCGAGGCCGACGGTGGGCTCGGTCTGCCGTACGCGGTCTACCAAGCGATGATGGCGGCGTTTCAGGCGGCGAACCCCGGGACGTCCGCGTACCCGTTTCTCACCTCGGCGGCCGCGAACCTTCTGCGCGTCTTTGGCAGTGAGGACCAAAAGCGTCGCTTCATGGCGCCGATGCTGGAGGGTCGGTTCTTCGGAACCATGTGTCTGTCCGAGCCGCACGCGGGCTCATCGCTGGCAGACCTGCGCTGCAAGGCGCTTCCGCAGGAGGACGGGTCCTACCACCTCATCGGAGACAAAATGTGGATCTCCGCCGGCGAGCACGACCTCAGCGAGACGATCGTGCATCTGGTGCTCGCCCGGCTGCCCGATGCACCGCCGGGGGTCAAAGGCATCTCGCTGTTCGCGGTCCCACGGCATCACGTAGCGGCAGACGGGTCGCTCGGCGAACGCAACGGCGTCACGCTGATCGGTCTGAACCACAAGATGGGCTATCGGGGGGCAGTGAACACGGCGCTGGCGTTTGGCGAGGATGCGCCGGCGGTGGGCGAGCTGGTGGGCGAGCGGCACCAGGGGCTCGCCTGCATGTTCCACATGATGAACGAGGCGCGCATCGGCGTGGGTCTAGGAGCAGCGATGATCGGCTACGCCGGATATCGCGTATCGCTGGCCTACGCGCGCGATCGCGTGCAGGGTCGGCACCCCGACGCGCGCAAGGGACCGCCGGTTCCGATCGTCGAGCACGCGGACGTGCGTCGGATGCTGTTGACCCAAAAGGTCTGGGTCGAGGGGGCAATGGCGCTGGTCCTCCACTGCGCCCGGCTGGTCGATGCGCAGGCGTCGACGACGGACGAGCGCGAGCGCGCTCAGCTCGACGACTTGCTCGGCATCCTCACGCCGATTGCGAAAGCGTGGCCGTCGGAGTTCGGGCCACGCGCCAACGACCTGGCCATTCAGATTCTCGGAGGCAGCGGCTATACGCGTGACTATCCGGTCGAGCGCTATTACCGAGACAACCGGCTCAATCCGATTCATGAGGGGACGAACGGCGTGCAGGGTCTCGATCTACTCGGTCGCAAGGTCATGCAGGATGGCGGTCGGGCGTTTCGAGCGCTGTACGCCCGCATGCTCGCGTCGGTGCAGGCGCATCGCGAAACGGTGGCGCTCACCGAAGTCTGCGACGCGCTCGAGGCTGCGCTTGCGCGGGTTGCCGGGGTCACACAGACGCTGGGTGCAGCGGCCGCGGGTGGCAAGATCCGGCTGTCCTTGGCGAATGCGACCGAATACCTGCACATGCTCGGCCACGTCGTGATCGGCTGGACCTGGCTCGAGCAGGCCGCCGCCGCGGTGAAGGCCGGTGTCGCCGCCGACCCGTTCTACGCGGGCAAGCTGCACGCAGCGCGGTTCTTCGTCCGCTATGAGCTGCCCAAGGTCGAACGCGCCGCCGCGCTGCTGGAGCGACTCGACGACACGACCCTGACGATGCCCGAGGGCGGCTTCTGACGGCAGCGGCTCGGCGTACGGTCACAGCCGCTTGGCGCCGGCGCGGGTGGTGGGGCTGTCCGGGTCTTCGGCGGCCTTGGCCGCAGCGGCGCGTCGCTCCGAGTAGCGGCTGACCATGAAGTCGCTGAGGTCTCGCGTGAGCAGCGTGAACTTGTACAGCTCCTCCATCACGTCGACGACCCGGTCGCGCAGCGGAGAGTCTTTCATGCGGCCGTCATCGTGAAACTCCTGGTAGGCCTTGGGAACCGACGACTGGTTGGGAATCGTCAGCATTCGCATCCAGCGGCCGAGCAGGCGTAGCGTGTTCACCACGTTGAACGACTGCGATCCGCCGCTGACCTGCATGACCGCCAACGTGCGACCTTGCGTCGGCCGAACCGAGCCGATGGAGAGCGGGATCCAGTCGATCTGGTTCTTGAACACCCCCGTGATGGCCCCGTGCATTTCGGGGCACGACCACACCTGGCCCTCGGACCAAAGCGACAGCTCCCGAAGCTCCTGCACTTTGGGGTGGTCTTCGAGGCCCGGCGCTTTGGTTGGCAGGTCATGGCTGTGGAAGAAACGCACTTCACAGCCGAGGCCTTCGAGGATGCCCGCGGCTTCCTCGGCGAGCAGGCGGCTGTAGGAGCGCTCGCGAAGCGACCCGTACAGCATCAAGATCTTGGGTGGATCGGTGCGGATCGCCAGCGGAGGGAAGGCGGGTGTGGCGAGTTCGGGGGGATTTCCGTCGTGGTAGCTCATCGGACGCTTTGGAGGTTCAGAGTCGTTCGACCAGAGTCTTCAAGAGCGCCACCGTGCCGGGCTCGACGCAGTAGCAGGTCCGCGGCCCGTCGATGGCGCCGCGGATCAAGCCGGCGTCTTTGAGCTGCTTGAGATGCTGCGACACGGTCGATTGGGCGAGCGGGAGTTCGTCGACGAGGTCGCCGACGATGCAGCCGTCGCGTCGTACCAGCAGCCGGAGGATCGCAACGCGGACCGGATGGGCGAGCGCTTTCGCCAGCGCAGCCAGAGCCGCGTTCGCGGCATCTTCATCATCGGGCACCGGGGGCATCGGCTCGGCGGGCGGGCAACACGGCGACTCGGTCATTGCTCATCGGCGATATACGATAAGAGGGCGAATCGGGGCAAGGAGGCGTAACGCGCGGGCTCTTTGTGGAGTTCTGCTGTGCGCCTCATGACCCACGACAGCCAGAAGATCGCCCTCGTCGTTGGTGTGGGCCCCGGACTCGGGGCCGCCGCCGTTCGTCGGCTGCATGCCGATGGCTACCGCGTCGCGTTGGCGGCCCGAAGTCTCGACAAGCTCACCGCGCTGGCTGCCGAAGTCGACGGGTTGCCCGTCTCGATCGATGCCACCGATCCCGCGTCGGTCGAGGCGGGCATTGCAGCCGTCGAGGACAAGCTCGGCCCGATTCACACCGTGGTGTGGAACGTGGGCAGCGGCGTATTCGGCAGCCTCGAGGCGGTCGAACTCGATGGAATGGACCTGGCGTTGGGCACCAACACGCGCGGTTTGTTCGTCCTCGCCAAACGGTTGCTGCCGAGCATGGCCTCGCGGGGCGATGGCGCGCTCATCGTCACGGGCGCGACCGCATCGCTGCGCGGTAAACCCTTCACCACCGCCTTCGCAGCGGGCAAGGCCGCGCAGCGCTCGTTGGCGCAGTCGCTCGCGCGGGAGTACGGCAAGCACGGCGTGCACGTGGCGCTGGTGATCGTCGATGGCATGGTCGACCTGCCGGCCACGCGGGCTCGCATGCCCGAGCGGGCATCCGAGTCGTTCATCGCCCCCGACGCCTATGCGGAGACCGTCAGCTTCTTGCTTCGGCAGCCGCGAAGCGCGTGGACGTTCGAGCTCGACCTTCGTCCACACGTCGAATCGTGGTGAGCGCGAACAGGCTGCCTACGGCGGTCCCGGTCGCAACGGTCAGCGGTCCGTAGGCCAGGGTACTGAGCGTTGCAAAGACCAGGGCGGGGGCAACGACCTCGGCGGGGCCGGTCTCGAGCCCTGGCGTTCGCATGCCGGTCCAGGTCAACATCAACATCCACAGCACGGGATGGGCGAGGGCGCCCACCGCAGCCCCGCGCAGGGCACCCTCGCGCGGGCGCAGCGACGCGGCGCGGTGTGGCCATGCCACCGCGGCCGCGAGTCCACCCGCCAATCCCGCCATGGGCGACAGCACGACCGCCGTAGGGTCTTTGGCTTCGAGCACAAACGCGAGCGTAACTGCGACGCCGGCCAATCCAAACCCCACCGCCACGCTCAACGCCCGCGTCAGCGTTTCGACCACGAGCGGACCCTACCGCGGCCTCACGAATGTGCACGCGGTGATCGATGAAGGGAACGCGGGGTTGGGAACATGTATGCATCGATGGGTACGGGGTTGAACGTGTCGGTGTCGAAGTTCGTGCTTCGGTCGCTTCTCGAGTCGATGGACGGCAGCGCGTCACAGAAGCCTCGGCCTGTGATCGAGGTCGCACGGTTTTCGCGGCTGCGGGTCTCGAACGGAGGAATCGTGGCGGTGGTGCTCAGCGGGCGACATCTCGATCCGACGAAGATCGACTGCGTTGCGACGACGCGTGGGTTCACGGTCAGCCGCATTCCGGGTCCTCCACCGCGTCGCGACGGCGAAGAACTGCTGTTGTTCGTTCGAGTGTTTCGAGGCGTCGGGACGACGGACGGGCTCTGCAATGTCCGATTCAGCGCCGGGGAGCGGGGCGCGCTCGCGTCGATTGGCGTGACCGCGTCCTTGTCCCGGGGCTCGTGCGGTACGGCCGCCTCGAGCGCGCACACGCCGGGCTGAGCGCGAGCATGCGGCCACCAGGTTCTTTGCGTCGGCGCGAAGGATGACCGGCCCGTGGACATGAAGGCCACGTATGGATTGGGAGGACGCCGATACCCTGGTCTGGCAGCGGAAGCGTTTGCCGCGGGTGTTTGACGTGGTGTCCTGCCTGCCCTCGGTGCGCTCGGGTGGTGTCGTGCTGCTGCGGGTGTTTGGTGAGGCCCTCGAGCTGTCGCAGCTGCGCTGTGCGGCCCGCAGTGACAGCTTCATGCTCAACGTCCTGCCCGGTGGATCGACGTTGCAAGATCGGTCCGAGGTCCAGCTCCCCGTGCAGGTGATCCGCAAGTATTCCGCCTCACAGCAAACGTGCTGCATCGAGGTCGCCTGTGGTCGGTCGGGCTGGGTGTCCTGCCTGGTCCACGTCGCTGAACCTGGATCCGCCACCGAACCTCGGCCGGATTGAAGGGAAGCGTGCCCGCGGGCATTCAGTCGCGAATGGCGGTGGGGAACGGACGAGGTGCGGTTGATGGTGGTCGTGTCGGTGGGTACGGCCCGGGTCGGGGGCGACCCGGTTCCGCCGTGGCGAAGGCCAGCAAGGGCGCGGCGGTTCACAAGGTGAGTCCGTGCGCACCGTCGGTGCTCTCTGGCGGCGTGGTCCTCTTGCACGTGCAGGGAGAGGGACTCCGCGCCGATGAACTCCAGTGTGAGAGCCGCAGCGGCGGCTTTCTCGTCGACGTCGTGTCTGGACCGGTTCCTTCGGCCCGCGATTGTGAAGTGCTGCTCCCGATTCGGGTGTTCCGCCAGTCCGGCACGCCCCACTCCGCCTGCCGCGTGGCGGTTTCGTATGCTGGAGCACGTCGAACGTGCTTCGTCGACGTACAGCACGAGACGATCGCATCGCCGGCGAAAAAAAGTTGAAGGGGGTCCGCACCGCGGACATGCAGGGCTGGAGCGCGGCGAAACGACACGACGAAACGTCGCATCCCAGGTTCGGGTCAGTTCCATCCGCTTGCCCGACCTGTTCCCCCTGAGAGGGCGCGGCCCGGGGGTCGCACACCCGGCGCCGTGCCCTCTCGCTTTTTTTTCTCGTCGGCGCCGAAGAAGCGCTCAGCCGTGCGCCGCAAGCCATGCGTCGCAGCGGGCTGTGCGGGCTGCAAAGCGCTCGGCGATCGCGGTGTCCAGGGCTCGGACACGGGCGGGCAAGAAACGACGGCTCGGGAAGACCGCGTGCACGCCGATTTGACCCCCGTCGTATTCGGGCAGGACGCGCACGAGCCGCCCTGCCTCGAGATCGTCGATCACGTCGAACAGGCTCTTGTACGCGATGCCTTCGCCTTCGACGGCCCAGCGTCGGGCGAGCAGGCCGTTGCCACACATCGGGCTGTGGATCGGCACGGACTCCACCACATCGTCACGGCGCAGCTGCCAAGTTTCTGCGGGTACGTTGCTCAGGTGCAGCGTGAGACAGCGGTGCTCGGCGAGCTCTTCGATGCGTGTCGGGGTTCCGTGCGCCTCGAGGTACGATGGCGCGGCCACGAGAATGCCGGGGCCCGTCGAGAGCTTGCGGGCGGACAGGCTACTGTCCTGCAGCGCCCCATAGCGGATCGCCATGTCGATGGCGTCGCCGTGCAGATGTTTGACTGCATCGGAGGTGTCGAGCAGCACCCGCAGTCGTGGGTGCGTCGCGCACACGTCGACCACGACCGCGGCGAGGACTTGATGGGTGATGTCTGCGGGCGCGGACAGCCGTACCACGCCTTCGATCTCGGCCTTGCTGTTGCGCGCGTCGTCGAGCGTCTGCTGCCAGCGACGGACCACGTCCTCGCAGCCGGCGAGAATGACCTGTCCCTCCTCGGTTGGATGGAGGGAGCGGGTGGTGCGTTCGAACAGCCGCACGCCCACGGCCGCCTCGATGCGCTGCACCGCAGCGCTGACGGCTGCGGGGGTGAGATGCAGCTGTTGCGCCGCCAGCGTCATGGAGCCGGTTTCCGCAACCCGGACGAGCAGCTCCATTTCGCTGATCTTCATCGCGTCGAGCCTATCAGTCGATGGGCGTGCCGACGGTGGCCAAACTCGCTTCGACGCCGTCGATGATCGCCTTCACCACGCCAGGGTCGTGTGCGGCAGGGTGAGGCGAGCCGAAGCGCCGGGCATCGTTGTCGAAGTACTTGCCCGAGGCGTTGGCAAACTCGTCCGACAGCGCCGCGCGGACGAGGATGTCGGCGCCGATGCCCACGTCGGATCCGGCGACGCCGAAGGCACTCTTGACCATCTTGGTGGCGAGCAGCGACCCCGGGTTCACGGCGACGATCATCGGTCCGTCGGCGCCGAGCGATTGGGCCAGCCCGTAGGACCACGCGGTGATTGCGAGCTTGCTCTGTGCGTAGGCGGCTTGCTCGGGCAGCGTTCGGCGGCCGGCGAGCGCCTGCAGGTCGACCGGTGCTTGCGCCGCGGATGACAGGTTCACGACGCGCCCGCCGGACAACGCCGTCAGCAGCCGGCGCGTCAACAGGTATGGGGCGATCGTGTTGACTGCGAACGTGGTGTCGAGGTCGTCGTCGGTGGTCCGCTGTCGGACGTTGAAGACACCCGCGTTGTTGATCAGGACGTCGAGCTTCGGATGCGCGGTACTGACGGCCGTGGCGAGCGAGTGGACCTGCGCCATCACGGAGAGGTCGGCTTGGAACGTTTCGGGGCGTTGGCCGCCGCTCGTGAGAGCTTCGGCGGTGGCCTCGAGCTTCTTGGGATTGCGTCCGTGCAGAAGGACGCGATGGCCCTGGGAAAGAAGTCGTTCCGCGGCGAGACGGCCGATGCCGTCGGTGGAGCCGGTGATGAGAATGGTCTTGGACATGGCGTTGCTCAGGGGTTGAAGTGGGGGAGGACTGTCTCGGCGAGACGTTCGAGGGTGGATTCGATGTCGGCGCGATTGAAGCGAAGGTTCAGCGCCACGTGGTTCATGCCGTGGGTTTGGAGCGCATCGAGATGTGCGCGGAGGGTGTTCGTCCCGCTGCGAAACCCGAGGTGAATCGGCGTGGGCCCGGCGTCGGGGTCGTCGTCGAGGTCGAGGTACAGCGGCTGCATGACCGGCTTTAGAGGCGCGTCCGCGGCCCGGGCCCGCGCGCGAACCTCGGCGACGATCCGTGCCTGCAACGGGACGTTGCGAGGGTAGGTCATCCAGCCATCGCCGTTGCTTGCGATCCAGTCGGGCGATTGCTGGCTGCTTCCGGTGATCAGCAGCGGCAGTCTGCTCGCGGCCGGTTTGGGCAGCATGTCCACGCCGCGCGGGGATCCGTACGGGCTGTCGAAGGTCGGCTGCGTCTGCGCCATGCGGCGGATGTATCGGTACGCGTCGCGAAAGCGGGCACCTCGATCGTCGAACGGAACCGCCGTCGCTGGGTACTCCTCGGGGCGGTCGCCCGAGGCGATACCGAGCAACAGCCGTCCCTGCGAAAGCGAATCGACGCTCGCCGCCGCCTTGGCCACGTGGGCGGGATGGCGAAGCGGTAGGATCACGCTGGCGACGCCCAGTGCGATCGTTTGGGTCCGTCCGGCCAGCAGTCCGAGGTACACGAACGGATCGTGTATTTGGCCTGCGTCGGCAAAGGAGGGCACGTTGAAGGGAACGTCACGCAGCCAAACCGCTCGAAAGCCTAGGCGCTCGGCCAGCTCGACCCGCTCCACGTGACGCACGAGAGAGGGCACGGGTCCGTCGGGATAGTGCTCGATGGGGACCACCAACCCCAGCGTGAGTCGCCGGGGGATGAAGGTGCGGCTGTAGGCTTCGTTGAGCCTTGGAAACCGCTCGGTGGACGTGAGGGCGAGCATCGTCGACCGTCGCATCGTAGGTCGCTGCGCCGAAAAGGAAGGCCAGCGCCGCTTGGAGGACTTTCAACGGGAGGTTGAGGACGGGCCCAGCACCCCTCAAGCGGGCTTTGATTGTGGTTCAACGAGGTCTCGCTTCTCCGTCCGCGTTCGAGCACGCAGGGTGTGCGCATGAGCAACAACGTCATCTGGACCATCGAGGGCACCATCAAAGACGGGCAACGCGAGGCCCTCAGTACGCTGATGGCCGAAATGGTCGAAACCGTGCAGCCCGAGGTGGGCACTTTGAACTACGAGTGGACGCTCGGTGAAGATGGGCGGACGCTTCACGTGTACGAGCGCTACGCGGATGCGGATGCCACGACCGCGCACCTGGCAACGTGGGCCACATTCGCCGATCGCTTCATGGCGCTGGTCGACGTGACGCGATTCGTCGTGTTCAGCGAGCTGACCCCCGCGCTGCGGGAGGCGGTGGCCGGCCTGTCGCCCGTCTACATGAAGCCCATCGGCGGTTTTGCGAAGTAGCCGGTACCGCGGGCGCGACGGCACTTCGTGTAGCGAAGCGTAGAGACGCTTGCGTCGTCGCAACGTGGGAGAGAAGCTGACCATCAGCGGTGGGTACTCCCGAGATGACGTAGCTGCTCATCGTCGAAGACGATGACGCCCTGGTCGGCCTATTGCGCGAGTACCTGGCGCAGCACGGGTTCTCCGTGGACCGCGCTGCGTCGGCGGAGGTGGGCATCGAGAAGATCCGGCGTCACAAGCCCGACCTCGTCATCTTGGACCTGATGCTGCCCGGGGCGAACGGACTCGACGTCTTGCGAAGCGTTCGCGACGGTTACGCGGGTGCCATCCTGATGCTGACGGCGAGCCAGTCGGAGGCGGACCACGTCTCGGGGTTGGAACTTGGGGCGGACGACTTCGTGGTCAAGCCGCTCGAACCACGGGTATTGCTGGCACGCATCCGGGCCCAGCTGCGCCGGCTCGGGGCGGGTCTCGTCGACCGCTAGGACCTGCAGGGCGTGCTCACGGTCGGGCCCCTTCAGGTGGACACGCGCTCGCGCGACGTCACGGTGGAGGGGGCCGAGGTTCCACTGACGACCATGGAGTTCGACGTGTTCCTTCGGCTCGCGAAGGACGCGGGGACCGTCGTCACGCGCGAAGACCTCTACACCGATGTGATGGGCATCGACTACGACGGCATCGATCGCGGCATGGACGTGCACGTCAGCCGCATCCGACGCAAGCTGCAGCGCTCCGGCTTCGATGCTGGCCGGCTCAAGTCGGTCCGGGGGATCGGCTACCTCTTGGCTCAACGGTAATGCATCGATCGTTCGTTCGACTCGTCGTCCGGAGCGTGCTGGTCTTCTACGGCCTCGCGCTCGCGATGGCGGTGACCTACTGGGCGAACCAGTCGTGGGTGGAGGATCGGGCCGAAGGCGACGGGGTGTTCCTCGCGTACGAGTTGCTCGATGCACACCCCGCCTCGGGTCGTTCAGGACGCCTCGCCGAGCTCCAGCCCAACTTTCGGCTCCCGCTGCGCCTGGTATCCACGCCGGACCTCGAGGCTCGGGTCGGTCGCGCCGTTGCGCCCGGCGAACGGGTTCCGCTACACGTCTCCGGACGGGAGGAGTGGTACCTCTTTTCGTTCTCGGACGGTCAGGGAGGGCTCGCCGCAGGTCCAGTCCACCCTGCGATCCCGGTCGGTGTAGTGCCGGTCGGTGTCATCGTCGCAGCGGTGTTTCTGCCGCTGCTCGCCGTCCTGGTCGCGT
>CAYSPB010000149.1:0-10572 GCA_964432695.1 uncultured Nannocystaceae bacterium
ATCGCTCGGCGAGATCTTCATCGACATGCACAAGGAGGGCGCCGCCTTCCGCAGCCTGATGAACTGCTTCGCCATCGCGATCAGCCTTGGTCTGCAGTATGGCGTGCCGCTGGAGGAGTACGTCGAAGCGTTCACCTTCACCCGCTTCGAGCCCAACGGCATGGTGCACGGTCACCCGAGCATCAAGATGTGCACCAGCATCATCGACTACATCTTCCGCGAGATGGCGGTGAGCTACCTGGGTCGTCACGACCTGGCCCACGTCGCGCCCGAAGACCTCGACCCCGACACGACCGGCGGCGACCGTGCTTCGGCCGACAGCGACGCCCCCGGCGACGGAATGGTCCGCGGCGTCGACTACACGGAGGAAGTCGTCGAAGAGCGGCACGTCACCCCAGGCCCGCTCAAGCTCGAGGCAGCGCTGCCGGGCAGCGCTGGCTTCATTGCCGACGTGAACCGCCCCAAGATCGAGTTCGAAGATCGCTCCTCGGCACTCGACGCCGGTGTTGGCGGCGGCGCGGCGAACGGCGGCAGCAGCGCACGGGCTGCCAAGCGTGGCGCCGAGATGCAGGCAGCGGCCGAGCTGTCCGCGAAGGTCCAAAAGGCGCGCATGCAGGGCTACGAAGGCGACGCCTGCACCAGCTGCCAGAGTTTCACGCTCGTCCGCAACGGTTCGTGCCTCAAGTGCATGACCTGCGGTGCGACCAGCGGCTGCTCCTGAGCCTGAGTTCCTACGCGCGAAGCCCCGCACTCCTTCGGGAGGCGGGGCTTTTTGCGTCCCGAAGAAGCGGTCGCAGATCGCTCATTGGATGTAGACGACGCCGAGGCCACTCAGAGGGCTCGCGGTTACGAAGTCGCGGCGACCATCGCCGTTGGCGTCGTAGTGGGCCAACGCGACCGGTTGCTCGGCGGTCGAGAAGCTGCCCAGGCGAGGCTCGAACTCCGGACCGCCCCGTCCGTCGCCGTGCATGCCGACGGTAATCATCGATGCGTCGGTTTGCAGGACGAGCCCGGTCCAGAAGAGCGTTGAGTCGAGTGCTCCGTCCGGCCAGTCCAGCTCCATGGCGACGACGACGTCCGTCGGTCCGCCCACGAATACCTGCGTGACGACCTCCGCGCCGTCGTCGGGGTTGACCAGCGTGAGGGTGTTTCCAGTGCGAGACAGCGCGCCGACCCACGAATCCGTGTCCGAGAAGAATAGGTCGGCCCACACGGTGCCTGCGGGGGCCGGATAGGTCTGTGACGCTACGAGACCGGGCCCGTCGCCGGTTGGGCCGAGTTCGAGCCTGGTCAGCGTCCCCGAGGCGACATCGAGGACCGTGGGATGGCCAAACGCATCCGTTCGGGTGATGGAGCGCGGCGTTCCGCCAATCGTCCACGTCCCGGCGGGAACCATCGCGTCGAGGCCAACCTGTGTGAAGAGGCTGAGCGTCCCGTCGGCTTCGTTGACCGTCACACACGTCATGTCCTCGGTGAGAAAGAAGAACCCCAACCCCATCGGACGAGCGCCCGTCGCGAAGAGCGACTGCACGCTGAGATCGCCGTTGCCATCCGTGCCGATGAACGCCAGACGGTCGGCGTCCGGGATCGACGCGAGCAAGTGCCGGCGAACCTCTCGTTTGCCGTTTTCGACCTGGAAGAAGGACACGACCCGAAGCTCGTGCACGGCCGCGGGCAGTTCGAGGACGTTCGCGAGTTGCAGCTCGCCCGCTTCGAAGCGGTACTGGGCTACGCCGTCGTCAGTGGCGACCGCGAGGCCGCCGAAGATGGCGATGTCATAGGCCGGGGTTGGATCGATGATCTCGGGATCGGAGACGCATACGCCGTTCGTGTTCTCGAGTTCCGTCCCGTTCGGACACGCTCGTGCGCCTGTGGTCGAGGTGCCGAGTCCGGGGTCCGTCGAGCCGCTCGAGGAGCGGTCGCGCGTGGTCTCGGGCGGCCCCGTCGTCGTGCTGACGACGTCTGGTTCGGTCCCTGCCCGCGTCGAGCCGGTATCGTCGTCACGACCCGTCGTCGCGCCCGGAGCACTCGTGCTCCCCGCATCGCCTTCGGTGGCGTCGAAGGCACCGACGGAGCCCAGATCGCAGGCCGATACGGCCACGACCAGGGCGGATGCTGCTCGGATTCCTGGCATCAGGGTTAGCTTTCCCGCCGCGACGAGCATCCGTCACCGCTGGGCAAAAGAAAACCGCACTGCATACCGAGCTCGCGACAGCCCGGCCAACGGGATGGTCGAGAGGATGCCCGAACTCGCGCCCGGCATGCACCACGGCGTCGGGCTCGTGTTCCGCTGCAAAAGTCTGTGCATGCGTTGGATTGTTGGACTGGTGTGTGTGGTGCTGCTCGGAGCCTGTGCGGACGAGGATGAATCGGCTTCGAGTCCCTCGGCGCTGAAGCTCAACGACGACGGCAATACGGTTCTCGTGGACGGTGCCTGGCAGGCCTGCGAGACGATCGCTGATTGTGTCCAGGTGGGGACTTCGTGCGATTGACTGCTGCGGGCTGGAAGCGATCAGCGCGTCGCTGAAGGAAACGTCCGACGAAGAGCGCGAGGCGCTGTGCCGCGAATATGACGGTGGAGTGTGCGACTGCGAGTTCGCTGATGAAACGATGATGTGCGTCGAGCAGCGATGCACCATGGTCGCGAACTGAGGTTCCCAATCCGTGGCGTGCGGCTTCCCGATCTGGGAACCACGGGCGACGCAGCCTCCCGGAACGTCGGTCGGCACGCCCATTGCTATGACACCGAGACGTGTCTGGCCCCACCGTTCGAGCGCTCTATACTGGCGGCGTGTCGCGCCTCGTCCCCGTCGTTTCGGCTTTGCTCCTGTTGACCGCATGCCCGTCGGACGAAGCGGGCAAGGCGGACGCCGTCTCCTCAGCCGAAGACGGCGCAGCGTCTGCGGCAGCTGAGGAGGTGGCCAAGGCCTGTCGGGCCGACGACGTCCATGCCTTGGCGGCTGAACTGGCGGCGGCGGACGTGCCGACGAAGCAGGCCCGAGTCGCCGAGGGATTGGCGTCTGCATGCACGCTGCCCTCGTCGTTCTCTGCATTCCTCGCTGCCACAGCACCCGGAGCAGCGGCAAACGCCCGTTTCGAGGCGGCGAGCAAGCATACCGACCTCCTAGATCAAGTCTGTCCCGCTGGCACCACCGACGCGGTCGGTGCTCTGAAGCCGCTCGAGCGGGCGCCGGTCCTGTTCGACAAGTGTGGCCTAGGCGCGCACGCCGTGGCGGAGCGCGAGGATTGGCTCGCCCATGGCCCCAGCTCCGTTGCGCCGTTCGCCGCGAAGGCCTGGCTCGTGGAGCAGGGCGTCGCCGCCGAAGATGCGTCGACGATCGCGAAGGCGCTGGTGCTTCGCGACCGAACCCGGTGGGCTGCACCGGATCAGTCCCTGCCCAAGATCGATGGTGTGATGCGCCCTGTTCCCGCGACGTCGGTTGTGGTTCAGGTGACGCCGAACGAAGTCCGGGTTGGCGGCACGCGGGTACTATCGCTGGAGGAGGGGCGACTGCCGGCGCCCCCCAAGGGCAAGGACGCGCATCCGGACGTCGAGAAGCTGCGCGAAGCCATGCTGGCCGAGCGCGAGGCCTTCCCCGAAGATGCAACCGTCACGCTCGCCTTCGTTGCCGACGCGACCGTGCACGCGCAGACGCTGTACGAACTCACCGAGCAGGCTGATGACGTCAACCTTCGACCTGTGGTGCTCGTTGGCATGAGCGGGACCTCCGGTGAAGGAGCGCTGCCGTTCTCGAAGGCGACGATGCCGATCGACCAGGTCTCCGTCGACGTGAACGGCGAGGGGTTCGTGGTCAAGGCCAAGGGCGGTGACCCGACCACCATCGCCAAACCCTACGACTTCGACGCGCTCGAGGACGCGGTCGCGGCCAAGGCAAAGGACGGCGCCCCCGCCGAGTGGGTGAAGATTCGCGCCGACGACGACGTGCCGTTGAGCGTGCTGGCATCCACGTTTGCGCGCGTTGGGCCCTCGCGATGCATCGGCAAGGCCGAAGACGCGTGCACGCCGGCAAAAGTGTTGCTGACGACGGCATCCGCGACGCAGGCACGCCACGATGGCATCATCGCGGCGCTCGGGGGCCACAGCGGTGGTGCCTTCCTGGCCAGCCCCTACGGGGGCGCGTTCGCGGTTGGCGACGATGATGAAGACGTGTGGGGCGGCCTCACCGGCACCGAGGTGGGCGAAGCGTACGGCGTGGGTGGCCTGGGCCTTACCGGGACCGGACGCGGCGGCGGCGGGACGGGTGAAGGCACGATCGGCCTCGGCAACACGGGCCTGATCGGCAAGGGGGGAGGCGGCGGAAGCGGTACCGGCTACGGTCGAGGCAGTGGCAGCGGATTCGGCGGGGGTCGCAAAGTCGCGAAAGTTCGTCAGGGCAAGCACACCGTGGTGGGCTCGCTCGACAAGACCATCATTCGTCGCATCGTTCGTGCCCATGTGAACGAGGTGCGGCACTGCTACAACAAGGTTCTGGCGGACGACGCGAGCCTCGAGGGCACGGTCGCGGTCGACTTCACGATCGCCTCGAACGGCAAGGTCACCGCCTCGGCAGTGTCCTCCGACAGCGTCGGTGACGGTTCGGTGGGAACGTGCGTCGCCAAGGCGATCAAGCGCTGGCGCTTTCCCAAGCCGCTCGGTGGCGGCGTCGTGAAGGTGAAATACCCCTTCATCTTCTCGCCAGGATGAGCCGGGTGAAGGTTCATGCCGCCGCGGTCGGCATGCTGCTGGTCGGCTGCGCGACATCTGGGGCTCCGCTGGCCGAAAAAGCTGGCCGGCGCGTCCAAGACAACCGTGTCGGCGAGGTCGGCATGGGCAGCGGCTTTGCGTGTGCGCGCCTCTCGTCGGGTCGCGTCCGCTGCTGGGGCCGAAATGATGCGGGGCAGATCGGTGACGGAACCGAGCTCGACCGCAGCACGCCTCGCGACGTGGTCGGGCTGAACGACGCGGTTTCGCTTTCAGTGCAGTCGAACCGGAGCTGCGTCGTGCACGAGGACGGTGGTGTGTCCTGCTGGGGCGACTCGTGGCTGCCAGGGCAGCCGGAACCCGACCGGACGCCATTCCGCATTCCGGGCATCGATGATGCCGTCACGGTTCACGTGGGGGACTTCCATGCGTGCGTCATCCGTCGCGGTGGCGCGGTGTCCTGCTGGGGTTCCAACCAGAGCGGGCAGCTCGGGAGCGGCGCGAAAGGGGGCAACAACCCCGTGATCGAGGTCCCGATCGACCACGTCGTCTCGGTTGCGCTCGCGTTTCAGAATACCTGCGCGGTGAAGTCCGACGGCGGCGTGTGGTGCTGGGGCGACAACCCGCTCCAGACCGCGCGCGCCGACGGAACGGAGGCGTGGCTGCAGCCGACGCGCGTGCCGACGGGCTTCACGTTCGTCGAACTCCACGCAGGCTTCGGTCACTACTGCGGCCGCATCGAGGAGGATGGTAAGGTCGCGTGCTTCGGAGAGGCGCTCGGCCCGTGCAGCTTTGGATTTCAACCGTCGCCGGAACAGCTTGACGGGGTCTTCGCGATTCCAGGCGTGCGCGACGTCGTGGCCATGGGCGGCCCCGATTGTGCCCTGGTGGGAGACGACCTGCTGTGTTGGGACGACCGTGAGCCCGCTGAACCGGAGGACCCAGACGCGTGGCCGCAGTGCCTCGGCACGCGGACATCCTTGGGTCCGGTCCGCGAGGTTTCGGCGACGCACGGACGCGGTTGCGCCATCATGAACGACGGGGTTCGATGCTGGGAGCCCGGTGCTGTGGGGGAGCTGGGCGACGGCCTGCAGGATGCAGCGGAGCCTCGCCTGGTCGCCGGCATGTTCGAGGCCGATGCGCCGGACATCGATTGGACACGACGCCTTCGCAACGAGGTGCCCCGGAACGGGCTCTCCGGATCCGCACTCGTTTGGTACGACGCCCCGCTGTTCGCAGCCCCGGATGCGACACAACCCGTCGCGCGTCGTGGCGAGCCGGTGCGCCGCTACGCGAAGGGAAGCGGGCACTTTCCCGTCACGATCGCCACGGATCACGGCGAGCTGGTCGAGGTTCACAATCTCGACGCCCGCTCGCGCAGGGATCACTGCGGATGGTTCGGTGAAGAGCCGCGAGAGGGACTCAGCCTTGCGGGGTACGAACTCACTTTCTTCGTCCGCAAAGACGATCTCGCGCCGGTGCTCGCGTCGATCTACGCCGACAGCCATGAGGATGGCAGCGTGCTGATGGTGGCGCCGGGCACCCCGGTTCAACCCGGGTCGCAGTCGCTCTCCGTCGAGGTGGGATCGGCGACCGTGCCCGTCTACAGCGAACCGGCCGACCTGGCGCTGTCCTACGTGGTCGAGGACATACCCTCTCCGCCCGAGGGACTTCCCGACAACTGCGACACGGATACGCCGGCGCGCCTGCTGGGCCGGGCGTTCAACCTCGATGCGCTGCCGTGGGACATGACCTGGCGCTGTCGAGTCGACGAGGGCGACGTACCCGGCACCATGCGGGTCGTGCTGCATGACCGCTGCGTGCACGTGGAGGCAATCGTGGAGCAGAACCCCCACACCCAAGGAGGTGGGGGCGGTTTGGGCATGCGAGGGTCGGCTCCCGCTGAAATGGAATGGACCATCGACGCGGGAGCCGATGCTTTCTGGCGCGATGGTACGCGGGCGGGCCGCAAGCGCACCACGCAAACGACGACAACGGAGCCTGCTCCCACGGACGGCCGCTTGTGCTGGTCGTTCGGCCACGACTTCGAGCTGTGTCATGACGCCGCGGACGTGCGGGCCGAGATTCTCGGCCCCAGGTGACGCCGATGCTTTCATCGCCGCCCGCCTAGGCAGCATGTGCGACGACGAGCAGAAACCCGAGCCTCCGGTGCCCGCGTGGAGGTCGGCCACGCCCACGTGAGATTGCGACGTGGGCTGCGAAGCCTGAGGCCGAGGCTCAGTCCATGCGCGTGCGCAGTTGTGCGACGGCGGCGTCGAAGGGGCCCAGGTCTCCTGCTGCGCGGGCCATGAGTTGTGCGCCCTCGACGAGCGCCAGCGTAGCAGCGGCTTCGAGCTCGGGGTCGACGACGTTGGCGATGCTGCCATCTGCTGCACCGCGTCGATACGCCTCAGTCAGCCACGCGATGCCATCGGCATGAAAGGCCTGGACGGCGCCGAGCACGGGTTCGTCCAGCGTTTCGGCGTCACTGGCCAGTGAGACGCACAGGCACAGCGTCGAGCCCTCGTTCACCGCTTCGCGATAGAGCTGCACGTAGCCTCGAATCCGGTCGGCGCCACAAGACGCGTTGGCCGCGATGTCGACGAGCACCTGCCCGATGCGCTCGCCATACCGCTCGACCATGGCGAGGGCGAGGTCGGACTTGGCACGAAAGTGATAGTGGATGCTCGCCGTACGAATGCCGATGTCCTGCGCCAGGTCGGCGTAGCTGAACCCGTTGTATCCTCGCGCGCGGGCAAGGCGTTCGGCGCTGTCGAGGAGCTTGGCTTTCGTGTCGGCGGGCATCGTTCAGGCGTTGGCGCGGTCGAACGCGGCCTCGAATCGGGCGCGGGCCCCTTCGAGGTGGCCGGCCTTGCGCCACAGTGTGACGCCGGACGTGCCGGCACGTGCATCCAGCCTATCGCCCGGGGGCAGTCGCAGCCAGCTGCGTGGTCCGAAGGTCTCGCCTCCTACGATGAAGCCTCCTTCGAGCACGAACAGCTCGAGCCCGCCAGGGGCTTCGCGTCCGATGAGGGCGTCCGCACTCCATCGCTCAAACGCGACGTCTTCGATGGCGTCGGTGTGCAGGGGCGCCACCGATACACCGCGCTCGGTCTCCACGTACGCTGGCGGTTCGGTGTGGCGAACGGTGAGCCCGTCGTCGGGATCGAACTGCCACAGCTTCACGAAGATCGTGCAGCCGTCGGCCGACCCTGGCTGATGCTTCGACCCGGGCGGATTGCGGATGTACGAGCCAGGCCCAAAGTCTCCGTGCTCGTCGGAGAACACGCCGTCGAGCACCACGAACTCCTCGCCGCCGGTGTGCACGTGCGGTGAAAAGTGACTGCCTGCCGCGTATCGGACCACCGTGGTCGCGCGTGCCACCTCGCTGCCGATGCGGTCGAGCATGCGTCGCTCGACCCCGGGCATCGGTGAGGGGACCCATGTGGTCTCGGCATCGTGGGCCGAAGCCCGCTGGCTGAAGTCTGCGTTGTGCTCCATGGCGTCGTCCTCATTCAGGCAGCGATGCTTGGACGTTGCGACACGTCAGCGTGCCATCGTCGCAGGTTCGCGCAGGACTCGGGCACCTCGATCTTGGCGAAGCCGGCGAAGACCAAGGCGGCGTAGGTCGTGATGTCGGCCACGGTGAACGCCGAGCCGGCGACGAAGGGGTGCTCGCCGAGCCAGCCGTCGACCGTGTGCATCATCTTCAATGCGCGCTCCCGCTGCGCCTCACCCCATGCTGCGTTCTGATTCGTCTCGAGCTCCGGCCCGAGGCCCGGCGTGGCATGGTGGAAGTACGCGGCGATTGCATCGAGCAGGCACGACTCGACGCGGCGCTGCGTCATTGCGATCACGCCGCGCTCTTTGGCGTCACGCCCGGTGAGTGTGGGTTCCCCTGCGGCGTGATCGATGTACTCGGTGATCGCGGAGCATTCGGCGAGCACGGTGCCGTCGTCGAGCTCGAGCGCAGGCACGGCCGCGAAGGGGTTCTTTTCCAGAAATGCTGGTGCGCGGTGTTCCCCCGCCATCACGTCGACGGGCACCACGGTCACGTCATCGAACAGCCCCTTTTCCTTGAGCGCGATGCGTACGCGGATCGGGTTGGGAAAACCCTCGGTCTCGTAAAATTTCATAGACTATCTAGTAGTAGGTAGATACCCTTGGCGCAAGGAAATCGTTCGGGTTTCGCATTCTGCGCAAGGCCCGCAGATTCGCGCGCGGCTCAGTCCGGGCGCCGCGTCAGCACGGTCTTGTCGTGCCGGACCGTGCCGAACCGATAACCGACCCGCATGTTGAAGATGCTCGGCTCGCGCAGGTCGAACGAAAATCGCTGCGGGCTCATGCCCTGGGGTGCGGCCTCGCAGCGCAGCCCTTCATGCACCAGCTTGCGTCCCTCGACGCTCGCGCTGACCTGCACCGCGGTGCGTTCGGCTCGCTTCGAAGGGCACTGCCAGTCGAGCCAGACGTCCAGATCGTAGTGCCCGGCCGGCAGCGGGATCTTCGGACCGATGCTCAACGGCAGCTTTGGAGGCTGCTCGTCGCGGTACCGCGTGAAGGCGCGGACGCGTTGCCCGGACGCTTCGGGGTCATGGTGCTCGGTGTTCCAGTCTGTGGCGCCGAGGTGTTCTGCCTCGAAGGTGACAGGTCCGCGCTCGAGCATGGACGCGAGTTCGTCGCGGCTCCATACGCGGTGGTCGAGCGTCCCGAAGAATGCGGTTGCACCGGCGGTGCGATGTAGCTTGACGCCCTCGGGGGGTTCGAACTCCTCAGGGACGAGCGCGGCGGTGACGTACGCATCGAACGTCGTCGTGGGCCAGGGTGCTCGTTTCACCCGCTCGACGCCGGGTCCGAAGAGGCCTCGCATGCCCAGCTCGGGTAGACCCGTGTTGCGGTCGACAGCCACGGCAGACGCGTCGGCCAGCGTCTCCATCAGGGGAGAGAAGGGTTGCGGTGGTGCGTTGAGTTCGGGGTCGCGCAGGCGCCCGCCCAGAAGCGTCAGCACGGCCGCTGTGATCGCAACGACGCGCAGCACATCCCGACGCGACGCTACCGCGACGACGAGCAGCGTGCCCGCCACGAGTGCAACGTTGAGCTGCGAGAGCAGGGCGCTCGACGCCACGATGGCAGTCGCGGCCAAGGTGGCCCATCCCAGCCCCGTACGCGCCAGCGCCAGCGGGGCGCGGCCGCTTCGACGTGCTGCGGCGGCCACACACCACGCGGCGCCGCCCAACACTGGGATGAGCACGTGGAGCGCATACCAAGGCAGCATCGAGCGCGAGAGGTTTTCGAGCACCACGACTGCGGTGACGAACGACAGCGGCAGCAGCATCGATGCCGTCGGCCGTCGCAGCTCCTCTCTCGGGCGGGTGACGGCAAGCAGCGCCAGTCCGGCAGCGCCAAGCGGCCAGGACAGGGGGGTCGAGACTTCAGCGAGTACGCCGCTGAGCTCGTTGAGCGTGCGCGCGTTCTGGCCGGTCTCGAAGCCCGACATGCGTCGACGGACCCCGCGGTCGACGAGTACGTCGAACACGGCCCCGTCCGTCGCCTGTGCAGCGAGGCCGAACCAGATTACGGCGACCACGGCGGGGATGCCCAGCGCGAGCATGAGGCGAGGTCGCGCGCTGCGATCGCGTCGCCAGATCTCGAAGAGCAGGATGGGCAAGATGCCCAGACCCACCGCGAGCTGCTTGGTCATGAAGGCGAAGGCGAAGGCGAACCCGGCAGCCGCAGCCCAGCGTTTGGCGAGCGCGCCATCGGCTTCGACGCTGGCGTGGTACGCCCCGAGCCCGGCGAGCATTCCAGCGGCGAACATCGGTTCGATGCACGCGTGGCGTCCCCAGCGGGTGGCGCCGGCACACAACGCGAGG
>CAYSPB010000149.1:10589-15833 GCA_964432695.1 uncultured Nannocystaceae bacterium
CCAGGAGACGGCCATCGGCAGTCCGCCGATGCGCCTCCCCCACCCAAACGCGGCCGCGACTGCGGCGAGCATGCCCAGTGCGAAGGGGAGGCGAAGCGAAGCCACGCTGGTGCCGAAGGTCGACAGGCTGGCGGCGGTCAGCCACAGACTCATCGGTGGCTTGGAGAATCGCCGGAAGTACTCGCCGTCCTCGTCGACCGCGACGAGGTAGCGGCCGTGCTCCAGCGCATTTCGACCGAAGCGGGCATACAACCCCTCGTCCCACGTGCGCCACTGCCCCGCACCGAGGTCCCACAGCAAGATCGCGGCGGCGAGCGCCATGACGGCGGCAAACCACAGCCACGTGGTGCGTTGGGTACTCACGAAGGTCGAGATGGTACCGCTGCACGAACCGCCGAGAACACTTCGTACTCCACGGGCTGTTCGCGGTCGCCGTCAGCGTAATAGGCCACGAAGCGCTCCGCCTCGCGAAGCGTCAGCCCAGCGGCGGCAAGGCCCGACTCCACGGCCTCCCGAGGTCGCACGTGCGTTGCATCCGAGAACCCGCGAGCCTGCGGGGGGATCGTCGTGAAGCAGGCCACGCCGCCGGGTCGCAGCAGCATCGCGACGTCGGCAAGCAGCCCGTCAAGGTCGGGAACGAAGTGCAGGACGCCAGCGGAGACCATCGCATCGAATGGAGCAGGGCCGACCACGCTCCCCAGCGACACGTCGCCGAGCTTGGCTTCGTGCAGGGCTTCGTATCCGTGGGCGGCGACCTGTTCGAGCATGGCCGAGGCCGCATCGATCCCCACCACGGATGCACCAGCATCCAGCAGGGGCCGGCTGCACTGTCCAGTGCCAACCCCCAGGTCGAGGATCCGCGCGGCGGAGATCTCGGTGCGACGCAACACGTCGAGCACCCGTTGCGGTGCACACCAGCCGAACCGGCGTGTGTCTGCGTCGTAGCGATCGGCCCAGCCCTGGTACTCCACGGGCTCCACGACGCCCCAAGCCAGGCTCGTGGTCAAGCGCTCCGGGTCTCGTTGCAAGACGCGTGCACAGCGTCGCCCCGTGGTATCGTCCCGGCATGATCGGTTCCTTGAGCCGCGACGACCGCCTGCAGCTGATGAAGTTCGTCTGCGCCTTCGCGTGGGCCGACCTGGAGATCCAGTCCGAGGAGCGCCACTTCGTCGACAAGCTGCTTGAGAAGCTCGAGCTGCAGGACGACCGTGAGATGATTAAGGGGTGGCTCAAGTCGCCTCCGCCCGCGGAGGACGTCGACCCCACGCGCGTCCCCGCCGAGCATCGCGAGCTCTTCCTCGATGCCGCCCGCCAGCTGTTCGAAGCTGACGGGGTCGTCGATCCGCACGAGCAGGAGCAGTTCGAGCTCTTGCAGCAGCTGCTGATCTAGAGGCCGTCATGCCGTCCACCCTCTACGGCGCCCGCGGGTCGGGCTCGAGCGTCGTCGAGATGGCGTGCGCGCATCTTGGCCTCGACGTGGCGATCTACGACCTCGACGTTCGCAACGGGGAGCATCGGGGCGAGACCTATCGGGCGATCAACCCCGCGGCGAAGATGCCCACGCTCGTCTTCGACGACGGAGAGACCGTCACCGAGAGCGCGGCCATCCTCATCACGCTCGACGAGCGACACCCCGAAGGTGGCTTGCTTCCCCCGACGGGGACGAAGGCCCGGGCGCAAGCGCTGCGCTGGATGTTCTTCGTCGTGACCGAGCTGTATGGACTCGTCGACCTGATCGACCGGCCGCATCTCGTCGCCCCGCCGGAGGGAGCGCCGTACGTCAAAGCCCAGGCCGAGGGGCTGTGGCGCGACCGCTGGCTGCAGGTCGAGGCCGCGATCGCGGGAGCGCCGTACCTGCTGCCCCACGGGTTCTGCGCAACCGACCTCTACATCTCCAACTTTACGCGCTGGGACATGGAGCCCCGGTGGCGAGCCGAGCATCTGCCGAAGATCGAGGCGCTCGCAACGGCGGTGTCGGAGCGACCCGCGCTTGCCGAGGCCTGGGCCCGCCACTGCCCTTCGTGACGTCGAGCCGGATTCGGCCCTCGAGGGTGGACGGCACACGAGGGCTGCTCGATGCTTGAAGCAGGCATGCTCGCAGTTGCCCTCGCGCTGGGGCTCGCCCCACCCGCCGACGCGTCCTTTGGGGCCGATGCCGCCGCGCGTGTCGACGTGCACTGGCAATCTTCCCCGGGCTGCGATGGCGCGCGGTTCGAGGCCGGTCTGCAAGCGCTGCTCACGACGTCGGACGCCTCGGTTCGGGTCGACGCGGTGGCGTCGCAAAACGACGCCCAGTGGTCTCTGCAGGCCCGTTTTGACGCCGGAGCCCGAGGTGCGGGCTCGCGTCGATTCGAGGCGGCGACGTGCGACACCGTGGTCGACGCCGCCGTGTTGGCGATCGCCATCGCGGTCGAGCCCAGCGTGGTCGAGCGATTCGATGCGCCTGCTGACGTCGCGGAACCCGAGCCGGACACCGTCGAACCTCCACCTACGCTGACGGTGCCAGCGCCCCGACCGGAAGTCGTCGTTCCGCCGCCCGAAGCTGTGCTCGAGCCTAGGGGCGACGCTGGACCACCCCCGACTGCGCCGCCGAGCGCCGACCGACGTGCCTTGACCCCCAGCCTGGGTCTACTGGGGTTCGTGGACGGGCTTGCGCTGCCCGGTGCCGGGGGAGGCCTGTCAGGGGTCGGCGCACTTAGAATCGGCGCGTTTCGGGCGGAGCTGCAGGGCAGCTATCGCTTTGCCACCGTGACGAAGGCGAGAGCGGACCCCGCCGTGCAGGCCGCGTTCTCGTCGTGGTCCGTCGCCGGTCACGGCTTGTGGAACCCGGTCGTCGGTCCCATCGAGCTCGCGGTCGGTGCAGGGCTGGAGGCTGGCCAAGTCATCGGCGCCGCATCGGGGTTCGAGGGGAGCCAAACCGCGTTCGAGCCATGGATTGCGCCATCCGCCTCCGCGGGGGTGCTGTGGCCGCTAGGACGGCGGTGGGCGGTGCTGGCGAGGGGTCAGGCGGCGGTGCCCGTGTTTCGGCCGCGCTTTGTCGTGGAGAACCTCGAGTCGATCCACAGGCTCGGTGCCGTTCGCATTCGCGGCTTGCTCGGTCTCGAGTTCAGATTCTCGTGAATTTTCCCTGGCGCGACACGGATCGAGCCGGAGCCGGGAAAGACCCGAAGATGGTGAGCCCCTCGCTCGACGTCGACGCGGGTCCGTGGAAGCGGGAACTGGCGCACGTCTATCGCGCGCACGGCGACTTCGTGCATCGTTGCGCAGGTCACCTGGGCGTCCCGGCGGCGGAGCGCGACGACGTGGTGCACGACGTCTTCTTGGTCGTACATCGGCGCCTGCCGGAGTTCGATGGAGCTCGAGGAAACTGGCGGAGCTGGTTGTTCGGCATCACGAAGCGCGTCGTCTTGCATCACCGACGCTCGGCGGCGCGGCACCAGCGACGGCTTCGGGTCGTCCCGGATCCTCAGCCACGCCCCGAACCCGACGAGGCCTACGCACGTCGTCAGGTCGTCGAGCGCGTGCACCAGTTTCTCGGGTCGCTCTCCCCAGAGCGCCGGATCGTCTTCACGCTCACCGACCTCGAAGGGATGCCGGCTGCCGAGGTGGCGCGGTCCCTCGAGCTCAACGTCAACACCGTCTACGCGCGGCTCCGGGCGGCCCGCAAAGCGTTCAGTCGATATCTCGACCAGCTCGAGCCGGAGGCAGATCATGACCGCTGATCCTCGTGCGCAGGACGTTCTGCGCGAGTACAGGCGTGCGAGTGCACGCACGCAGGCGCATCGCGACGCCGTTTGGTCGAGCATCGAGCACTCGATCGAGAACCGAGCGCAGCCGGCGTTGGACGACGAGGCTGCGCCCGAGCAGCCGAAGCGACGGGTTGCCGCGATCATTGCGCTCGTGGTGGCGCCTGTGACCGTCGTGACGCTGGGGTTGGGGCTGGCGCCGAAACTACGCGAGCCTGAAGCAACACCGCCCGCGCAGAGGCAGCCTGCCGCCGAGGAGACTCCTGCGCTCGCACCCGCTCGAGGGGTCCGGCCGTCCACGCCGCCTCCGCAGCCGCCCGAGTCGGCGCACGTGGTTCGCGCTGCGCCGCCGAAGCCCGCGGTGACGCGAGCCCCTGCTCGGGTGAAGGCGGTTGCACCTCCGGCCGCGCCGGGCGACATGCTGCGCGAAGAGATGGCTCTCATCGCGCGCGCTCGGGCTGCGATGCGGGAGCGCGAGCCCAAGCGGGCGCTCGAAGTCCTCGAGAATCACCTGCGCGACTTTCCCACGGGGCAGATGCGCGAGGATCGTGCTGCGCTTCGGATCGAAGCGCTCTGTCTGGTGGGAAAGCGTCGACAGGCAAGCATCGAGCTCGAGCGGTTCGAACGAACGCATCCCGCCTCCGCAAACCTCGAGCGCTTGCGAAGCCTCTGCACGGAGACCCGAAAGTCAAGTGGGTAAGCACGGATCCGAAGCGGCCCGGGAAAGGCTGGCAAAACGATGATGACTTCAGCCTCGTCCAACTCTTCGCGATATCTATTCGGCCTCTCGCTCGTGTGTGCCGTTGCAGCCTGTCGTTCCGACGCGTCCTTGGGGGCGTACCCCGACAGCGACAGCGACACCGAAGGCCTCGGAGGTGCCGACACTGGGGGGGACGATCCGACGCATGGCGAGAACGAAACGTCGTGCGAGCCCGCGTGCAGCTCCGGCTTCGCGCTCTCCCGCATTCGGGGGTGGAACGCCGAGAACGTTCAGGTGACACGCGTCGCCGCGGACCTGTGCATCGATTCGGACTGCCCAGACGACGTCCCGCCCGATGTGGATTCATGTCTCACGTCCGAGGCTGCGACCGCGTCGGCTCTCGGCGCGGACGAGTACTGCCGGATGAGCCCCGCGTTGCTCGTGGTGGACTTCGAACTCGGTTTCACCACGCCGCCCGAGCGCGCGTCCTTCGAACTTCTACGAGACAACCCGTTCGGAGGCGACGCGCCACCCGAACCCTACGCATGGTTCCCCGAAGTGCTCGAGCTGCGAGGCCCGGGCACCGCGTTTCGAGGGGACGTCGAGCGGGGTGAGTTGGGTGAGTTCGGTGAGATTGACACGTATACGTCCGTGTACAACGAAGCCTGCGTCGAGCGCCTCGAGGCGATCGGATCCGACTGGTCCCAGGACGGCCTCGAGGCGGCGTGCTCGGCCACGTGGACCGAGGGGGGCGTCACGCGGCCGCTTCGGATGCGTCCGGACATGGTGTTCGCCCCA
>CAYSPB010000150.1:0-15825 GCA_964432695.1 uncultured Nannocystaceae bacterium
CACCGATCTCGAAGTCGACGTCGCCCTGACCGACGGCCAGGACCTCGAGATGGAGTTCTTCTTGGAGCCCAACCTCGACGGCAACCGCTACCGAACGGTGGTCGAGCAGAACAAGGCGGTCGCGGTCTCGAACACGCGACTGCGTGAGCGAGAGATTCGCGAGGTCCCCGGGACCCGAGGCGATCCGTTCAGCGTCGTGGCCTCGCTCCCCGGCGTGAGCCGAGTCGCGGGCTTCTTGCCCTACGTCGTCGTACGCGGCGCCGCGCCCGGGAACACCGGGTACTACCTCGACGGCGCTCGCGTTCCGATCCTCTACCACGTCGCGATCGGCCCCTCGGTCATTCACCCGTACTTCATCGACCAGGTCGACTTCTACCCAGGAAGCGCGCCCGTTCGGCTGGGCCGCTTCACGGCTGGCGTCATCGAGGGCACGACGCGCCCGGCTCGACGGGATCGGGTGCACGGCGAGGTCGACATCCGGATCACCGACGCGGGCGGCTTGGTCGAGGTGCCGCTGTCCCGTCGAGTGCTCGACCGAAGCTGCCTGAGGACGAACAAGCGTCGCAACTGCGAGAAGGGAGCACCGCGGGGTGCACTGACGCTCGCGGGTCGATACAGCTACACGGCGGGGATCATCTCGCTAGTGCAGTCCGACGCGCGCATCAACTTCTGGGACTACCAAGCGCGCTTCGACCACGACCTCGGTCCGCGGGCGCGCTACACCGCGTTCGCGTACGGCAGCTACGACGACATCGGGCAGCGGGCGTCGGAGGGCTTCGAAGAGACCACCTTCTTGCGCTTCAACTTTCACCGCTTCGACCAGCGCGTCCGACAACGCCTGCGTCGCGGCGGTTCGGCGACGTACGCCGTGGTGCTCGGTCTCGATACGTCGGGCCTCAGCGAGCTGACCAGCCGCGAGTACCGAATCGCGCCACGGGTGGACTATCGCCTTCCGACGCGGCGGAAGACGGTGTCGATCGGCCTTGGTCTCGACACGGAGTTTCAGTTCTTCCGCGTCGATCCGGGGACGAACGGCGACTTCGACCCTACCGAGGTCGGCCTGCTCTTCAGCGAACGGTTCGTATCGGCGACGGGTGGCTACGCGGAGCTCATCGTCGACAAGGGCAACTTCGAAGTCCGTCCAGGCCTGCGGGCGGACCTCTACGCACAGGTTGGTCAAAGCCCGTACGTCCCGTCTTCGCAGGCGTTGACCTCCGCCTTCGGTGTCGACCCGCGCGTCCTCTTTCGCGAGCAGGTCAACGAGCGTTGGACGCTCAAGCAGGCGGTTGGCCTCTACCACCAGCCGCCGACCTTCCCGATCCCGCTGCCCGGCATCGAGAGCTTCGGCTTCGAGCGCGGCTTGCAGCGGAATGCCCAGGCGTCGTTCGGGTATGAGTTCGCCGTGATCCCGGGCCTGCTGAACCTCGAACAAGAGGCCTATGTCGGGTACCTGTCAAACCTCCAAGACTACGAACTCGAGCAGGAGAACGAGGATAATCCGCTCAATGAGCTCGAGGACGTCATCAGCACGGTGACGGGCTGGTCCTACGGCCTCGAGACGCTCGTGAAACTGGACCCGGAACTTCGGGTGTTCGGTTGGATCGCCTACACGCTCTCGAGGGCAGACCGGAACTATGAAGTCGGGGGCCGAGCACCGGCCGCTTGGGATCAGCGACACATCCTCAACCTCGTCCTCGGCTACCGGGTCAGCCACAAGTGGAACTTGGGCGGCCGCGTCCACTACCACACGGGCCGGCCGTGGACGGCGCGTGACGAAACCGAAACGCAGACGCAAGCCCTGCAGACGCGGCGGAACAACGCCCGGCTGCCGCCATATTTCCAGCTCGACCTTCGGGTCGAACGGACCTGGCGCTGGCCGAGTTGGCAGCTTTCGACCTACCTGGACGTCGCCAACGCGACCTACGCGCGAGAGACCTTCGCATGTTCCGATTCGGAGGCCACCGACACGGTTCTAGCGACGCGTAGCCGGGACTTGGCGGCCCCCATCGACCCTTCACGTGCGTTGGTCCGATGCACGCCGCAAGGCTTCCGCTACACCATTCCTTCGCTCGGTGTTCGGGCCCGTTGGTGAACCGATCCGGGACAACCGCTCGGCCTCGGCAGGTCACGGTGGGGCGCGGAGATCACGAGCCCTCGGTGTGTCGAATGGCAGGCTCGTGTCTCCGGCCGCCCAGAGGCTCGCAGGCTCCAGTTTTGAACTCGCCGTGACCTTGTCTCGCCGCCGGGGCGGGTGTAGTTAGCATGTGGCATGACGAGAGACGACTTCATCGCAGAGCTCGCCAACGTTCTCCAGGTCGGAGCAGACGCGCTCAAGCCGGACACGGAACTCAAGCAGTTCGAGGGCTGGGATTCGACCGCCGTCATCAACCTCATCGTCTTGCTTGACGAGCAGGGGTCCGAAGTTGATGAGGAAAAAGTCCCCGAGTGCAAGACCGTGCAGGACGTTCTCGACCTCGCCGGCTACGCCGCGAAGTAGGCGAACTCTAGCTCTCAATCAGGACGTACCATCATGCGAATCGTTGGAATCTCTGCCTGCGTGCCGAAGTATGTCGCGGAGACGCGCGACGCGACGAAGCACTTCTCCGAGCACGACGTCGAGCGCATCGTCGGCAACACCGGCGTAGAGCGGAAGCGTGAGGGCGCCCCCGGACAGAAGGTCTCCGACTTTTGCACCGCTGCGGCCGAAGACCTTCTGGACGCGATCGGCTGGGAGCGAGAGTCCGTCGATGCGATCGTCCTCGTCACGTGCCTGGCTGACTTCTTCACGCCGGCGACGTCCCACGTGATCCAGGCAAAGCTCGGCCTGCCCGACCGCTGCCTCACCTTCGACATCAACCTCGGCTGCTCGGGGTACACGCACGGACTCATCGTCCTCGAAGGGCTTCTCAAGTCCGGATTGATCAAGCGTGCGCTGCTGCTGTGCGGCGAGATGACTGCTGGGTTCTTCCGCCCACGCATCGCCGACTGCCGGCACCGCAGCGACTTGGCGAACTCGATTCTTTTCGGCGAGAGCGGGACTGCGACCGCGCTCACCAGTGAAGGGGAGTCGCAAGTCGTTGCTCGAGACTTTGGCGCAGACGGCAAAGGCTTCGACAAGATCATCGTTCCAGGCGGCGCAGGCGCGAGCTTCTGGTCGCCCGAGTTGTTCGAGCGGAAGATGTGCAGCGACGAAGTCGAGCGCCGGCCGATCGACCTGGTCCTCAAGGGTCCCGACGTCCTGACGTTCACGATGAAGCGTGTTCCAAGGCTGATGAAGTCCCTGCTTGCCGAGTCGGGCTGGGATGTCGGCGACATCGATGCCTTCGTCCCGCACCAGGCCAATAAGTTCATGATCGACTTCTTGGCGCGCCGGGTGAAGGCGCCCTCGGAGAAGGTCCTCCTGTCGATTGGGGAGTTCGGCAACACGGGGTCGGGCTCGATTCCGTTGACGATGGTGGTCTGCGGCGAGGACTACTGGGACAAGCCCACCAAGTGGGCGCTCATGGGCTTTGGAATCGGTCTTTCCTGGTCGGGCCTGTTCCTCGAAACGGACAAGCTCATCGTTCCGCCGCTTCGCGAGCTCGAGTAGGAGCGCCGGCAAGCCGCCCATGCCGCCGTCCCGCGCCTTCGCATTTTCCTCGTCGCTGCCTCTGGAGCATCGCGACCAGGCGGAGCGGATGCTCTTCTTCAACCTCCAGCAGGAGAAGATGAAGGAGGGCATCCGGGCAGTCGCCAAGAAATACGGCCATCCCAAGCTTGTTGAAGACGGTGAGCGCCTTCGGCTGCAGGTCACGTCCAACGTCGAGACCCAGACGTTGTTCGTGACGACGCACGGGCTTGGCCCCGTGGGAGCCATCATCTTCACCCGCGAAGAGAACGCTCTGGTGGCGCTCTACATGGCTGTGCACGAAGACTTTTCGGCGTCCGGATCCCGGGCGGGCGACAAGCTCATCGTGCACCTGCTCAGAGAGTTCGAGTCGATCGCCCGTCGCGTGAAGGGAATCGAGCAACTACACCTCTATTTGGGGGCGCAGGTGCCGGTCAAGAAGTCGGTTCGGCGTCCCCGCTGATCCGGCGGTGGGCAAGGCGTCGTGGAGGCGGGGCCAGCAGGCCCGCGAACACCAGCAGGAACGTCGCGACGAACGCTCGTGGCTCGATCATGCCGGGCACGATGCCAGCGGCGCACAAAAGGATGGCGGCCAGCCGGGTCCGGCCCTGCAGCACGAGGACGCCGCCGAAACACGCGACGAGCAGTGCCGCCAGGAGTGCGTATGCCGTGATGATGGCAACGTCGACGCCCCAGACCGACGGTCCGAGCGCTGGGGGTACACGGAGCCACGTCAGCCCCATCGCTCCCGCAGCGACTCCGCCGGTCATGGACGCGACGATGCATGCCCAATGCTGCGTCGTCATGTCCGCCTTGCGGATTAGGACGGGGCCGGTTTTACGATGTTGCAGAGAAAAGTGAATAGCCGCTACTCGCACGCCAACACGGAGCCGGCGCCCAAGCCGGCGCGCAGACAGTCGAGCTGCGCCGCCGCGGTTCTCAGTTCTCCGCACGCGGCAAACTCCTTGGGTGCTTCCAACACTCGGAGCAAGCTGGTGCTGGCCGTCGCCTCTGCGAGCGGGTTCGTCGTACAGCTCGCGACGACCGCGTTCCCGCTGTCCAATCCGTCGAGGATGTAGATGCGCTCAGTCTGTTGACCACAACCTCGCAGACCACAGGCCTCCGTCTCTTCGGTGATGGTCAGCACACCCGGGATGCGCTGCGAAAGAGCCCGAAGTGCGCACTCCATGGCCTCGCGGTCGACGACCACGTCCATGTTCTGGCAACCATACTGGACCTGCGGCCGGGCGCAGGTGACTTCGAGCGGTGGACATAGCCGATCTCCATCACACGCTGCGATGACCTCGTCGGGGCAAAGTGTCGTGTCGCAGGAGCACGTCGCAGGCGGAGGGACCGCGACGGCGCCAGTGCTCGTACCCGGGCCGCTGGAGCCTTCATCCGCCGTAGTCGACGCGGCGGCGCCTGACGGATCCTCCGCCGAGGTCGTCGTGCTCGCCCCGGATGTGGAGGTTGCGACACCGGAACTCGCCGAACTGGCGCCTCCCGTCCCCGAGTCGACCGCGGGCCCGCAGCCCACGAGCCCAACCAACGCTACGCCGATGAACCGCATCACCTCGACGGTAGCAGTCCAAGCCGAAGCCCTGTTAGACCCGGCCGCCGACGCCGATGCGTCTCAGCCGAAGCCGCGGCAGGTGTCGTCGACGCCGTCGCCGTTCACGTCTGCCTGGCAGATGTCTGGCACGCCATCACCGATGCCGAGGCCGTTGCCGATCTCATCCGCAAGCTGGGGCTGGCACGCATCGAAGAGTCCGTCGCCGTTGCAGTCCTCGGCGGTGGGCGCGGGCGTGGAGATGCCTGCGATCGGCGTCTTGTCCGTGTCGGCTTGGAAGTTCTCACCGACGCCACCCGAGACACCGACCCATCGACCTCCGGGAAGTCCCTTGAGGACCTTTGGGGCTTTGAGCCGAATCACGACCAGGCGGTTGCCGTCTTCGAGCGTGGAGTTTCCGACGACGACTTCGTCGTTGACCCGGAGCTCTTGCGAGCCGTCGGAGGCGATGTTGACGCGGATGTCGATCTCGCCGCCGAACTGACCCACCTGCTCCGAACCGGTGTCGGGGTTGTTGTCCGCATCGAAATACCACCAGATCTCGAACAAGGAGGATCCGTCGCCGAGCTGCAGCGGGTCATGAAAGCCCATGCCGAGCACCAAGTCGTCCCCGTCTGCGCGGACGAACGCCATGCGGATGTCGCCATTGAGTAGGTCGGGCGCGACGTCGTCGGCATCCTCGACGTATCCCGAGAGCACACAGGTTGCGCCGCCGGGGATCTGATCACAGGCGTCGGCGACGCCGTTGCCGTTGCAGTCGTCCGCGGCGCTGCTGGGCTCGCAGCTGTCCGGCTCCGAGGTGCCACCGCTGGGTTCGTCCCCGCCGTCATCGGAGGAGGGCGGGCTGCAGACGGCGTTGACGTTGCAGATCAGTGAACCCAAGCACTCGCCGTCGATGCATGTGCAATCTTCGGTGCCAGCGTCGCAGCCTTCTGGCACGCAGGCACCTTCCTGACAGCTCGCGCCAGCTTCGCATGCTCCGTTGTCGTCGCAGCCGCAGCCGAGCGTGCCGGACGAGCACGATGGACCGTCTCCATCGCTCGACGTTGAAGTCGTCGTGGGCTCGTCTTCGACGCAGAACCCCGACAGGGCCCCGGCAAAGTCGCCGTACCGTCGTCCGCTCTCGCAGTCTGGATCGTCGAAGCTGCAGTAGCCCGAAAGCTCGCAGGTTCCGGTCGCGCCATTGACGTTGCACTGGCTCGACTGCGCACATTGAAAGGTTTCCGTGTCGTCGCAGGACGGCAAAAGCCATGTCCCCAACGCCAGCAACATTGCTGCTCTGACTTGCACGTTTCTACGTTCCCCGTCGATGCATGTCCGCGCCGCGGAGAACCTTCGAAAAACACGTCGAGAAGATTTCCCGGTGGGCTCCTATCCATCTCGAGCACGCCGAACGCACTTCTTCGCATTCGAGAGCGCGAGGCGGACCGCCGGCCGCGGTTCGGCCGGCGCGATGGTGCCGGGCTCAACGCACGTGTTCGCGACGCCAGGCGTCGACGTGCGTCAGCGGCGGCGCACCTTCGGCGCCGAGGGGCTCGAGCAGTGCGGTGGCACCGTCGGCATGCTGGTGAGCCGATCGAGCGTCGCCGTTGGCCCACGACACCGAGGCCCAAGCGAGAAACGCCTCGGCATCGCGAAGTGCATTGCCGCTGGAGGTGGCGGTGGCTGCCGCGGCCTCGACCTGGGCGCGCTTGGTGTGCGGCACGCCGCCCGGGAAGGAACGGCCCCACCACAGCCGAGCCCGCGCCACGTCGATGTCGTCGTCGGGGTTCTCAGCCAGATGTGACAGGGCCGACTCGAGAGCGGCGCGTCCCCGTTCGTGTTCGCCGGCGGCGAGCAAGCTGCGACCGAGGTCGAACTCGAATCGTGCCAGTTGCGCGGGGGGCATGCCTTCGAACGTCGTGGCCAGCTCTACGGCAGCGCGGTGACTGGCCTCGGCCCGGGCAGTCGCCCCGAGGAACCGCTGCACGCGTCCGAGTCGAAGCAACATTTCGGCTTCGGTCGACGAGCCCGGGGCGACGGCCTTGGCAACTTTCAGGGCCCGTTCGAGCTTGCCTTGCGCCGCTTCGTAGTCCCCGAGGTGCCGGTCGACGTTGGCCAGGTTGAGCAGCGACGTGGCGTTGTCGGGGTGATTGGGCCCGAGCGAGATCTGTCGCAGCTCGAGCGCCTGGCTGAGGACCTCGCGTGCACCTTCGTAGTCCTGACGACGACCTCGGTTGGCGCCGAGATTGTCGAGCACGCCGGCCATGAATGGGTGCTGCGGGCCGTAGCGCGCACGCGTTGTTTCCACAGCCTTTGCGAAAGCCTCGTCGGCTTTGTCGAGTTGTCCCTGCGCGGCGTAGAGCCGACCGAGGTTGGTCCAGGTGGTGTCCTCGCTGCGATGGTTTCCATCGAGTTGCTCGCGGATGACCAGCGCGGTCTCCATTTGCGCTTCCGCTTTGGTGAGCTCGTCGTGCGAGAGGTAAACGGACACGAGTCCGTTCTCGAGCTGCATGCGCATGCCCGGGTCGCCGCTCTCCCGGTTCAGCGCTGCCAAACCGTGCTGGTACCAACGCTCGGCCTCGTCGACGCGTGCGCCCGGGTCGACGCAGGTCCACACCAGGCCCAGTGCGACCCGGACCATCACCGACTGGTGGTCGCTGGCGAGGGCGGCGGTCATCGCTTCGTGCTGCAGTGACTCGGCTTGCTCGAAGCGCCCCTGCAGCTCGCGGACTTCAGCGAGCGTGATGAGTGACTCGGCCTCGGCCCAGCGCTCGTCGGACTCGCGTGCAATTTCGAGGGCAGATTGGGCTTGGCGCTCCGCTTCGTCGAGTTGCCCAGTGTTCTGCAGGATGCTCGCGCGGCTGTTTATCTCGTCGAGGCGCTGTCGTTCGGCTCGCTTGGCGGGCGTATCGAGTCGCGCCTCCCGTCGTGCGAGTGACTCCACATCTTCGCACTGCGAGGGGGCAGGGAGCATACTCGCGGCGTCTTGAGCTCGCTGCAGCGACGCATCGTCGACGTCTTCGAGCACGGCGAGCAACGTGCCGAACTCGGTGCGCTGCTGGTCGAGGCATGTCATCCGCAGCGCGAGAATCGAGGCCGGCAGGGTGCCGGACGCCGATGCTTCACAGGCACCTTTTTGTGCCTCGAGCCAAGTTTGCGCATAGGCGTCGAGGCTGCGGGAGGCACCATCCCAGGCCGATGCGGCGTAGGGCTTGCCTGTGGCCAAGAATGCCGACTCGAGTTCGTCTTGGCGACCCTCATCCCAGATACCGCGCAGGTGGACCGAGACATCTTCGCAAAATGCGTCGTTGCTAGGTGAAGTGCTGGTGTACGCGAAGACGCCTACGCCCAACACGGCGGTGGGCACGAGCACGGTCGCCCAGGTGCGCCAGCGCCGAACTGGGTCGAACGAGAGCTGCTCGAGCAGTGCTTCCATCGTGGGGAAGCGGTCCTCGGGTTCGATTGAGAGCCCGCGAAAGAGCGCGCGCCGGATCTGTCGTGGTACCGATGCATCGCGCGGCGCCGGCCGGATCCGTCCCGCCGTGACGTTCGCCATCAGCTCGCCGAGTACGCGGCCCGCGAACGGCCGGTGACCGTAGAGCGCGGCGTACAGGGCGACGCAGAACGAGAACTGGTCGGCCATCGCGTCGCTGCGCTTGCCGGAGAGTTGCTCGGGCGCCATGTAGGCCGGCGTGCCAACCAGCGCGCCCGTTCGGGTCAGCTGTGCCGACATGACCGGTGTGCTCTCCATGGTGGGAAGCGACCCGAAGGTGTCGGTCTTACCTGCGGCGGGGCGCGCCAGGCCGAAGTCGGTAACCAGAACGCGGCCGTCCTTGTCGATGAGGACGTTGTCGGGTTTGAAGTCGCGGTGGACGAGGCCGGCTCGGTGCGCAGCTGCCAGACCGCTGCCGGCGGCCATGAAGACGTCCATCACTTCGCGCCACGAGCGGTCCTTCTTGGACCAGTCGCCGAGGGTGCCGCCGTCGATGAACTCCATCGCGACGAAGACCTGATCACCGAACTCGCCCACGTCGTGCACGGTGATCACGTTCGGGTGGGTGAGTTTGGCCATCGCCTGAGCCTCGCGGAGCAGTCGCGTGCGCTGCTCGGTCAGCTCGGCGTCGATCGAGCCTCCCAGGGACGTCATCAGGAGCTTGATCGCGACCTTGCGGTCGAGCTCAGGGTCGTAGGCGGCGTACACGACTCCCATGCCGCCAGCACCGACCTTTTGCAGGATGACGTAGCGGCCGACCTTGTCACCCTCGGCCAGCCGAGGGGCGACCTTGTAGCTTTCTTTGGGGTCGCGGGTCGGTTCGACCGGGTCGGGCGCGACGGTCTGGTCCGTGACCGCGAGTTCGTCCTCGTCGGGCTCGAAGCGGACCAGCTCGACCATCACCGCGCGGCAGAGCTCGCACCCGTCGATGTGGGCCTCGATCTCGTCGCGGTGTTCGTCGGTCAGCTCGCCGCGCACGAAGTCGACGAGGACATTTTCCTCGGGGCAGTCCATGGCGCGTGGCGCACGGCGTCGTCACGGAGTGTAGCGCGTCGATGCTTCACTCCGCTTCCGCGCCGTGGGCTGCTATACCGAATCGCGAATGAGGTTTGCGAGGTGCAGTGTGCTCATCTTGCTCTGCGTCAGCTGCGACGAGCGAGCGGTGGTGCGCGCCCCCACGACGCGAGAGGCGGTCGAGGCAGTTCCGGCTGCGGCAGTGCCTGAGCCCGTCGCCCCACCGGCCGTGCCCGCACTACCCGCCTGCAAACCCGTCGGTGAACTCGACGTGCTGTTCATCGGCAACAGCTACGTGATCCTGAACGACACGCCGGGTGTGTTGGCGAAGATGGCCGACGACGCCGGGATCCGCATGCACGTCGAGCGGTCCGCCATGGGGGGGAAGGCGTTCGATTTCCACGTGAAGCGAGCGAAGACCCGCGCGGCCCTGGCGTCGCGGGATTGGGACGTGGTCATCTTGCAGAGCCACAGCCTCGACCCCTTGCGAAACGCCAAGAGCTTCGCGGCTGACGGAACCACGCTCATCGAGCGCGTGCGCGAAGCGGGTGCCGAGCCACTGCTGTTCGAGACCTGGCCGCGCAAGGTGGGCCACAATCTCTACAACTACATGAAGGAGACCGGCGGGTCCCCGGACGCCATGCTCGACGCAGTTGCACAGGCATACCATTCGCTCGGTGCATCGACGGACACGGTGGTCGTCCCCGTCGGTCATGCCTGGTCGACGATGATTGCAGAGCATTCCGAGCACGACCCGTATGCAGACGACGGCGCACACCCGGGCAGCGTGGGCGCCTATCTTAGCGCGGCGGTCATCTTCACGTTGCTCACCGAGCGCGACCCGCAAGGCGTGGTTCAGCCACACGAGGTCTCGCCCGCCGCCGCCGCGGCTGCACTTCGAGTTGCCGCCGACACGATTCACCCGCCGTGCACATGGGCGCCCAACTCACAGGCCGAATCGCGCGGGCGTGAACGCAGCGCGGGCGGCTGACACCGTCTGTGGATGGTGTTCCACGACGTGGTCGATGAATGCGCGGACTTGCGGCGGTAGGAAGTCGCGCTCGGGGTAGACCAAAAACGCCCCGGTCTCCGTGCCGATCTCGTCCGGAAGCACGAGCTCGAGATGCCCCCGTTCCACGAACGTCTGAACGATCCGTTCGGGGAGCAGCGCGATGCCGAGGCCGTCGAGGGTGGCTCGTAGCTGGAGTGGCACTTCGTTCGTGCAGAACGATCCGCGCACTTCGACTGAGCCGCCAGCGAGCAAGGGCCAGCTCGTCACTCCGTGGCGGTCGTGGGTAGGCCCTCCGATGCACGCGTGCTGGGCGAGGTCTGCGAGGGTGCGAGGTCGACCGGATGCTTCCGCATACCGGGGACTCATCGCCGCGACGACGCGGTCCGCGTCGAGTCGCCTTGCGACCAACCCAGGGTCGAGTCCAGCGCTGAATCGAATCGCCACGTCGACGCCAGAGGCCACGAGGTCGAGACTTTCGGGCGTGGCGAGGACGTCGAGGTCGACGAGCGGGTGACGCTTCGAGAACGAGACGATGCTGGGGTAGAACGCCTCGCTCGGGGGAATCGAAACCCGCAGCCTGCCTCGGGGTGTGTCGTCGAGTCGGCTGATTTCGGACCAGGCGGCTTCGGTCTCCGCCACGATTCCCCGAGCACGCGCGAGCAACCGCTCTCCTGCCTCGGTCAGGATCAGCCGGCGTGTCTGGCGATGCAGCAAGCGGATGCCCAGCTCCGCTTCGAGCCCGGTGAGCCGACGACTCAAGGTGGCGCGGGGAAGCCCTAGAGTCCGCGCAGCCGCAGACACGCTGCCAGCCTCGACCACCGCAACGAATTCCCCCAAACGGTCAGCGCTAGGCATGATTTGTGATCTCAGTGGTCATTTAGTGTCCGGAGCAACGGTCTTGTGACTCGGAAAGCACAGCATATCTTGCTGGTGAACGAGACGCAGCCATGCCCGAGACCTTGCCCATCACCGTCGTCACCGGAGGCACCGGAGGCATTGGACTCCACACCGCCATTGCCCTCGCCGCGTTGGGCGGCCGCGTGGTCGTGACCGGCCGGAATGCGGCCCGAGGCGCGGACGCTGTCGCACGGATCCAATCCGAGTCGGGCAACGGCCGCGTGGAGTTCGTCGCGGCCGACCTGTCGACGCTCGCGGGTGTCGAAGCCCTGGTCGCCGATCTGGCGCATCTTCCCGCGATCGACGTGCTCATCAACAACGCAGGCCGCCTCGCAGAGCATCGGATGGTCAACGACGATGGCTTCGAGAGCAACTTCGCGGTGAACGTGGTCGCACCCTACCGACTCACGCTCGGACTACGGGTGAAGCTCGAGGCGGCACCTTCGGCCCGTGTGGTGATGTTGACCGGCGGGGCTCCGTTTGGCGGACTCGACGTGGACAACCTGGACGCATCCAAAGGCTTCGTCCCCCTTCCGAGCTACAGCCATAGCAAGCGCGCGATGGAGGCGATGGCGGTTTCACTGTCGAGGACGCTGGAGTCCTCCGGTATCGTCGTGCACATCGCGATGCCCGGTCCTGCGGCCACCTCCATGACTCACGCCATGACGTGGCGTGCGCTCCCATGGTACGCGCGGCCGTTGTGGCCTCTGTTCCGGTTGATGATGCCGCGCAATGATGGAGGCCGCAGTGCCGCGAAGGCGTCGCAGTCGAGCATCTTTGCTGCGACGGCTCCAGAACTCGCTGACCGCACGGGACTCGCTTTCGGTGCGGATACTGCCCCGATGACACTGCACCCCAGCGTGCTCCAACCCTCCAACCAAGCCGCCGTCTTGGCGGCGATCGAGAACTCCCCATGAAACTGCTCGCCTACGCCGCCTCCTACCACTCGACCTCGATCAACAAGGCGTTGGTCACGTATGCCGCCTCGCTCGTGCCGAACGCAGAGGTACAGCTGCTCGACCTCAACGACTTCACGCTCCCGCTGTACACTCAGGACGTCGAAGCGCGCGACGGCATCCCCGAAGCAGCGCAGCGATTCTACGACCTGATCGGTGGCGCCGACGCACTGGCGGTCTCGTTCGCCGAGCACAACGGTTCGTACACCGCGGCGTACAAGAACCTCTACGACTGGGCTTCGCGCATCGACTCGAAGGTGTTTCAGGGCAAGCCGATCGTGATCATGGCGACGTCTCCAGGGCCGCGCGGGGGCAAAGGGGTGCTCGGTGCAGCCGAGGCATCCCTGCCGTTCTTCGGCGCGGAGCTCAAGGGCAGTCTGTCGGTGCCACGGTTCCAGAACGTGTTCGATCGGGATGCGGGCCGGTTGACCGATGACGAACTCGACGCTCAGCTGCGCGCGCTGATGGGCACGCTCACTGCGTGAGCCCGGATGGACCCGGTCGGAGCACGGGGATGGCCTCTTGCTTCTCCGGGTCCAGGCTGTCCCAGAGGACGCCTTGCGGACGTTCGTAGTCTCGCTTGCACCGGATCGTCTTCGTCGCGGTGACGACGACGTCGAGCGAGACGTCGTGCGGAAGCATGGGAATGGTGCGCGCGGGCAAGACCTGACAGTCGTGCACGCTCGTGGCCACGGGCGTATCGGCGTGGACCCGTCCCAGCTCGCGTAGTAAGGCGTACTCGAGGTCGCTGTAGCCTCCGCCCTTGCCCAGTCGTGCGCCCTGTCGCGTGACGCCGACGCAGCCGGTCACGATGAGGTCGATGGGGGGCACGTCTTCGAGGGACGTCGGCACCCCCATGACGTCCGCACCCTTCGCTGACGATGCAGCCCACAGGGCGCCACGATCGAGGGCCGAGGGGTCGAGGGCGAGAAACGGTGCTTCCGTGCGCAGGCGCGGAACGGCCATCAGCACGAGTTTGCCTTCTTTCAAGGCACGGTGCCGGATGGGTCGTTGCGGCGAATCCGGGTTGCATTTGAGCACGTGGGCCTGGGCCCACGCTTGCGTCGCGGCCAAACGTTCGGCTGCAGCCTCGGCCCCCACGAAGTTCGGAATGCGGCCTTCAACCCCCGGAAAGCGAGCTGCTCCGGCGTCTCGGATCGCCTGCCAGCAGGCCGCTCGAAGGTCAGCTTTCCGACTCACCTTGAACCTCCGAGCCCGGCCACGTGATGCGGGTCGCAAAGCGTCTCGTCAGGAAAGCATCCGATCACTTTTTATGAACCTTTTGGGCCAGAACTCGTACGACACTGTCGATGATGACATGGAAAGCTTTGGTGTTCGGTGCGGCCTCGATGCTCGCGCTCTCGGCTTGCGACACGGGTTCGGACGAAACGACCGGCACTGGCAGTGATACCAGTGGCTCGACGTCCTCGGACTCGGCCGATCCGAGTGCATCGGGCACGCTCCCGACCACGGCGAGCGCCAGCGCCACGGCCAGCGGCAGCACCGGCTCGACCACCAGCAACGAGACCGAGACCGGCGCATCGAGTTCGTCGACCACGGACGACAGCGGAAGCACGAGCACGGGCGATGAGTCGTCCAGCAGCACCGGTGGCTCCGTGATCGTCCCGTGTCAGCCGGAGATGTCCAAGGCCGACATCGATTTCTGGCTTCAGACCAAGGACGACCACATGCCGAACATCGGTGGCGCGCTGGGCTTGAGCAGCGACTTCACCAACCCGGCCGCACCCGCGGCTGACGATCTCGCCGACGAGTTGGACCCGATGCAGGGTGGAGGCGCCTTCGTCATGGATCCCGACGGCGGCGGAAGTGTGATCGAGTGCGACGTCTGGGCGCAGGACTGCCCCAAAGGGGAGAAATGCGCGGCTTGGGCTAGCGACGGAGGTAGCTCATGGAATGCAAACCGTTGCGTGCCAGTCGCGGACGACCCGGTCGCGGTGGGCGAGACCTGTATCGTCGAAGGGACGGGGACCAGCGGGGTCGACAACTGCGATGCCACCTCGATGTGCTGGGATGCGGATGCCGAAACCAATGAGGGCACCTGCGTCGAGCTATGTACGGGGAGCGAGGCCGCGCCGATGTGTGGCCCCGAGGGGACCGCATGCAGCATCGCAAACGAGGGCGTGCTGATCCTCTGCCTGCCCATCTGCAACCCGCTTGCGGACGAGTGCGCGGAAGGGCAGGGGTGTTACCCGGTGGGTGAGTTTTTCCAATGTGCGCCGGATGCCAGCGGTGACGACTCCGGTGCCGCCGGTGACCCCTGCGAGTTCCTCAACGCGTGTGATGACGGCACCGGCTGCGTGAGCCCGGACCTGGTCCCTGAATGTCCGCCGGGTTCGCCTGCCTGCTGCTCGTCGTTCTGCGAGATCGGGGACGACTCGGCATGCCAGGCCGGTCAAGAGTGCCTGCCCTGGTATGACGTCGGACAAGAGCCCGACATGTGCCTCGAAGGCATCGGGATCTGCTCGACCCCGGCCTGAGCCCGGCGTCGTTGGAGCCAGCGCTGCGTCCTTCGGGGGCGCAGCGCTTTTTCGTGCGGTTCGTACTACTCTGCAACGATGCGGGTCGCATTGGGTGCCGGATTGATGCTGCTGTCGGGCTGCCCGCTCTTCGGACGGGCCTCGGGTGGGGATCCCTGCCTCGACGACGCGCTCGGCTGCGACCAGGGCGACGCGCTCCAAGTCGACGCGACCTGCGAAGACGAGAGCCCACTACAGCTCGAGCTTGGCGACGGAGACGGCAGCTTCCGTCCCTTGGCACCGGGTACGGCACCTGAGGAAATCCAGGGGGCCCAAGGTGGCTCCCACATGGTGCTCGGTGTTGGCGTCGACAACCCGCTGGAGTCCCATCTCGCGTTCGAGGTGAGCATCGTGCTCACGCAGGGAGAGGGTGAAGAGGCTTGGACCTCCGCAGATCGAACGGCCGTATACGATGGCTCCATCGTTGCCTTCGACGAGGGCCGCGCCGAGCTGCTCAACTTCGTCTTGGTCCCCGACGGATGGTTCGCAGGCGAGCCCAGACGCATCGACGTAGCCGTGCGCGATGCATGTGGGCGTATCGGCACGCTCAGCCACGCCATCGAGCCCTGACCGCACGGGAACAATTCCAGCTGCTCACGGATTGAATCCTCGATGTCGTCCCCGCGAACCTCCTGGACCCGGTTGCTGCTCGTAGGCGGCGCCAAGGCACTGTTCGCGGGGTTGGCAGGCCTTGTCCCGCTCACCGGGGTTTGGATTGCCTCCAGCGCGGCCGCCGACCACGGCGAGGCCATGGGCC
>CAYSPB010000151.1:0-15789 GCA_964432695.1 uncultured Nannocystaceae bacterium
CGTCACGATGCTGGAGAAGGGTGAAACTCTCGGTCGCCCCGAGGTCGCCGCGGTCACGCTCGGTTCGCTTCAGCTGCCCGACCTGCTCGCGCATCCGGCCGACGCCGTCCTCGCCCTGCTCGACGACGCCGCTGCCGACCACCCCGTGTACGCAGCGCTTCGGCCCGAGCTCGCCGAGCGCCTCAACGCCGTCGTGGACCTGGGCCTGGGTCACCTCGCGCTCGACCGACGCAGCCCCACGCTCTCCGCCGGCGAGCTGCAGCGCTTGCGTCTGGCCGCCGTGCTGCGCTCGGGCCTCGCCCACACCACGGTGGTCCTCGACGAGCCGACCGCGGGCCTGCACGCTGACGACGTCGAGCCATTGCTTCAGCGGCTTCGGGCACTGCGAGACGCGGGCAACACCGTCATCGTGGTCTCCCACCGCCCCGCCATGCTCCGCGGCGCCGACCACCTGGTGGAGCTGGGCCCCGGCGGTGGTCCCGAGGGCGGCACCGTGCTCGCCGCGGGACCCACGAGCGAAGTCCTCGCGGGCGACGGACCCACCGCCCGCGCCCTTCGAACCTCAGCGCCCGACCGTCCACCGCGCGCGCTCGAGTTTTCGGTGCGGGTGCACTCCGCAGGCGCGAACTACCTGAAGAGCATCGACGTCGAGCTGCCCAGCGCCGGACTCGTCGCGCTCACCGGACCCTCGGGAAGCGGCAAGTCGACCCTGCTCTTCGACGTGCTCGAGGCCTCCGCGCGCGCGGGGCACCCCGTCGGCTGCGCTGCCGCCGACGGCCTCGACCGCTTCGTCGACATCCGAAGCTCCCGGGGTCCCCAGGGCCGCACCGTCCTCACCGCCCTGGGTGCTCAGGCCGCGCTTCAAACGCTCTTCGCCAAGGCCAGCGACGGCGCCCTGCCCAAGGCGGCGTTCTCGTTCGACAGCCCCAAGGGCCGATGCGAGGTCTGCAAAGGCACCGGTGTCGAGCGCGTGGCCCTGGATGCCCTCGCCGACGTCACCGTCCCCTGCCCGCGCTGCGGTGGCGCACGCTTCAAGCCCGAAGTCCTCGCCGTCCGCTGGAACGACCAGAGCATCGCCGACGTCCTCAGCGCGCCCGCGCAAGCCCTGGTTCCTCAGGTCTCCGGCGCGCTCGCCAAGGCCTGCACCGCCCTGCTCGACGTCGGCCTGGGCCACCTCGCCCTCGGCCGCGACCGCGCCACCCTCTCCGGCGGCGAATCCCAGCGCCTCACCCTCGCCGCGCGCCTGCTCGACAAGGTCGCCCCGTCCCTCGTCCTGCTCGACGAGCCGGGCAGCGGCCAACACGAACTCGATCTGCTCCGCCTCCGAAACGTCTTCGGCACCCTCGTCGACCGCGGCGACCTCATCGTCATCGCCGAGCACCGCACCACCTTGATCGACGCCTGCGACTGGGAGATCGACCTCGGCCCGGGTGGCGGGCCCGCGGGCGGCGAGGTCGTCAGGGCTGGCCGGCCTCAGTAGTGCGGCGGTTTTTCGTTCTGGGGCCCGACTTCGGGCACGCCCTCTTTGAGGGTCTGCTTCATCAGATCGATCTCGCGCTCGAGGACTTCGACCCGCCGCGTGAAGGCGCGGACGACCTCGTCGAGGTCGGCGATGATCTTGTCTTGGTATGCGAGGCGGACCTCGAGGTCGACGATTCGCTCGTCCATCGCGTGCAACCTACTCCGCTGCCGGCCGCAAACCAACACAACCTTTGCGACAGTCTGTGGGCATCAAGGCGTCCAGTTTCGCCTCGCAACGCAGCCGAGGCCTGCTAAGCCCAGTCATCACCGACGCGAAATCCAAACTCACGCTCGGGTACCTAGGGCGGCTGCACGAGATTCGATGCGCGGGGTGCCGCAAGCTGTTCGTCATCGAGCGACGCGATGGGTCGACGCAAGCGTTTTCCGACGGCCCCCTGTCCGCGGTCGTAGAGCATGTCTCCGCTGCGCGCTGGGATCAGGTTCACGAGGCATTCGAGCGGCATCCGAAGCGGCGACGCCGGTGAGTCCCCGGCCCTCGCTTCGAAGATCGTATGCTCGACCAATGCGATGGGGATGGGCGCTGACGGGCATGCTGGCCGCGACGATGGTGGCGACGGGATGCCATGACAACGACTCCGACGGCGCGACCGACGGCGTCACGGGGGCGGGCGGTACGACGCAAGCTGGAACGACCGGACCGGGCGCCAGCAGCACGGCTGGCCCCGGCGGTGCCTCGACGGCGACCACAACGGGACCCGGGTCCACCAGCACCGGTGCAGCAACCACGAGCATGGCCAGCGACGACTCCTCGAGCAGCGGCAGTACGGTCACTGGAAACGATGCCTGCGACAACGGGCAACTCGACCCCGGTGAAGACGACGTCGACTGCGGTGGGCCCTGCGAGGCATGCACGAACACCCCGTGCGAGGGCCCCGACGACTGTGACGGGGGGACATGCGAGACCGGGAGCTGTCTCGGCCCGCTCGACGACTGCAGCCTAGACGACGTGCAGGGCAAACCCGGTGGAATGAGCTGGGCCGATAGCTACAGCGTCGACGGACGCTGCTACTGCGCGACCTCGTTCGACCACAACATCGGCGGGGTCATGGTCGACACCCCGGCCGGTCCCCGCACCGTGATGGAAGTGTGTGAAGCGATCGGGCCTGGACCCGGCGTCGGAGACAACCCGGTCTACAACGACGTGCAATGTGGCAACGGCCCGCCCAACGACGCGGGTGACGAGGACTGGTGCCCGGGCCGAGTCGACGAGGGCGAAGCGGGCTGTTGCATCGCTGGTCCGCTCTGGGATCTGAGCGCCTTCGATCGATAGACATCCAATGCACACGTGCGTGCACGGGATGCACATGAGCACTGGCAACAAAATCAATAATTCTAGCTACTTGAGTGTGGTCCGCGATTTGCTTTTGAACCGCGGACGTGAACATCCCGCTGATCGTTCTTGCCGCTGCGGCCGCCATGATGGCCGTCGAGCGGGTTCGCCCCGGACGAGTACTGCCGCACGCGCCGGGCTTCGTAGTGCGGGCCGTTGCCCTCAACGGCGTGCAGGCAGCCTCGGTGTACGCCATCGGCGACCGCTTCGACGCCTGGTGGAGCGCCCTGTCTCCGTGGGACGCGCGAGGGCTCGGCACGATACTCGGCGCCACGCTCGGATACTTGGCGATCACCTTCGTCTACTACTGGTGGCATCGCGCGCGGCACGAGGTCGACTGGCTGTGGCGCGGCGTACATCAGCTGCACCACAGCCCCGCCCGGCTCGAAATCCTCACGAGCTTCTACAAGCACCCGCTCGAGATCGGGCTCAACGCGCTGCTCAGCTCCGCGGTGCTCTTTGGAGTCGTCGGACTCGGCCCTGAGGCCGCGGCGATCACCGTACTGCTCACGGGTCTCGCCGAACTCGTCTACCACTGGAACGTTCGAACGCCCCGATGGCTGGGCTGGCTCTTCCAGCGCCCAGAGATGCACTGTGTTCACCACGAGCGCGAGCGACACACAAACAACTACAGTGACCTGCCCCTGTGGGACCTGCTGTTCGGAACGTTCGAAAACCCTGAGACGTTCGACGGCGCCTGCGGCTTCGCGCAGCATCGGGAGGCCAAACTCGGCGCCATGCTGCGTGGCAAGGACGTGAACGATCCCACCACAGGCGAAGGCGGATGGGTCGCGCCCGCAGTGCTGCTGCTGGGTCTGGGACGGATGGTGGCCGACCCTGCCGACCTGCCGGAGCTCAACGGGGTCCTCGCCGCGACCGGGGCCAGTCCCGCTCCCAAGGTCTTCACGGCTCATGAGAGTCATGAGCCTTTCGCGACGGCGATGACCTTGACGTGGACCGACATCGAGGGCCACGCACGATCGATGTCGCTGCGGCCCGATGGGCCACGCATGCGTGGCGCGTACAACCGGCGCAACGCGTACGGAGCGGTCGTGGTGTTCCTGCCGCATGGTCGCGGGATCCCGATGCTACAGCCGATGTTCGACGAGGTGGCCGCCTACGCGCTGTGCGGCGACCGACCCTTGCTCGCCGAGATGGGTATCGATCCGCGCAGCGTCTCGGGCGACGTGACGATCGTCTATACGCCCCCGCCTCGTGCCCCCACCCTCGACCCCGCGACCGTCGTCTGCTCGCCGGAGGCCCGCCATGCTTGATCACCGCGTCTTCGTTCGGGCGACGCTGGGCAGCTACGTCGCCGGCCACTTCCTCACCTTGCTACCCGACGCGGCCGAGATTTTCTCGAGCGACGGCATGCTCGCCCACGGGTCGGCGAGCCCGCTGATGCGCGCGTTCCCCAACGTGCTGGCGCTCAGCGACGGACCCGCCGTCGTCGTTTCACTCGTCGGCCTCGGACTCGTGGCCGGCCTGTGTCTGGCGTTCGGCGCTCGAGATCGCATCGCTGCCGGCGTGGCGCTGTACGTCACCGCTTGCCTATTCGGTCGCAACCCGCTCATCGCCAATCCGGCCATGCCTTACGTCGGGCTGCTGCTCTTCTCCTGGGCTGCGCAGCCCAAGGCCGACGGCGGACGCGCCTGGTCGCCAGCCGTCTTTCGCGCCCTGTGGATCGCGATGGCCGTGGGCTACACATACAGCGGACTTACCAAGCTCGCGGCCCCCTCCTGGGTCGGCGGGGAGGCCTTGGCCGCCGTCCTCGACAACCCGCTGGCTCGAGGTGGGATGCTCCGCACCTGGGCGCTGGACCTGCCGCCCCTACTGCTGCGCTGCTGCACATGGAGCGTCCTCGGGCTCGAGATCGCGTTTGCGCCACTCGCCCTCTCCTCTCGCGCGCGGCCTTGGGTTTGGGCCGCGATGCTCGCGATGCACGTTGGTCTGCTCGTCCTCATCGACTTTGCGGACCTGACGCTGGGCATGGTGACGCTCCACCTCGCAGTCCTCGACCCGGCCTGGCTGCGACGGTGGCCGAGAGGCCGCTCCGACCTGTAGAGTCCGGCGCATGGGTGACGCCGAGCGCCGGACGTGGCTGCGCAACACCATCCTCAAGGCCAAGCAGGCCTACTACTTCGGCGACCAGGCGATCATGGAGGACGCCGACTACGACGCCCTCGAGGACGAGCTGCGGGCGCTCGACCCCGACGACGACGTGCTCGCCATGGTCGGCGCTCCTGTTCCTCCCGACGCGATTCTCACCAAGGCACGCCACCGCATGCCGATGGGCAGCCAGAGCAAGGTCAACACCGAAGAGGAGTTTGAAACCTGGTTCACGAAGAACGGTAGCCCGGCGATCCACGCATCGCTCAAGGGTGATGGCGCGAGCGCGGCCGCGTACTACGCGAACGGCAAGCTCGAGCAGGTCATCTCACGAGGCGACGGCGTCGAGGGTGAGGACATCACCGCCAACGCCGTGAAGTTCAAAGGCCTGCCGGTGCTCGCTCAGCGCCCCGACGGCACGCCGTTCTCGGGCGCCGTCCGCTTCGAGGTCATTCTCACCGTGGAGGACTGGGGCATCGCCGATCCCGAGCGCAGCAAGAACCCGCGCAACCTCGGCAACGGCATCATGGGCCGCAAGAACGGCAAGGGCTCACACCTGCTTTCGGTGTTCGCCTTCGACGTCGAGGACCCTGCGACCACGTTCGCCACCGAAGCCGAGAAGATCGCGTTCCTCGAGGCGCTCGGGTTCAAGCTCATGCCCAACGAAGCCTGCGCCGACCTCGACGCCTGCGTGGCCTACTACCGACGCATCGCACAGACCCGCGACGCGCTCCCGTTTTGGATCGACGGCATCGTGCTCAAGATCGATGACCTTGCCATCCAGGCCGCGTTGGGCGTGGTGTCGAACCGCCCCAAGGGCCAGACGGCGTGGAAGTTCGCCTCCGAAGGCGGCGAGACCAAGGTGCTCGCCTACGAGATCGGCGGGGGCCACACCGGCGTGCTGGTGCCCACCGCCAAGCTCGCGCCGGTCGAGATCGGGGGCACGACGGTGCAGAACGTCCTGCTCAACAACTGGGAAGAGATCGCGCGCCTCGACGTTGCGGTTGGCGACACCGTCTACGTCATCAAGGCTAACGACATCATTCCCAAGGTGATTCGCGTCGTCGAACGCGCTGCACCACAGGACCGACACGCGATCGAGGAGCCCACCGCGTGCCCGTTCTGCGGCGGAGACGTCGCCCGACGCACCAACACCGGCGGCGAGGAGGGCGTAGCCACGATCTGCCTCAACCCCGAGTGCCCAAAGAAGTCCGGCGGAAAAATCGCTCGCTGGATCAAGGGGCTCGACATCCAGGGCATCGGGGATGCAGTCCGCGAGGCACTCATCGAGCAGCGCGATCTGGAAAACCCAGCAGGCCTGTACACCCTGCAAGACGACCCCGAACTGCTCGCGTCGCTCATCATCAACCAGGACAAAGAGCTTCGGCTCGGCATGAAGCGCGCCACCACGATCCTCGATGAGATCGAGAAGACGCGCACCCTCGGTCTCATTCTCTTCATGGGCTCCCTCGGTATCCACGGTCTGGGACCGCGGCGCGTCGAGCTGATGCTCACCGCCGTGCCAGGCGAGCTCGACGCGCTCGACGACTGGCGCACCGGCAAGCTCCGCAACGCCGAATTTGCAGCCCGTGCGGGCGTACCGACCCTGGGCGACCGCCTGCAAGACGGCATCGACGACGTCGCGGACGTCATCGACGCGCTCCTGCGCAACGGCGTGAACGTGGAGCCTGTCGACTCCGCCGCCCTCATCGCCGCCGCCGCGGCAGCCGCTGCCAAGCGCAAAGGTAAGGTCGCGATCACGGGCAAGCTGCCCAGCGGCAAGAAGAAGAACGACTACAGGGAACCCCTGGAAGCCGCGGGCTTCGAGCTCGTCGACAGCGTCACCCGGGACCTTTCCTACCTCGTGCTCGCCGACCCGAACTCTACCAGCGGCAAGGCGAAGAAGGCCCGCAGCTACAACGTGCAGCTCATCACCGAAGAGCAGCTGCTCGCCATGCTCGACGGGGACCAAGCCACTGACGCGTAGCCATGTTGGCCACGAGAGTCGTTGGGGTCCACTGCCGGACCCGCCGCTCGTTCGTTCTGTATGTGGCAGGTTCGGTCAAATCGGGACTTCGGCGCGACACTGGGCTTCATCACGGAACATGAGCGTGACGGGCCCCCTCGTAGGGGCCCCGAAGGCGCCATAGCGCTCGAGGAGTTCGCGGATGAACGGGAGCTCGGGGTGTTCGGGACCTGAGGGGGGACAAGGGTCACTACACGTCGGCCCCACACGGCGCGGGCCGTACGTACGGTCGCCGACTACGCCTACGCGAAGCTTGTCGCACGATGGGCACAGCCGATGGCCACCACTCTCGCAAGACCGAAATTGTGGCGAGTCGCACTCGACAAAAGGCCGCTCCCACGGCGCGTCGAATCGGGCAACGCCCCCGCGGACACTCGACAGGATACGCGAGGACTCGGGCGGCTCGCCGACACCGTAGCCGCCGATTTCGACCCATCGCTCCCCGTCCCAGAGTTCGTCGCCCCCACCGTTGCCGAAATCCACGAAGTGACCGATCGACCCCGCCTCGAACGAGCGCTGGCGCTCCCCGTTCTCGGTCGTCGTCTCTCGAACCCGAAACCGTGCGTAGAGCGACATGTCGACCTCGGCTTCCGCTTGTTCGGCTGGGTGCTCGAGAATCACCAGTTCGCACGGTGCCCCGTCGACCGAAAGCCACACGTTGCGGCTCTCGCCCGGCGGCACCCAGTCGAGCAGCGCCGGCGCCAAGCTTCCGAGGGTCCAGCCATCGAGTTCTTCGCCAAGCACCGCACGCGCGCGCTCAAACTCCGCCTGGACCTCGGGTGGATAGCCCGACCACTCCTTCGGTCCAGATGCTTCCGGTTCGGCGCGTGGCCAGCGTGGCGTCTCAACGCGCGGCGCCGGAAGGACGGGTGCAACCTCAGCCGGCTTACAGGCCGCGAGCAGCAGTGGAGCCATGATCGTAACGAGCCAGTGTTTCAAGGTGCGAAACATACGGCAGCCTTTCCGTTCCGCCTGCCGATTTCTCGTTGACGACCTGCTCATCGCGACGAACTCGTTCGAGCTGACTCCCCCAACCGGCACGACTCACGCACGCAACCGAATGGTGCAATCGCTCGTCACATTCCGACAGTGCTCGAGATCGACGACGCAGGCTCCATTGATTCAGAACAATGTCTCCGAGCATAGATTGCCTCTCGACCCATTGAGCACAATACAATGGCGCCCTCGATTCGGAACGCCGAGCCGTCGCTTCGTGGTGCGGAGTAACTCTCATGGACATCGTCGTCTCCGGCGGGGCTTCTACGGCGGTGTGCAGGTCGACGCGCACGAACCGCAGGCATCGTCGTACCGAGCCTGGGCACCCCACGACCCGGGAAAGCTCCACACCGGGTTCGCCGCCTCGCGGCAGCAAACCTTCCGCCCTCGCCTCGACGTGACGGCCTCCGTACCGAAAGCATGGAGGGACCCCTCCGAAGCCGATGGGTCGGGTTGCTGCAACAGCGTCCGGGTCGGGACGTCCACCTTGATGGGTCCATGTCTCGATCGCTCGCCGCTTCTGCTCTTGCGACCCTCGCGGGACTCGCTTCATGCGATAGCTCCGACCCGCCGGTGACGGACACGGACGCTCCCGCGCGACCCAGTCCGCGCGGACGGAGCCCAGTCGTGGATCCCTCGCGGCATTCGGTCGAGACGCTCGAGTTCGTGCCTGCGGCATACGTGCGTGTCGGCGCCGGGGACTGGCTCGTGCTCTCCGAAGCTGGCGTCGCGCCACTACCCGGAGAAGAGCTGGTGATTCGAGGTGAGCCCCGAACGCACGAAGGGCACGCATACGCCCTGACCGAGGACCAGTCGATCGTCGAGCTTCGCCCCTCCGGTCCGACCGAGATCGAGGGCTCGCGACTGAGCGACATCTCGGTTCGCGAGTTCACCATCGGGGCCGACTCGACGTTTTGGGCGCTGACCGATCGGAAGGTTCTACACTACACCAACGAGACCTGGACGGAGATCCCGTTCGACGTCGGCCGCTCCGGAGAACAACCGACCGGCCTCGCTGTCGATGCCATGGGAGCACCGTGGGTCTCGACGAAAAAAACGCTTTACCGCCGCCGAGGCAACACATGGAACACCGTCGCGTTCCCCAACAGCGACAGCGCAGTCTTCCTGCAAGGACTGACCAATGCTCCGTGGGGGACGGTCTATCTGCCGTTCCGAGGCAACGTGGTCGAGTTCGACGGAGAGGCCGCGAAGGTCGCGGCCCGGCCCCCGGAGTTTGGAACGCTGGGCGACCTACGCTTTGCCGTCGGTCCAGATGCCACGCACTTCGCGATGGCCATGCTGCCCACCGGACCAGACCCCGAAGCGACGGGTGCGGTGTTGTTTGCCCCGACGCATCGAGTCGTCCGCAGCCTGAATGTAGGCCGGCTCACCAGCGCGGCCGTCGACGGACAGGGGCGCCTGTGGCTTCTCGGGACGTCGAAGCTCGTCGTCCGTGACCCCGATGGTGGGTCGACCGCGTACTCGAGCAGCTCGCTCGGGGGGTTGTCGAGTACGGGGGGAACGCTCGTCGTCACCGGCCGTGGTCCGGAGCTCCCCGAACCATGAGTGGACCAGCGAGACCGAAGCGTAGCGGTCGCTCGCGAACATGTTTCAGTCACCCCGTGCGGGGCTGCTCGTGGCGGCTGGACATCCCGCGCTGCTCGTTGCGGCCGGACATCCCGCACTGCTCGTGGACGTCGGACATCCCGCGCTGCCCGTCGCGGCTGGACATCCCGCGCTGCTCGTCGCGGCCGGGCACCCTGCACTGCCCGTGGACGTCGGACATCCGGCAGAGGCAGTCGATGTCGGACATCCGGCAGAGGACCCTTCCGGGCAGCACGCCGGCACCGCTGGCGTCGCCCAGCACGCTTCGGACAGCGCCCTGAGTTGTGCCTCACAATCCGCAATGCAGGCCCACTGAGGGAAGTCTGCCCAGCATTCTCCATCGGGGCCATATGCCGCCAGTAGCGGAGTCACCGGTACAGACCCGGCATCTCGAGCGCAGGCAATGAGCGCGTCACACTCCGCGGAGCCTGACGTCACGGCGCCGGTACTGCTGCTGCCGGAGACCGTGTTCACGCCCCCCGAACTCGAGGAGCCATCGACGGGCTCGGCGGCTGACGACGACTCGGTACCACACGCGAGGGCGCCTAAACTGACGGCGACGAGGACGGCGTCGAGGCCCCTTCGAATGACCGACTGAGGCTTCGCGATGGCGCTTCGCGGCGGATGGCTTTGTCTGACCGTCATGAGGTTACCGGGTGGACGGAGGGTGCGTGGTTGGGTTGCGCGTTCAGCCGAACAAAGTCGGACGTGCAGCGACGCCCGGGACGACGTCCCGCGGCTTCGCTGCGAGCCCCGAGCGTCAGACGATACTCCGGACGGCCAGCTCGTTCCTTCGTGTACTAACCGAGTCGTCCGCGTTCGCGAGCGTCGAGGTCCTCGAGCAGTTTGGCGAGGACGGCGTCTCGGTCCCGCTTGACCGAGTCGACGAACGACGGCGGTGCGTCTGTGTCTCCATGCTCGGCGCCCCACACGATGAGCTCGAGCAATACGGGGAGCAGAGCGCGACCCGCATCGGTGAGCGTGTAGAAGAAGCGGCGCCGATCCTCGGTCATTCGCTGCTTGTGCACGAGCCCCTCGGCTTCGAGTCGGCCGAGCCGGTCGGACAAGATGTTGGTGGCGATCCCCTCGCCCCCGTCCTGCAGCTCAGAGAACGTGTGCCGCCCCTTGAGGGCGAGGTCGCGAACGATCAGCAGCGTCCAGCGGTCTCCAAGGAGGTCCAGCGAGACACTGATCGGGCACGACGAACGATGCTCCATGCCGGCTGCACCGTAGCAGGCGGACTCGGCAGACGCCGGCCCGTCCAAATTTAACTTGCGATTCGCAAGCTACAATTTTAGCTTGTGAAACGAAAGCGAAAGACCATGACCGCCACGCTCTATTTCTCCCCGCAGCCCACCCGCTCCGCCCGTGCCCGCTGGGCCTTTCTCGAAGCCGGTCTTGCTTTCGAGTCTCGTCCGATCGACGTCTTCGCGGGCGAGCAGACTTCACCGGCATACCTCCAAGTCAACCCGCTGGGCATCGTGCCCACCGCCGTCTACGGAGACCCCCCCATCATCGAGTCTTCAGCGCTCGCGCTCGCAGCGGCGATGGAAGCCAGCGAGCAGAAGCTCATGCCGGCGCTCGGCACCGACGCCTGGCGTCAGGCGCTTCAGTGGTCGATCTTTGCGCCCGCAGAACTCGACCATCACCTCGTCACGCTGAACCAGCAGCGGCTGTTTCTTCGGCCGGAGGCCCGCGATGCTCAGATCCGACGCGCGGCCGAGGATGCGCTCGCAAAGCGCTTCGATCTCGTCCTGGACCGGCTCGGTGACCAGCCGTATCTGCTCGGTGAGACGTTTTCCGTTGCCGACATCTGCGTAGGCCACAGCTTCGTCTGGGCGCACTTTCACGGTCTGGCGAATACCCACACGCGAATGCGCCCGTACCTGGAGCGCCTCCAGGCACGAGCGGCCTTCGTCGAAGTCTATGGACCGAAGCTGCAGGTCATCCCCGATCCGCACGCGGCGTGAGCTCAGATATCCGTGCCGAGCACGATCAGCTCGCGGATGAAGTGACCACGAATGCGAATGAGGCTCTGGTGCCGCACGCGAGCGCGACTGGTGATGTTGTCACCACTGGGCCGGTTCACGTCGCCGTCGAGGGTCTCGTCACCAAAGATGTACTCGCGGGTTTCAGTGGAGCCATCAAGCATGGCCGCAGCGTCGGCGTCCTGATCGCTGACGACGGCCGACTTCTTCGGGGGCGGGTCTTTGGCGAGGGCCAGCGAGGGCGCAGCGAGGGTGGTAGCGACGGCGAGGGTAGGAAGGATCTTCGGCATTGGTTCGTCCGGGGGTTCGACCTCCACCTTGGCCACCGACCGCGCGTTCCGTGATGTGCCGCGGGCGTCGACGACCGGCTCGACGCTCGACGCCGAGGGCACGACGGCAGGGGACGCAGGACGAGGGCCCAGCGTCATGGCCGGCACGACGAGCGCCGAAGCGAGCACGGTCGAGAACGACGCAGTGGCCACGGTCGCGCGACCGCCAAGCCGCAGCCCGAAGACCGCAGCAAGACGCGCAACGCCGCGGTGATGCTGCGCGACCGCATCATCGAAGCGCCTTCGTGCTGCGCGGAGTCGGGCGTAGACGGTGTTGAGATTCACGTCGAGCCGCGCTGCGATCTCGGGTCCGGACCGCCCTTCGAGCTCGGCGAGCACGAAGACGGCGCATTTGTCTTCGTCGAGGGAGCCCAAGAACGCATGCATCATCCGGCGGGCCTCGGCCGCTGCTGCAGCATCCTCCGGGCCCGGAGACGCACATGGCTCGACCGTCGCGACCGCGGCGAGTAGCCGATGCCGACGACGCGCGCTGCGGCGATGGGTGGACGCAACGCCCCGCGCGATGCCCCACAACCAACTGGCCACGGAACGCTGGGGGTCGTAGTCCGAAAACCGCCGCGCGAGGACCAGAAACACCTCCTGAGACGCGTCCTCGAGCGCGGACGGCTCGACGCCGAGCTTGACCAACGCGCCTTGCACCATGCCGGCGTAGTTTCGAATCACGTCGTCGAGCTCGGGGGCGGTCGCGCGCGTACGCATCGACGAGGACGTTGGCCGGATGGACGCAGACTCGTGAACCGTCACGTACTTTCGTTGTACGCACGGGCCGTCGCCGAGGTTCCCGGCCTCAGGGGGTGAAGCCGGGGTCGTTTGTCAGGACGAGCTCTGCAACGCCCGCCCGAGCTTCGAAGTAGTTCGACTCCCGATTGCGCAGCGTGATCTCGTGCGTGCCGGGGCTCAGGTCGAGGAGCACCAGCTCGGTGTCGTCGCAGCTCGTCCCGTTGGGGAACTCGACCGCCTGCCAGGAGAAGCCTGCGGGCTCCTGCAACGTGTCGCACCCGTAGAACCAATCACCACTCTGCCCCGGAGCCTCAACCTCGAACGAGTCCGGGTCGCAGCAGTTGTTCACGCCCGGCGCGTCGTCGCGAACACGTGCGAACATTCGGTACATCGAGGGGCACTCGACCTCGAACGTGAACCGAATCGCGCCCGCGTTGAGGGAGTCCGAGTACGCGTAGTCGACGTCGAGGTACGTGCCGAGTGTCATCGGCTCGAAGACTTCGGCCTCGTCCACCGTTTGGGAGAAGACGACGGGTGCGCTGCAGTCCGCGGGACGCTCGACGTCGCCCGTGCTCGTCGACGACGATTCATCCCCGTCGGCGGTGCCTCCGGTCGTGGTCTCCGGGTCGGGGCCGGTCGTTGCGTCGCTGGGGCGATCGGGACCGGTCGTCGCTGCCTCCGTCGTACCGGATGGCATCGTGCTGGTGCCCGGTGCCGGGCTCGTCGTCTCTGGATCTGCGTCGAGCATGCCCGTGGATCCGCCGCCGCTGGAGCCGCCCTCCCCGGGTGGCACGCCCGTGGCCTCGGCGACCGCGGTCGCGCTACCCGTGTCGAACGAGCATCCGAGCGCCAGCATCACGAGCGCACATCCCTTCCTCCGCACGTACCTACGATCGGCCACACAGGGCCGCGTTCGCAAGGACTTCGTGGGGTTGCTCCAAGAAGTGAATCATGATTCACTTCTTTTGCGACCATGGTGTATCGCCCGACACCGAAGACGCGCGCACGCAAAGAAGCCCAACGCGTTGCCCTGCTCGATGCAGCACGCACCCTCCTGTCCGAGGGCGGATTCGCGGCAGCGTCCGTGCAGGCGGTCGCAACGCGGGCCAACGTCGCGACCGGCACGGTGTATCGCCACTTCCCCTCGAAGGCCGAGCTGTTCGTCGAGGTTTTTTCCAGCGCCTCCGCGCACGAAGTGCAGGTCATGGCCGAGGCAGCTTCCATCGACGCAACGGCCCGCGAACAGCTGAAAGTCGGCATTCGCACCTGGGCCTCGCGTGCGCTCGAGGGCCGCACCCTCGCGTATGCGCTCATCGCCGAGCCGGTCATGCCCGAGGTCGAAGCCGCCCGACTTCGGTTTCGACGTGCATACGTGGACGTGCTCCAGACGATTCTGCAGCGTGGATGCGACCGCGGGGAGTTTTCACTGCCCGACGTCTCGGTCGCCGCCGCCGCGATCGTGGGCGCGCTTGCCGAAGCACTGGTCGGCCCTCTGTCTGTGGGGGATGACGCGTCCCCCGAGCGCCGTGCCGCCGTGGTCGAAGCGCTGACCCACTTTTGCCTGCAAGCCGTCACGCCCTCGAGGTCGTCATGAATCCGTACGCTCCGATCACCACGCTGCCCACCCACGACGTCACCAACCAGGTCCCCGAGTTTCCCTCGCTCGACCTTTTTTCCGGCGATGTCCCGATGCAAGAGGCCGTGGCGCGGGAGGGCGCGGGGTGGGCGTCGGCGCGACTGCATGCCTTGGGGACCGAGTTGGGCACACCGGCGTCGTTTCACCTCGGACACCTCGCGAACAAGCACGAGCCCGAGCTGCACACCTTCGATCGCTTCGGGCACCGCATCGACGAGGTGGAGTTCCACCCGGCGTACCACCAGCTCATGGACATGGCGGCGCGACACGAGCTGCCCACGCTGCCCTGGACCGAGCGCAAACCGGGCGCACACGTGGCCCGGACCGCGATGATGCTGCTCTTCACGCAGGTCGAAGCCGGTGTGCTGTGCCCGGTGAGCATGACGTACGCAGTCGTGCCGGCGCTGATGCGCCAACCCGACGTGGCCGAAGTCTGGGCGCCGCGAGTCCTCCAGGGGGCGTATGACGGGCGCCTCCTGCCCGCCGAGCAGAAGAAGGGCGTGACGTTCGGCATGGCGATGACCGAAAAGCAGGGCGGCTCGGACGTGCGGGCCAACAGCACCACGGCACGAGCGATCGACGGCGGCGGCCCCGGTCAGCCGTACCTGCTCACCGGACACAAGTGGTTCTGCTCCGCGCCCATGTCGGACGCCTTCTTGACGCTCGCGCATACCGAACGCGGTCTGACCTGTTTCTTGGTCCCGCGCTTTCTGCCCGACGGCACGCGGAACAACCTTTTCATTCAGCGGCTCAAGAACAAGCTCGGCAACCGGAGCAACGCGAGCAGCGAGATCGAGTACGCGAACACCTGGGCACAAATGATCGGCGACGAGGGTCGCGGCGTCCGAACGATCCTCGACATGGTTCACCACACGCGGCTCGACGCCGGCGCGACCCCAGTGGGCATGATGCGCCAGGCACTGAGCCGGGCGCTGCACCACGTGACCCACCGCAAGGCGTTCGGCAAGCTGCTCATCGACCAGCCGCTGATGCGCAGCGTGCTCGCCGACATCGCCCTCGACGTCGAAGGCTGCATGGCGATGTCGTTCCGCGTCGCACGCTCGTTCGACGAAGGCCCCGGCGACGAAACCGCGGCCCGCTTCGGGCGACTCGCGACCGCGGTGAACAAGTACTGGACGAACAAACGCTGCCCGCAGCTCATCTATGAGTGCCTCGAAAGCCACGGCGGGGCCGGCTACATCGAAGAGTCCGTCATGCCACGGATGTTCCGGGAGTCTCCGCTCAACAGCATCTGGGAGGGCTCGGGCAACGTGATCTGCCTCGACGTCCTGCGGGCGATGCATCGCGACCCGGGCTGCTTCGACGTGCTCGCTGACGAGATCGCTGCGGCGAACGACCCAGATGTGAGCGTCGGCCTCGACGCGGCCAAGGCGATGCTGCGCGACCCCGCGTCGCTCGAGCCACGCCCGCGCGTGTTCACGGAGTAGCCCGCCAAGCTGCTGCAGGCCTCGCTGTTGCGACAGCAC
>CAYSPB010000152.1:0-9266 GCA_964432695.1 uncultured Nannocystaceae bacterium
CTTCGGTGGCTGGCGGGGCCATGCGGGCGACGGACGGCTTGAACGCCCCGATGCTGGAGGCGGGCATCGTCGGCGTCGCGGGTTCTCGCGCGAGGGCACGCGGAGCAGGGCCGGCGGCCGGGGTGCTCTCTGAGGACGGGGTGTCGACGGTGGACACCTGGGCGGTGGCGGATTCGGTGACCGGCGGCGGAAGGACATCGGCCGGTTCGTCCGACCACGACCACAGGCCCCAGACGACGGCCACGCCGACAAGCACGCCGAGTAGCGCAGGGGCGGACGGGCGGCGAGGGCCGGGCGCGCCGCCCAATCCTGGGCCTCCGCCGCGCACGCGAGCCACCTGACGCCAGGCCTTGCGGGCGGCTTCGGGGTCGAAGCTCGGCGGGTGCACGCGAGACGGTGTGCTCATACCGGACACATGTCGACGCGGACGCTGCAGGGGCAGCGCGAGCACGTCGCGGTCGTCTTCGGCGGAGCGGGCCACGGTCGAGGGAGCTTACAGCGGATGGGGCGGCGACAAAATTGCAGCGCTGACCGAAGAATCACTGCGCAGAGGGCGACGGGCAATGCCGTGCCAACGGCAGAAGGAAAAGTAGTCTTGTGTGGGACATGACGCCCTGCAACACTCGATGCGGTGCAGTGGGTCCGGCTCGTTTGTACAGCCTGCGTGGTCGGGTGCGGCGGGACCGCGGGCTCGGCCGAGGCGCCGGACGCAGGGACCTCGACCGGTGAGGGCGTTGACTCGACCCAGGGTCCGACGTCGGGATCGACTTCGACCGGTTTGTCGGTCACGACGGGGGGGAGCCCCGACGAGACGGAGACCGGGAGTACGGGTCCGCGCGGCCCGACGTCGACCGGACGCGTCGAAAGCTCGAGCGGGTCCGGCAGCGAGAGCAGCAGTACGGGATCCTTCGAGACCTGCCGCAAGCGCGTCGTTCTGATGGGCTATTGGCCCCCGACCAACGAAATGCTCCGACCGTGGAGCACCAATCCTGTGCTCAACCGCGACGGATGGCAGGGAGAGAACTGGCGGGGCCTAGGCTTCGACGTGCACGCGTTCTTTCCCGAGTTCCCACCCGACGGCGACCCGTCCAACGATCCGATCGGTGCACCGGGCTCGGTGGGCTCCGAAGACTCCGATCTTCAGGTCGACTATCAGGACACGTCCGCCGACTTCTGGCGGATCGTTGACGAGCTGCAGCCGCAGATCCTCATCACACATAGTCGGGGCGGCGGAATCGGGTGGGAGCTCGAAGCCGTCGAAGGGGGACACGGTTCGGGCGCAGAAGATCCGTCCTTGGATTGGATCTCGGACGCGCACGGAGCCGTTACGGTACCGAGCGAGGGCACCGTCGACCCACGGAGTTGGCAAGCGATCACCACGTATCGCGACGTGCAGGCGAGCAGTCTGCTTCCGCTGGAGGCGATCCGCGACGGCGTGGACGCGCTCGGTCTCACCTCGGTCGCAATCGACGAGACGCAGACCAGCGGCCGCTTTCTCTCGGGCTTCTTGGGCCTGCACGGTATCGTCTACGCCGAACAGACCCCGCACGCGATTCTCGGCGGGCACATCCACGTCGGTCTCGCGGTGCCCACGGACGACGCGCGCACGATGGTGGAGACCACGCTCGAGATCGTCCTGGCAGAGCACCCTGCCGAAACGCTGGGCTGCCCGCCCGCGCGTTGAACTACTCGATGGGCGTCGTCTACGGGTCGGTATCAGCGGAAGTTGCGGCCGGGTCCGGTCGTGAAGAGCCGGGGGTTCATAGCGATCGTATCCACGTCCGCATCCGCTCGATCGAGTCGCGGTCGAGCTCGTCGATACCGACCGGTGGCATGTCCTTGACCTCGGGGTTGTCGGTCTCGCGCGACAGCGCCAAAAAGAGGATGCTGTCCTCGGGACGACCGGGCACGATGCGAGTGCCCGAGGCGGTCGCGGAGCTCTCAGTCTCGACGTCGATCATGTTGCCGAGCGCCGCGTCGGGTCGCAGATCGAACGCACTGGACGGGCCGTCGCTGCCGTTGTGGCAGTGCACACAGTTGGCATAGAGGTCTCCGAGCACCGCGGCGGTGAGGTCGTCACCGGCCTCGATGCGAGCCGGGATGACGTCGGACTCCCCGAGCACGCCTTCGTCGACGAGAGCCGAGAATGCGTCGGCGAGCTGGATGTCGTCCCAACCCAGGGCCTCGGAGTCGGCGGATTCGTGGCAGCCACGGCACTCGAGCGTGGCCGGTATGGTGTGCGCCCCTCCGTCGGGTCGAGTGACGGGCGTCTCGAGTGTGGTGTCGAGCAGCGTGGCGTGCTGCGAGTCCTCCCACTGGTAGACGGCGTACTCCCAGCGTGCATCAGCATCGACGCGCATCACGCGGGTCTCGACGGGGACGAGGTTCTCGTCCCCGTCCGGATAGAGGAACGTCTTGAAGAGCAGGGTACCCGGCGGGAACGTGAAGGCCTCTCCGTCGCGTCTGATGTCTTCCTCCGGCGGTACAAAGACGTGGCGCCGCTTGACGCTTCCGCTGCTCCACAGGGGGTGGACCGGCGTGTAGCCGACGACACCGCTTGCGACCTCATCCCAGTCCTCCGCGTTGCGGAACAGACCGAGCGAATCGATGTCCTCTGGAAGCTCGGCCAGCGGGTCTTGGTCGAACCAGGTGGGCTCTGCATCGTCTGCGGAGCATGCGATGAGCGAAAGGGTCAGGGCCGCGACCCCGAGAGTGACTCGGATTGAGGCAGGCATCGTCGTTCGTGCAAGGGAAGTCAATGCGGAGGCCGGCGTGAGCCGAATGAAGCGCAACTCCGTCTGTCGAGGTTGCCATGGGGCTTTCGTCGTCGCCAGCAGCCATACCTGGTCGGCGGCGGTGGATCCGCCTTTCATGTGACCCGTCGCCACCTGTCCCCTGATGCACGGGGCGCCGGCCCCGACGCCCCGGTCCGCGTTGCGGCCGGGGCGTCGGGGCAAGGTCGCGGTGGGGCTACTCGAAGAGCGGCCGGCCTTCCATGTGCCGCGGCGGCTTGAGGCCGAACATGCTCATGGTGGTGGGCGCGAGGTCTTCGATGCCGGGGTTTTCGGCCATCACCTCTTTGTTGGAAAAGAGCACGCCGGGGACCAGCACCGGGTCGATGCAGTGGTCGCCGCCCCAGGCCTTGTCGTTGTCCTGAAAGACGGTCTCTTCGATGCCGCCGGTGGCAGCCGCCCAGCTCGCTCGGTAGCCGCGGCAGTAGCCGATCAGCATGTCGGGGCCGGCACCGAGGTACGGCCCTTTGTAAATCTTGGAGGAGATGGCGACCTTCTGAATCGCCTTCTCGTTGCGCTCTTCGTCCATGAGGCCTTCGAGCCTCTCTTTGATCTCTTTCTTGAGGGCTTCGGCTTCCTTGCCCGGCTTAACGATGCCGCGCGCCTCTCGACCTTTGCGGTTGAGGTAGATGCCGCCCATGCCGACCGTGTAGGCGCGGGTCTTGGACCAGTCGACATGCTCGAAGTAGTCGCCGCTGACTTTGCGGTCGTCTTTGAGCACAAGGTAACCCTCGTCGCGCAGCCACGCGTTGAGGTTCACGCCGCGGACGAACGACTCGAAGCCGTGGTCGGAGAGTACGAAGAAGAGGTCGTCGTCGTTGACCTTCTCCATGGCGCGACCGACGAGGCCGTCCATCTTCACGTACATGTCCTCGATGACGTCTTTGTAGGGCTCGATGTCGCGGCCTACGTTGCCCGGGTGGTCGGGGATGAACGTCCGGTAGAACATGTGCTGGATGCGGTCGCTCGCATCGAACACGCAGGCCACCACGCCTTTGGGCGTCTTCTCGAGGGCGTTGAAGAACATCGTCTCCCGCTCCTCGTGGTTGAGGTAGGCCTGCTGCAAGAACGCGTCTTCGTCGAGTACGCGCTCGTTCATGGCCCAGGTGTCCTCGGCCAGGCCCAGCGTCGAGTAGCTGCCCATCAGCTTGGACAGGTAAATCGCGTACGAGGCTGGGTGCGAGATGGGCAGGGCGGGGGACGCAGGATCGATGTTGATCGGCGTCATGTACAGCTCGAGATGCGGGTCGGTGCCCGTGATGAGCAGCCGCGCGATGCCCTTGGCCGAGCCGAGCATGCCGCTCGAGAACGCCATCGAGACCCACTCGCTGTAGGTGCCCGGTGTCAGCACGTGGCGCTCGCCGCCGGCCTCGAACATGTAGGTGCCGTCGTCCTGCTTGTCGAGGGTGAAGGGCAGCTTGAGATGGTCGCCCTTGTCGCTGGCCGGGTCGGGCGGACCCCAGACCTCGCCCATGACGCCGCTCTCGGTCTTCACCAGCGGCAGCCGCAGGCCTTCGCTCTGGCTCGCCTTCTCGTACGCGGTCGAATAGAAGCTGAAGCTGCCCTGGGTACCGCGAAGGTCGGGCGTACACATGGCCGAGAGCACGTGGCCGTTGAACTTCTCGGGCGGGAACGTGATCGGGATCCGCAGGATGGTGCTGTGGATTTCGTGCTCGCCCAACAGCTTCCAGAACGGCACGCTCTTGCGGCGCATCTCCACCTCGGGCTTGCCCAGCGGGATTTCCTTGCCGAACAGCTTGAGCGTGCGCAGCGGCGGGCGGACCTTCGAGCTGGAGAGCTCGGGCGTGTAGTTCTTGGGGTTGCGGCTGATGAAGCCGAAGATGTTGTGCTTGGCCGGGTTACCGCCCGTTGCAAAACAGGACCACGCCACCGGCGATAGGCATGGGAACGTGGTGCGCAGCCGGCTGTAGCTGCCCTTTGCCTTGAGCTTGGCCAGGTTGGGCATCTTCCCCTCTTCGAGGAACCGCTCGGCCAGCTTCGGATCGAAGCCGTCCAGGCCCAAGAAGATGACGCGCTTGACCTTGGCGTCCTTGTAGGCGCGGGCGCCTGAGAGCGTGCGGCGGATGAGCCGAATCGGCCATAGGAACAGCGAGACGAAGCCCGAGAACAGCGCCGCCAGCAGCGCCAGGAAGGTGCCGCCGAAGACGAATCCGGCGCCGGGACCAATGTATAGGATCATCGGATCTTGCCTTCGAGGAAGGGGACCTCGAACACCTTGTCATGGTTGATCGGGCCGTGCCCGAAGTAGCCGCCCTCGCCGAAGAGCTCCCCGTGGTCGGCCATCACCGAGATGTAGGTGTTCTCGGGAACCAGGTCGTAGAGTTCTTCGAAGACGTCGTTCAGGTACGTGACCGTATCGATCTGCCGCGCGTGCAGCTCTTTCATCTTCTCGTCGTCGAAGAACTTCTCGTCCGAGGTGATGACCTTGCCGTCCTCGATGTTGCTGTCGAGCTTCTTGAATACGCCGTGCACGCCGCTGATGCGGGGCCAGTTGTTCTTCTCTTCAGTCGGGCGCGCATACGGGTAGTGCGTCTCGCCGACGTTGAGCATGAAGAAGTTCGGCTTCTCTTCGGAGAAGCGCATCGTCTCGAACATGGACCGCATGTCGTTGTGTTTGTCCATGAGTTTGTAGGTGTCGAAGCCGCGGTTGATGCCGGTCTTCGAGTTAAGCACCGGCATCGAGACGCGCGCGTGCGTGTGGTAGCCGAGCTTCTTGAGCCATACGGGGAAGTACAGGCTCGGGATGAGCTCACGGAAAGACGCGTCCTGGGTGCCGAGGCGCTCGCCGTACTTGAAGAAGTCTTCCTTGTAGTACTCCGAGGCGTACACGTTCGAGGGCGACGTGTGCGGCATCAGGCCCGTCATCAGGTTGTAGTGCGACGGAGCGGTCCAGCTCGCGTAGCTGTAGCGCTTCTCGAGCTCGCCGAGCTTCTCAATCTTGTCGGTCTGACCCGCGACGAAGCTGTCGAAGCGACAGCTGTCGAGCGTGATCATCAGGTAGTTGTTGAGCTTCTTGCGCTCGGGGATGACGGCCGGCGCAACCGCGGGGGCTTTCTTGGCGACCTTCTTTTTGGTCACCTTTGCCTTGGCGGGGGCTTTCTGGGTGACCTTCTTTTTGGTCGCCTTCGTTTTTGCGACCTTCGTTTTTGCGACCTTCGTTTTTGCGACCTTCTTTTTGGCCGTCTTGTTTTTGGTCGCCTTCTTTTTGGCGGCCTTCTTTTTGGCGGCCTTCTTTTTGGCCGTCTTGTTTTTGGTCGCCTTCTTCTTGGCGGGGGCTTTCTTGGCGACCTTCTTTTTGGCCGCCTTCTTTTTGGTGACCTTTTTCTTGGCAGGGGCTTTCTTGGCGGCCTTCTTTTTGGCCGCCTTCTTCTTGCCCGACGCGCGCGTCTTCGCAGCCTTGCCTCGGCTCGCGGTGGATTTCTTGCTCGTCTTCGTGCGCTTCGTCGTGCTCATGTGCAGGCCAACCCCGTCGGGGCTGCGAATCTACGGGGGGCGCCGTACCCGGGTCAAATGCACGTCAGTCGGGTTTGAACGCCACTACGCGGCCGTGTAGGCTCCGCGCCGTGGAGGCTCCGCGCACCCCGTCCGCATTCCGTTCCGTCCCTCGCACGGGCGTCATCTACGTGACGACCGAGGCGGTTCGTCGGGGATTCGACGGCAATGACCCCGACTGGTGCAACCTCGGCCAGGGGCAGCCCGAAACCGGTGAGATTGAAGGCGCGCCCCCGCGCATCAATACGGTGGAGATTGCGGAGTTCGACCGGGACTACGCACCCGTCTCCGGCCTGACCGAGCTCCGAGAAGCGGTCGCGGCGATGTACAATCGCCTGTATCGGCGTGGAATGCCCTCGCAGTACGCCGTCGAGAACGTGGCGATCAGCTCCGGCGGTCGCGCCGCGCTCACCCGCGCGGCCGCAAGCATCGGCACGGTGCACATGGGGCACTTCCTTCCCGACTACACGGCGTACGAAGAGCTGCTCGAGATCTTCCGCGCCTTCACCTCGATTCCGATTCTGCTCGAGCCCGAGCGGGGTTACGCGTTCAGCCCGGATGATCTGCGCCGTGAGGTCCTTGGCCGCGGCCTCTCCGCATTGCTGATGTCGAACCCGTGCAACCCGACGGGCAAGCTGGTCGGCGGGGACGACCTGGCCGGCTTCGTCGAGGTCGCGCGTGAGCTCGGCTGCACGCTCTTGATGGACGAGTTCTACTCGCACTACATCTGGGCCGAGACGCCGGGCGAGCTGCCGATCGAGAGCGCCGCCCGCTACGTCGAGGACGTCGACCGTGATCCGGTGGTGCTGTTCGACGGCCTCACCAAAAACTGGCGCTATCCGGGCTGGCGCGTCGCGTGGACCGTGGGTCCGAAGTCGGTGATCGACGCGCTTTCCAGTGCGGGCTCGTTCCTCGACGGCGGCGGCAGCCGGCCGCTGCAGCGCGCGGCGCTCGCGGCTCTGGAGCCGAGCGTCGTCGACGCGGAAACGAAGGCGATCAGCCAGACCTTCCGCCGCAAGCGGAACAAGTTCATCGCGCGCCTACAGGACCTCGGCGTCGAGTTCGATCACATGCCTGAAGGCACGTTCTACGCTTGGGGGAACCTCTCGAAGCTGCCGGCCCCGCTGTCGGATGGCATGGGTCTATTCCGTGCCGCCCTCGAGGAGAAAGTCATCACGGTGCCCGGCGAGTTCTTCGACGTGAACCCCGGCAAGCGGCGCCACAACATCTCGCGTTTTCGCAGCTACAGCCGCTTCTCGTTCGGCCCCGACTGGGACACGCTGTCCAAAGCCTGCGACCGCATCGAGGGGCTGATCGCCAAGCACCGCTGAAGGCGATGCGCACGGTCGTGCGCTGGCGTGTCACCATGAGGTCGATGCGGTCGTCTCTGTGGGTGTTCGCGGTGGTCGCAGCGACGAGCTGCGTCCGCGCAAACGGGGCGTTCGACCGAGCCGAGACCGACGTTGCGCTACAGCCGTCGACCGGCGCGATCTCGGAGCCGGACACGACGACCACCGATTCGACCACGGCTTCGTCGGCCTCGAATGGGCAGGGGGTCGACGAGGGCTCGGGCAGCTCGAGCGGTTCCACGGGAGGGGCTGCTACGAGAAGCTCCACTGGGCAGCCAGTCGAAGCCTGTGAACTCAGCGGCCACGACATTCGTGTGCTCGAACCCGGGGGCGGGGCCTCCTTGACGGACTCCGACTGCTTTTCGATCGATGCGTTCGAGGTCGACGAGGTCGCACGAGGGGTCTGCATGCTCGAGGTCGGACGCGCAGCCCAAGGCAGGCTGGTCGGCGCGTCGGTTCGTGGACGACCTCGAGTAGACATCCAGCGGGTGCGACATGTTGTACCGCGGTGGCAGTGCTAAGGCTCTGACGTGAGCGAGCAGTCCACCGATCCCTGGGGCGACCACGCCTCGATGTACGACCGCATCTTCGCCCCGCTGACCGGCTACATTGCGCGGAGCATGCTGGCGATGACCGACGCCCAGATGCCCTCGAACGCTCGCGTGCTGGACATTGCGTGCGGGAGCGGGGCGCTGCTGTTGCCCGCCATCGAACGCGTCCAGCGACGACGCGCCCACGGTGGGTCGGACGTCGCCGTCGGCTGCGACATTTCCGCGGGCATGGTAGACATTGCTCGCCGCAAGGCCGAAGCGCTGTTCGAACCCGATGCGTTCCGCTGCGGCGTCCAGGATGGTCAGGCGCTGTCCGAGGAGGACGGCAGCTTTGACGCCGCGTTCTCCTGCTTCGGAATTTTCCTCTTTCCCGACCGGCACACCGGCTGGCGCGAGGCGGCCCGGGTGCTCAAGCCCGGCGGGCTCTTCACCACGTCCACGTGGGTGGCGCCCGAAGAGAACGAGATGTTCCGCGCTCAGTTCGGGCCCCTCGCCAGCGCGCTGCCCGAGCGCCTCACGCAGGACATGACGCCCCCGGGTTGGATGATCGTCGCTGACCCCGAGGCGTTGGCCGCCGAAGTGACCGATGCGGGGTTCGGCGACGTGCAGACCTCTCGTCTCCGTGCGCACTTCGTGATGCCCAGCGCGGAGACGGCGTGGGTCACCATGCTCGACAACCCGGCCGCCGGAGCACTCATGCGCGAGTGCACCGCGTCGGAGCTCGCCGTCGTGAAGGACGCGGTCGTCTCGAGTCTGCAGGCCCGCGCGACGGGACCCGGCGGCGCGATCGTGCTCGAAGCGGTTTGCAACGTGCTCGTCGCACGCAAGCGATGAGCGCTACGGTGACTACGGTGACGTCCAGGTGCCCACGGCTCCGCCGATATCGACCTCGCAGGTCTTGCTGACGAACGCCTCGACCGAGCCGTCGAAGTTCCAGTGAGGCGCGAGGCTGACCGAGCCGGGGCCGGACATGCCGGCGAGTCGGTACCACAGAGTTCCCTCGGGCAAGAACGCCACCACGCTCGTGCTGGTCAACAAGAACCCCCGGGCGTGCGACTACT
>CAYSPB010000152.1:9276-15749 GCA_964432695.1 uncultured Nannocystaceae bacterium
GTCTTCGTTCTCGGCCCGAAGCAGCAACACCGGGACCGGCACGTGTCGCACGACCTGCTCCGAGACGGACCCGAGCAGGAGTCGCTTGAGGCCTTTGCGCCGACGCGAGGGCATCACAATCAAGTCGACGTCGTGCTCGTTCGCATAGTCGGCGATGGCTTCGTGCGCGATGCCGAAGCGGACCGAGGCCGCAACGTCATGGTGCCCGAGGGCGTCGACCGACTTGCGTACCTTCTCTAGCGTATCGGCCAGCGCCTCGCGAGCGTCGCGGTTTCGCTGTTCGCCCATCGTCGCGATCGGACCCAAGGGCTCCACCGCGTGCATCACCGTGACGTCGCGCGGATGCATCACCATCGTGAGGGCCGCTTCGAGGGCTTCGACGCTGGGCTTGGAAAAGTCCCAGGGGACGAGCACGTGCTTCTTCGGAATCGACCACGACATGCGCCGCACGACGGTATCCGCTTCGCGATAGACGGTCACGTGCAGATGGATCCCGAGGAGAAGGCCTGACACTGCATCCCGGCAGGGCACGCCTGGCCGGCGCTGCAGTCGAGCGCGCAGACGGTGTCCGCATTGCCGTTCTGCTCGATGGGGAAGCAGATTGGCATCGTGTTGCCGCCGGGCGTGGGGTCGCACTGCGCCAGCGGCGAGTTGCAACCTCCCGAGGTGCAAAACCCGTCGGTTGCTTGGCCGTTGCCGTCGAGCACGGTGAGGCAGGTCGTCAGGCCGATGCACTGGACCGAGCTGAGGCAGTCCGAATACATGCCGTCGGCGGGCTGCTGCGACGCGACGCCGGTGGTCGTTGCGTCGTCGCCGGTGGTGAGGCCATCGGTGTCGAGGCCGTCCGTGTCCGGACCGGACGTCGGTGTATCGGTGTTCGAGCTCGAGTCGCTCTCGGACGCCGTGCCGTCGGACGTGGGGTCGTCGGTCGTCGACTCCGCGCTTCCGGTTTGGCCGGTGGCGGTCGCGGGCGCGTCCGTCGTTGCCGGTGTGGCAGTCGTGGACATCGTCGTCGGTGCGCTGCCGGCAAAGGTCGCACCGCCCGTGGACACGGCAGGGTCGCCCCCCTGCGCGCATCCGATCGCGAGCGCGCTCGCGAGCATCCACAAGTACCGCACGCCTCTAGTATGCGATGCGAGGCGCGCGAACGCCATTTGCAGGCGCCGCGACGGTGATCGACGGCCCAAAGCGACTACCAGCCCGGGAACGAGCACACCGCCGAACCTCGGTTCAGGGCGGGGATGCACACGCTTCCGTCGCACACCAGACCATTCGCGCAGGCGTTGACGCCGGCGCAGCTCTCGCCCTCGAGGGGCAGCTCGACGCAGAAGCCGGCCGGGCAGAATCCGCTGTCGCACTGACGATGCCCCGAGCACGCTTGTCCGTCGGGAAGGCGTTCACGGCACTCGCCCTCGGGGTCTGCGGACTGGTCGCACCACAGCCGCCCGCCACATTCCCCAAGGGCGCAGGGCTGGCCCTCGCCGTCGGGGAACGGCGCGCAGCGGTCGATCTCCCAATCGCACCAGCTTCCGTCGACACAGCCGATGCCGTCGCAGGACTCGCCGATCTCGGCCTTGGGTGCACACCGGTCATTCCGGTCGCAAGTCAACCCATCGGCGCAGCCGACCTCCCAGCATGATTCCCCGACTTCGGCAGGGGCGCGACATCGATCGCGTTCCCAGTCGCAGCGCAGGCCGACTTCACACTCTGCTTCCTGGCACGAGGCCCCCTCAGCGCGCCGCGCGTCGCAACGGCTGGTGTTCCAGTTGCAATACGCCCCGTCCCCGCAGCGGCCGTCGGAGCACGCTGCGCCGATTTCGGGCAGCGTGGTGCACACGCCGGTCTCCCATGCACACCACAGGCCAGAGGCGCAGTCGTCGAAGTCTTCGCCGTTCACGGTTCGGCACGTCTCGCCCTCGGCCAGCCCTCCGAGAACGGTGCAGGGGGAGGAACATGTCCCATCGAGGCAGGTGAGGCCCTGAGCGCAGTTGCTCGTGACTTCGTCGAAGCTCTCGCACGCGCCCCCTTGTTCGACGGTGCCGTGGAACACCCCGCAAAACTCGGTGCACAGGTGCTCTTCGCTGGTGTCTGCGGACCTGCAAGACCGGGCGACCACCGACGCCTCGATCGATGCGAGGCACGTGGGGTCGTAGATCAGGCCTTCGGCGCGTCCGTAGTCGATGCGGGCGCCCCAGGTCGCTTCGCGCCGTTCACACGCGTCGCCTTCCGTGAGTGAGGCGCAGCGGCAGGTTTCTTCGGCCTCGCACAGGACCGGCAGCATGCGCTCGACGTCCTTGCGGGCCGGGTCCTCGATCTGACAGCCGGTCGCGCCGATCCCCAGCAGCGCGCCCACAACCGTCCACCGTAATCCAAAGCTAAGCATGGCTGCAGCTTGCGGGACTGACGCGCCCGGAGCAAGGACGACCTCGCAAGCCCCGCCACGGGTCTCGGCAGGCTGGCTTTTTTCCGCGTTTCGATGCCCCTCGTGATACCCAGGCTGTGGTGTCTGCCGTGGTCTGGAGCCTCGCCCTGAGCGTGGCCGCATCCAGCGCGCCGGCCTCGAGCCGGGCCGCGGCCAAGCCGACCGAGGTCGAAGCACGGGCGAAGGCCGGTGAGCGCTACCGAACGTGTCATGCAAAGCGACAGTGGTCGTGCTGCTCGACCGAAGACGCGCCGTGCGTGCGCTCGTCGGTCGCGCGGGCAACGTTGCTCGCAGTAGGAGCCGCGATGGGCGGCGTCGCGGCTGGCATCCTCTTCGCGGTTGGTGACCGCAACGGCGGCGGTGATCCTGCGTCGTTCCTCGTCGGTGGCGGTGCGCTGGCGGGCTTCGGCGCGATCGTTGGATCGGTGGCGGGTCGGTTGGGTGCGGACGCGAAGGGGCACCCAGACCGGATTCGTCCGAGCACGGTCGGTCTCGATCTCGCCCTGGGTCGGCCTGCCACGCTCGACGAGAGCGAGCCCGCGGTCATGCAGCTCAACTTCGCCCCGAACTGGTTCTTTCCCGGCGACGGAGGGCGCCTCCGCGTGTTCGGCCATGTCGGCGGGACGCTTTGGCAGGAGCAGCAGGTCGATCCGCGCCCACAGAATGCGAGCCCGATCCCTGGCCAGTCGGGCACCGCTCCGGTGGTCTTGCGCGAGCGCAGATTTTCTTTTGGCTTGGGTGCCGACCTCGCGGTGAACCTGCCGTACCCGGTCGCAGATCGCAGCGCGTTCTTGGGGCGATCCGAACTTCGCTACAAGCCCGAAGTCCAGATTCGTCGCGATACGCTCGACCCCGGGCTGCCCAGTGAGCGCGTCGTGGAGCGGACGATGCTGCTGCCGCTGACCGTCGGTGCACGCTGGCACCTCTCGGACCGTCAGCGCTTCACCGTGTACTTCGGGCCCCGCTTCGACTACGTCGCCTTCGCCGCACCAGGCGACGACCGCGTGCGGCGGGGTGGGGCGCAGGTCGGTCCGCTCTATGGCGAAGCCTGGTACGATCTCGATCTCCCGATGACCCTTCAGCCGCGTCGCGATGGCCAGCCGCGGAAGGCATCGGTGAACAGCCAGGTCAGCGTGGGGTACATCCACAGCCGCTTCGACGGTCGTGGCTTCAACGTGGGGCCGATCGTCGGCTTTCTGGGCCCAGTCCACGCTCGCTGGGCCACCCGTGTGCGACCCATGGGGTGGCCGGTGGCGATTCAAGCGGGTGCGGGCGCCACGAGCGGCAATGGCGTCACGTTCTCAGGCAATGTCGGCGTCGTCTTGCCCGATCTGGGTGAACGCCCTCGAACGCAGGAAGCGCGACGATGAACCGCTGGATGCTCGCCCTCAGTCTGCTCGCGCCGGCGACCTTCTGCGGCTGTGCGCTGCCCGAGTGTACCAACCCGGACTATTCGCAGCCCGAATGCCGCGTCATCGCCGAAAACGAGCTCGCACGACTGCGGACGCCATCGTCGCTCGAAGTTCGCTTTCAGCAGCCGGACGCGGTGACGCCCATCACCTGGGACGCACGCGGGCTGCTGAAGCTCGAGGCGGGCGTGGTCCAGGCTCGTGTCGCGGGTGCAGGTCGGTTCGCGCTGAGCGTGCAGGCCGAAGACGGCGCGCCCGATGCGGTGGCGATCGAACTGGAGAACGTCGACCCTTCTGCCGACGTTTGGATCGAGCGCGGCGAGCTTGCGATCCCTGTGCTGCCGCCCCAAGACGGCGGCCTGCGACGGATGGTCCAGCTCGACGTGGCGGAGGACGAGACGATCTTTCTCCGAGGGCGCCGTGGGTGTCCCGAGCGCTACCGCGTGGCGTTCGTCGCCGACATTCAGACCAACCCTGCGCAGTTCGAACGCATCGTGGAGCAGCTTCAGCGCGAGCGGGACGAAGGCGAGATCATCGGTCAGCCCCTCGTCGCGATCGTGATTCCCGGCGACCTCACGGAGGCTTCGCGTGATGACGAGTTCGACGTCATCGTCGAGGTACTCGAAGCATCTCCGGTGCCCGTCGTCGTCACGCCTGGCAATCACGACATCTATCGGCCGCAGCAACCGCACTTCAACCGCAGGTTCGGGCCGGGTAATCACGTCTCGGAGGTCTGCGATCTTCGGCTGGTGATGCTCGACACCGGCAGTGGAGCGATCGCGCGGTCGGTCGAAGCACGTCTGCCCGAGCTGCTGTCCCGAGGGGACGCCGAGCACCTCATCGTAGCGATGCACCATCCGGCATATGCAGGGCTCACCGGCGCCGGATGGTCCCGTGAAGATCGTGCCCAGCGCCTGTTGGCCGAGGCCGCCATCGCGGATGTGGATCTACTCGTCGCTGGGCACGCACACGCGCTTCGTGACTTTGCTTCGATTTCCGTCGGGGACGAGACCTTGCGCCAGATCGTGGTGGGGACCGGAGGCGCGTATCAGGGCCTCGGGGAACCCCGATTCGGGTATGTGCGCGTGACGCTCGGCCCCGATGGCCTGGATACGTGCTTTGTCGAAGTTCCACCGCCGGGATTCGACAGCGCGCAGGGTCAAGGCCTTTCCGACCGGCTCGACTACTGCGATTGATGCCGGAGAGAGCGCCGCGCGCACGCACGGGTTCGCCTCGGCCGGCACTTGCGTGTATGTCTCCGCGGCCATGCGACGCATCGGCATCACGGTTGCGCTGCTGACCGCAAGCGCCTGCGCAGATCCTCGCCCCTATCAGGGGTGGGGTGAGCCAGCCTTGGACGTGTCCTCTCGGGCTGCATCCACTTCGTTGTACGAGGAACTACCGCGTTTTGAAGATGCGGTGTCCTATGGCTCACGGCAGTCCAGCTGCGAGGGGTTTCGGGTCACGGTCGACGAGCGCGGACAGCCTCGGCATCGGCGGATCCGCAAGCCTTGGTCGAAGGCCGACCGGCAGCGCTTTCGGTCCCTGGTAACGATGGTAGCTGCGGAGATGGGCGCCGAGCCCCGTCTGTTGCATGCGTGGTCGATGCGAGAGTCGACCTATCAGCCTTCCGCGCTGCACGTGCTCAATCCGGACGTTCAAGGCGCGACGACGGCGTGGAAGAAATACGCCTACGATGCGGACGAAGAGGCCCGCCTCGAGGCTGAACTCGCGCACACCGAGGCCACGCAGCCGCGGTACTGGAAAATCAAGGGCAAGCTGTCGCGGCTTCGTCGCTTCAAGGGCAACCCGCATCTGTACGCGACCGTCGAGTACGAACGTGTTGCGCCTGATGGCACCGCCACGCTCACGCAGGGATCCGCCTGGGCATTTGGCTACGGCCCGTTTGGCTTCAACCCCGCCTACTTCGTGCAGGTCTGGGACGCGAAGGCGCCGCCATGGGTCTTCTGCCACGACGACGGCTTGGCCGCGATCGTCACGGCGATTTGGTCGGCGCGGGCACACCAGCGCGAGTGCGAAGGGCTGGGCTTCGGTGGGTCATACCTCGTGCTCAATCATCGGCTCGGTCGCGGTCACTGTGCACCGCCAGACCCCGAGAGCGGCTTTGTGCGTCGTCTGGGTCGTCTCGGTCTCGACGCGACCAAGCGGGCGCGACTAGGGAGCAAGCACCCCGCGGAGACCACCGATCGGCACGCGCTCCTCGAGCTGCTTCGCGAGCGCGCACGAGAGCAAGGGCTGCTCTCCTCGCTGGCGCTCGGCCGAGGGCCGGCCTGAGTCGCCCGGCGAGCCGGGCCTGCGGCGGGCCCGGCTGCATGGACATGCGCTACTCCTTGCAGCGCTCGTCGTCGAGGCAGCTCGCCACGAAGGGAGCCGCCTCGATCGCGTCTCGCAAGCACGCCCAGTCGGTGCATTCACCTAGTTCCGCCGCGCCGTAGACTGCGTCTGAGTCCACGAAACACAGGTCTTTATCGCCGGTCAGGCCCCGGCGGACGCGGCCGTCTTCTGCGACGAGAAAGCGCTCGACCGTATCGAACTGGCCGCCGTTGCTGACGCTCCCCTCGGCGAATGAGAACGCCTGCTGCGCCGCGGCTGCTTCGAGTGCGCACGCGTGCACGGCTGCG
>CAYSPB010000153.1:0-15624 GCA_964432695.1 uncultured Nannocystaceae bacterium
GGATGCGCCTCAAGCTCGAGCGCAACCTCGGCGGTATCAAGGACATGCCCAAGCTTCCCGGTGCGCTGTTCGTCATCGACCCCGCCCGCGAGCACATCGCCATTTCCGAGGCGCGTCGCCTGCAGATTCCGGTCATCGCCGTTGCCGACACCAACGCCGATCCGAACCTGATCGACTACGTCATCCCCGGCAACGACGACGCCATCCGTTCGATCAAGCTGTTCTGCAGCAAGGTCGCCGACGCGTGTTCCGAGGGCTCGCGCTTGGGCAAGCAGCGCGCGGTCCAGGCCAGCAGCTCGGCCGAAGAGGCGCCGGAGACGATCCGCGTCATGACCGGCGGCGACGGCCCCAAGGTCGAGATCGTTTCGCGCCGTGGCGCGCTGCCCACCCCTGAGGCGGCGGCGTCCCCCGAAGCGCCCGAAGAACCCAAGAAAGCCGAAGACGCGCCTTCGGCCTGATCCTCCCGCACACCGAAGCGAACGTAGCCATGGCACAAGTCACCTCTGCTCTCATCAAGGAACTCCGCGAGTCCACCGGCGCTGGCCTCATGGACTGCAAGAAGGCGCTCAAAGAAGTCGACGGCGACCTCGAAAAAGCGACCGAGTTCCTGCGCAAGAAGGGCCTCGCCAAAGCCGCCAAGAAGGCCGGCCGGGCGGCGACCGAGGGCGCTGTCGTCTCGTACATCCACTCCAACAACCGCGTTGGCGTGCTCGTCGAGATCAACTGCGAGACCGACTTCGTCGCGAAGACGGACGGCTTCAAGGACTTCTGCGGCGACATCGCCATGCAGATCGCCGCGATGGCGCCCGAGGCTGTGCGTCGCGAAGAGATGGACGTCGCGTCCGTCGAGAAAGAGCGCGAGATCCTTCGCGAGAAGGCGCTCGGCGAAGGCAAGCCCGAGAAGATCGTCGACAAGATCGTCGACGGCCAGATCAACAAGTTCTACTCGGAGCGTGTCCTGCTCGAGCAGGTCTTCGTGAAGAACGGTCCCGAGAACAGCAAGCGCACGGTCGAGGAACTCACCAAAGAGACCATCGCGAAGCTCGGCGAGAACATCAGCATTCGCCGCTTCCAGCGCTTCGAGCTCGGCGAAGGCCTCGAGAAGAAGGTCGACGACTTCGCTGCCGAAGTCGCCGCCCAGGTCTCCGGCTCCTCGAACTGAGCCACCCGGCTCGACCCGAAGGCGGAGGGTCCCCTCGTGGGGCTCTCCGCTTTTTCGTGTCCTGGTCGTGGCGGCAGCGTCCCGCGGGCGGACGCGCGATCTCGTTTTTCCCCGTGGATTCCGTCGCTTACAGCAAGTAGGGTTCCGCTCAGCCCATGGCTGACGACAAACGGTTCCGTCGCATCCTGCTCAAGCTCTCCGGAGAAGCGCTGGCCGAGGATGGCCAAGGACTGACGCCCGAGATTCTCGCTGCGGTCGCCGAAGACGTCGCGCCGGTTCTGCGCGAGGGCATTCAGGTCGCAATCGTGGTGGGCGCGGGTAACATCTTTCGCGGCATGAGTGATGCCGCTGCGGGCATGCAGCGTCCGGTCGCGGACGCGATGGGCATGCTCGGCACCGTCATCAATGCGCTCGCACTTCAGGAGGCCTTCGTGCACGCGGGTCTCAAGGCGACGGCAATGTCTGCCATCCCGATGCCCTCGGTCTGCGAGCCCTTCAACGCGCGACGAGCCAGTAAGTTGCTTGCCGACGGGCACGTTGTGGTGTTCGGTGGCGGCACCGGCAACCCGTACTTCACGACCGATACGGCCGCCGTGCTCCGCGGTCTCGAGGTCGGTGCCGACGTGATGATGAAGGCGACGAAGGTGGATGGTGTCTACGACAAGGACCCGATGAAGCACGACGACGCGGTTCGCTTCGAGCGGCTGACGCATCTGGACGTCGTGAACAAGGGCCTGAAGGTCATGGATACGACAGCCGCCACGATGTCGCAGGAGGGCGGTCTGCCGATTCTCGTCTTCAACATGCGGACTCGCGGTAACATTCTGGCCGCGGCGCTGGGCGAGCCGGTCGGCACCATCGTGGAGCCTTCCTGAGCCAGCGACCCGAAGGAGACTCGAGATGCTCGACGACGCAAAAGAACTGGCCTCGGATGGAATGTCGAAGGCGATGGAGCGCCTGCTCCGCGAGCTCGCCCGCATCCGCGCAGGCCGAGCCAACCCCGCCATGCTCGACGAGGTCAAGGTCGACAGCTACGGCGCGATGATGCCGCTCAAGCAGGTCGGCACGATCAGCGTGGCGGATGCTCGTCTGCTGGTCATCAAGCCGTTCGACCGCAACACGATCGCGGCGATCGAAAAGGCGATCAACAACTCGCAGTTGGGCCTCAACCCCCAGAGCGACGGCGTGGTCGTCCGCATCCCCATTCCGCCGCTGACCGAAGAGCGGCGCAAGCAGCTGGTGAAGCAGGCCGGTCAGGCTGGCGAGGACGCGAAGATCTCGATGCGGCAGGTCCGTCGCGAGGCGAACGACCTGCTCAAGCAGGCCGAGAAGGACAAGGAAATCGGCGAGGACGACCTCAAGCGCGGCCTCGAGCAGATTCAGAAGCTCATCGACTCGGAGACCAAGAAGGTCGACGACGCCATCGCTGCCAAAGAGTCCGAGATCCTCGACGGCTAGCGACGTCGCTCGTCGCAGCGAAAACGCCGAGATGTTTCCCGGGCATCTCGGCGTTCTTGCGTGGGCCCGAAGTCTTCAGGGGGCCTCAGGGCGTGGGCGCGTCCGCCGCGGTCCGGAGCTCACGCAAGAGCTTGCGATAGGCCGCGACGGCCTTGCCTTTGGTCCGTTCGCCCTTGCCTGCCGTGCGCACGAGCTGGCGAAGCTGCTGCCGGTCGGCGGTGGGGTAGGCCTGCACGAACTCCGACAGCGCCGCATCGCCTTCGTCGATCAAGCGGTCTCGCCAGCGCTCGAGCGCCTTCTCCTGCTGGACGGCGGCGCGGTCGATGCTGCCGAGGGCGTCGAGCTGGTCGCGTAGGTCGCGGGCATCTACGCGGCGCAGGATCGTCGCGATGCGGCGAAGCTCCCGAACTCGCGCGCCCTTGCGCAGGGGCACGCAGCTCTGCACGGCCTGCTCGAGCTCCGCAGGGAGCTCGAGGGCGCTGCGCTTGTGGGGCACGAGGTCCACGAGGTCCTTGGCCAAGCGCGCGTAGGCGTCGACCTGCTGCTTGTGCTGGCGATGGGAGCGACGAACGTCGTTGTCGAACACATCCGGCGGTGCGTCGCGCTCCTCCTCTTCGGGGAACATCTCGCTGGGCGAGAGCCGTCGAGGGCGCGGCTGCACGAAAGCCGCCTTGGGGGCCTCGTCGATGGGCCGATCGTCGTCCTCGGGCATGCTCATGATGAGGACCGTCGACGCGTCTGCGCTCGAAGTCAAGCGGGTGCTCGAGAAGCGCTCCGCCAGAAGGACGAGGCCCAAACGAGTACGCGCCGAGCGTCCCCGGGGGAACTCGGCGCGCTCGGCCACCTCGCAAGCTCGGCAGGCTACAGGGTGCAGAGGTACTCGAGGCCTGCACCTCCCGAGTTGGCGAAGTCCGAGGTCCAGTCGCTGCCGTCGGCGAGGGTGGCGTGTGGTTCGGGGCAGGTGTTCGAGGTTTGTTCGCGCACGATGGTGCCGCTGCTGTAGCCGAGCGCAGCGCACAGCGCTGTCGCGGCAGTGACTCCATCGGGCAAGGCGACACCGTTGTTGTTGCTGTCCGGAGCGTTGCTGATCGAGCGTTCGTTGCCGGGTCCGGCGCAGCCCGAGAACGCGTCGGGGTATGGGTCGCCAGCCGCATTTCCGGGGTCGACGAGCGCGCGCAGGTCGCTCGAGGTCGTCCCGAACGCGAGCGTCCCCGCGTCCGCATCCTCGGTGCAGTAGAAGCTCTCGGGGTTACAGCCATTCCCCGGACAGCCGATCCAGTCGAGCGTGCCGTTCGTGTATGGGCGGAGGTCGATCCCTGTGGCGACAAAGCCCCAGACCTGCTCGTTCGTGAGGAGAACGTCGCACGTTGCCGCGTTCGGTTCACAGGCGTTGCTGCACAGGTCCGTGTCGTCGTCGTTGCCGTCGTCGCATCCCTCGCCCGCCGTTTCGTTGAGGATGCCGTCGCCACACTCGGCTACCGAGCAGTCCGCGTTGCACGTTGCCGACTCGGCTCCGTCGTCGCAGCCTTCGCCCGCGGTCATGTTGGTTACTCCGTCGCCGCACTCGACTGCGGTGCAGTCGTCGTCGCACGTCGCGGACTCGCCCTCGTCGTCGCAGGTCTCGAGCGCGAGAGCATTGAGTGTTCCGTCACCGCACTCGGCCGTGGTGCAGTCCGCGTCGCAGGTGGCGGTCTCCATCGTGTCGTCGCAGTCTTCCCCTGCGGCCGCGTTGGTGATCCCGTCCCCGCACGCGGCAACGCTGCAGTCGATGTTGCAGGTCGCGGACTCCCCACCGTCGTCACAAGCTTCGCCCGCGGTCACGTTGAGGACGCCATCACCGCAGCTGACGTTGGTGCAGTCGGCATCGCATCGCGCGGTGCGCCCGGACGGGTCGTCGCACTCTTCACCCGCCATCTGGTTGACCAGTCCGTCTCCACACATGGCGGCGGAACAGTCGTCGTTGCAGGTTTCGGACTCCCCGCCGTCATCGCAAGCTTCGCCGGCGGCCATGTTCACGACGCCGTCGCCACACGCGGCGGCGGTGCAGTCGGCGTTACAGGTCTCGCTCTCCCCGCCGTCGTCGCAGACTTCGCCCGCTTCCGCGTTCACCTGTCCGTCACCGCACCTCGCGGCGGAGCAGTCGGCGTTGCAGGTCTCGGACTCCGCGCCATCATCGCAGGCTTCGCCGGCAGCCTGGTTGAGAACACCGTCACCGCAGCTCGCAGCGGAGCAGTCGGCGTTGCAGGCCTCGGTCTCACCACCGTCGTCGCAGGCCTCGTCAGCCTCGACGACGCCGTTGCCACACGTCGGCCCGTCGGTGTCACCCGAGGGATCGGTGTCCCCGGTGTCCGAGCTTGCGCTGTTTGCGCCGGTCTGACCCGTGGTGGTCGCGGTGGCCGGGGAAAGGGTGTCGTCACCCCCGCTCGATTCGCCGTCGTCTCCGGTACTGCCGTCTCCGGAGACCATCGTGGCGTCCTCCGTCGGACACCCGGTGGCGAGAATGAGCCCGAGCAGGAACAGAGTTTTTTCAGCGATATTGGTCGTTCTGAGCATGATGCGCATCCCAAGGGCCCCCTGGCCGCATGCGATGCGTATCGTTTCGGGTGTTCAGAGATATGTATTGAAGAGCACCTTTGAGTCGCTATTTTTTTCGGGGTTCTCCGACCCCGATCGTGTCGCCGTCGCGTCAGCGCTTGGCGACGCGCAGGCGGGGCTTCTTCTTCTTCGGCGGTGGCAGCTCGGTCTCGAAGCGCGCCACGCTGAGGTCTGCATACTCGGTCTCGCGCTCGATGCCGATGTAGCGATGTCCAGCTCGAATGGCGGCGACGCCGGTCGTGCCGCTCCCGTTGAACGGATCGAGGACGAGGCTGTCGGGGGCGCACGAGGCCTGCAGGATCCGCTCGAGCAAGCTCAGCGGTTTCTGCGTCGGGTGCTTGCCGTGCTCCTTCTCTCGCTTGCCGGGGGCGGTCATGCGCCACACCGACTTCATCTGTTTGCCGCCGTTGATCTCCTTCATCAGCGGATAGTCGAAGAAGTGCTTCGACTTTCGATCGCGTCCCGCCCACAGCACGGTCTCAGTGGAGTGGGTGAAGTAGCGGCACGAGAGGTTCGGTGGCGGGTTGGGCTTCTCCCAGACGATCTCGTTGAGCATCTTGAAGCCCAGCTGCTGCATGGCGAATCCGACGCTGTAGATCACATGGCTGGTGCCCGAGACCCAGATGGTCCCGTTGGGAGTCAGCGTGCGCTGGCACAGCTCGAGCCACTTGCGGTTGAACGCATGGTTCTCGTCGATGCCGAGGCTCTTGTCCCACTTGCCCTTGTTCACCGACGTTCGCTTGCCGCCCCGGCAGGTGGTGCCACCGTTGCTCAGGAAGTACGGAGGGTCGGCGAAGATGCAGTCGATCGTGCCGGGCTCGATGCGCTCGAGCGCGGAGAAGCAGTCGTCATTGATCAGGACGGTGCGCCCGTCGTGGGAGCTCCAGTGGATTGGTTGCTCTTCGAGGGCGGTGAGCGTCGAGGTGGAAGCCACGTGAGCAGATTCCACACACGCCCGGACGTCTCGAAATTTTCGGCGAGGCGATCATGGCGCGCGGCGACGCCCGTTCAGGCCCGGCGCGGTTCGTGCCTTCTTTGGCTGCGTGGTGCCCGCTCTGGTAACCAGGGGAGAGAACGCGGAATGTCTGCTCGAACGTGCACCATGCTGTTGGCGGGCCTGATGGCCACCGCCGCGGGCTGTAAGGCGAAGGTGGAGATCAAGGTCCTTCCGGACGAGTCTCCTGCCCGCCGATCCGCCGCTTCCTTCGTCCATTGCATCGAAGCTGGCACCAGCGGCTGCGTCAGCGCTGAGAACGTCTCGGGTGCATGGGATGCGTTCTATCTGCTGCAGTGGCTGGCCGACGGTTCGCCGGTGTCGGTCATGTACGCGCTGCCACAAGAGCTGGCGGCCCACCAAGACCCCCGCGAGGTCCAGCGTCGCCTCGTCGCCGAGGTGGAGCGCTATTCGAACTCGGTGCGTGGTGCAGAGTGCGACCCCGCCGACGCGATGCAGATGACTGGCCTCGTCGACAAGGCGGCCCAGGGGGCGGCGACGCGCCTGAGAAACCTGGGCATGCTGGAGGGCAACCTCGCGGCGGTCATCGACGGCCTCGCCAAGGAGGCTCACGACGGTCTCGACGGCGGGGAACTGGTCCGTCTCGACTGCCAATACGATCCGTACCGCTTGTATGTCGCGACGCGGCGATTCGACGACGGTGTTCAGCGCGTCGTTGGCATGTCGACGATGCTGCCCGCGTTCCTCGGTGGCGACGTGCCCGGTCGCGACGTCGTCGACGAGCGGCTCAAGTCCTCGGCGCTGGGCCTCGACACGGCGCCGCCGCCTCTGGTCGATGGTGGCATGAACGCCTGGTTGCCCTTCGAAGTGGAGTTGTTCTGATGTTCGCCCAGCTCGCGCTCGCGCTCGCTACCCTCTTCCAGCCCTCGACGGGTCCCTCCGACGACGCTCCAGTCGCGCTTGAGCGCATCACGAGCTTCGCGACCGTCGTGGTCAACCACGTCAACTCCAGCATCGGTACCGAGAGCCTTCCGGTGGGTGCAGGGGTCACCGTCGAACCGGGAGTGTTCGTCACCATCGGCATGGACCGACTGCAGGTGTTCGACCACGACGCAGCGGTCCTGCAGGGCGGGGTCGTCACCGACGGGACGATCGCGCCCGAGTGTCGGAGTGGCTGTCCGGCGGTGCTCTTCGACGCGTTCCAGTACGAGTGGCTGAAGATGGCCGTCGAGGCGTCGTACCTCGAGGTCGACATCGCGACGCGCGTTCTGTTCGCTTCACACGCCGACGTGCCCGCGCAGACGTTGGTGATGGCCGCCTACGCAGCTGCCGAAACGCGTCCGGGGGCTGTTCCGACGCTCTCGGTTCTGCTCAACATGGCGGGGCGCGGACTTCGAGCCCAGTCGGTGTTCTTGCTTCCGCCCGAGGGGCTGGAGCTTCAGCAAGGCTCGGCGGCCCTGGGCCTGACGATCGAGTTCGACGCGACGAGCTTCTCGGTTCGCGGCTCCGATGCCTCGCTTGGGCGCGAGAAGCGGGGGAACTCGCTCAAGGACGTTCAAGCGATTCTCAAGCCGATTCGAAAGCGTTATCCGGGTAAGGAGAGCATCATCTTGGTGCCGCGGGCGGGCGTGACGGTTGGGCAGATGATGGCGCTGGTACAGGTGCTACGGACCGACTACCCCCGCATCATTCTCAGCCTCGGCCAAGACGTGATCATCTAGTCGGGGGCAGGCTGCGCGCGAGCACCTCGGTGGCGCGCGCACGGAAGCTGGCTGCGTTCTTGAGCGGCGTTGAGCAGCTCGTTGCCGTGCACAGATAGACCGCGGGCACGCCGATGTCCGGGTAGCGCACGCCGGGGTCGCTGCGCTCGACGACGGCGCGGGGGTCCACAAACGCAGCGGCCGCGTCATACAGCGCTTCGGTTCGCGGGTCGTCGACCGTTCCGACCACCGTGATGTCCACCGTCGGCATCTCGAGTTCCTCCAGGGCGAGAACGTACGTGCCAATGACTCGGCCCTCGCGGCGTAGGCCCTGGTCATCGCCGACGGCGAGCAGGGCTCGGCGAGCGACGTCGAGATAGGGCGTGGGGCCGTCTGCATCGAGCAACCGGTGCAGTCGGAGCAGGCCTCGGGCGGCGAGGGCGTTTTCTTCGAGCGGCTTGCGGCGGTCGGCCAGTGCACCGACGGCGGCGGGGTCGGGGGTGTGCGCGAAGAAGCCTCCGACCTCGGGGTCTTCGAGCCGTGTGCGCATGACGTCGGCGACGCGGCGGGCTTCGTCGAGCCACGTGGTCTCCGCGGTGGCGCGGTGCAACGCGAGCAGAGCCCATAGCATCGTAGCCTGGTCTCGCAGGTAGCGCAGGCCGCCGTCGGGGTCGTCGTCGGCGTGCTTGAACGCCCCGTCGGTCGCTCGATGCGTCTGCAGCAGCGCGCTCGCAGCGGTGGTCGCATCGTCGATTGCGGTTCGGTCCGTCCCGGAGAGACCGAGCTCGACCAAACCGCGGATCATGAGGCCGTTGAGGTCCGCGTACACGGCGTCGTCGATGCGCGGCTGGCCGACCGCGCGACGCTCGGCGTCACCCATGGCGTAGTAGTCCCGTCCAACGACGGTGCTCGCTGGGCCCCGGACGTCGGCGTCTTGGCTCGTGGCGTACCCGCCCGCAGGCGTGCGCATGAACGTGTTCATGTACCGGCGGATGGCGTTCGCATGCGCGAGCCAGGCATCGTCGCCGGTGACGCGAGCAGCGAGCGCGTAGGTGGTGAGGGCGCCGGCCTGAATCGCCGTGATCTTCTCGTAGTGCGGATGGTCCCAGTCGCCTCCGAGCGAGTACTGGTACATCCCGCCCCACACGGGATCGATCAGGCGGGCCGACCCCTCCAGCGTGGTCAGAGCGCGCTGTCGCCAGACGCTGGGGCCGTGCAGCACCCCGCGGACGAGGGCGTGCTCGACGGGTTCGGGAAACGGGTACTTCTGAACCTTGCCCCAGCCTGCGGTGCCGGGGTCGTAGAAACGGTCGAGCTGGGCGACGGCGGCCGCCCGCAGTATCCCGACCTCGACATCGGTCGGTGCCGGGCGGCTCGCTTCGGGTCCGCGTCGGCGCAGCGCGCCTGCGTCCCGCTCGGCGATCAGCTCGCGCAGCAGGGCCTCGAAGCGGCGTGGGGACTGATAGCCGCGCAGCTCGAGTACGGGCTGCGCGCTCGGGCTGAGGATTGCGGTCGCCGGCCAGCCCCACTCGCGGTAGCGCTCTGCGACGTCCGGTCGCGCATCGGAGTCTACCCGTACGGTGACGAAGTGCTCGGTGAGCAGCCGCGCGACCTCGGGGTCGGCATACGTCTCCTCGTCCATCACGTGGCACCAGTGGCACCAGGAGGCGACGACGTTGATGAGAATGATGCGGTTCTCGGCATCCGCGCGGGCGAAGGTCTCCGTCTCCCAGCGATCCCACTGCGTGCGCGCGGGGAAAGCCGCAGCGGCGGGAACGACCGTGCTGTCGGCCTTGCGCGCACACCCGGCCAGGCAGCCCAGCAGGGCGATCCCCAGCGTCCGTCGTACCCACGCGTGCGTCATCGTCGTTCACGATACGCGAGTGCGGCGGGTTCGGATCGGTCGCGCAGCGCGGAGGGGACCCGTGGCTCGTGCGTCTGGGCCGGGGAGCGGCTAGGGTCGATCCACCCGCGATGACGTGGCTCCTGTACCTCGGACTGGGCATCTATGCCTGCAACCTCGCCGTCGGTGTCGCCGCGCGGTTCCGAGGGACGCGCTTCGGCGTCTGGCATCACGTTCTGTTCGCCCTCGTGTGCGCGTCGGCACTCGCCGCCACCGCGTTCGCGTTTCATCCGGCGTTGTTCGTAACGCTTGCCGCACTTGCGGCGATTCCCTTTCCATCCGCACGCTCGGCTTGGCACCCCTCATTGGCGGTCGTCGGCTTTGCCGGATACCTCGCAGCCGCGCTGCTGCCCATCCTCTGAAAGCCGACGCACCATGGAGTTTCGAGACGTCATTCTGCGCCGCCGGACCACCAACGGCCCCTTTGCCCCCACGCCGGTGTCGCTCGAACATCAGCATCGCCTGATGGAGGCGGCTAGCCGAGCTCCCAGTCACTTCAACTCGCAGCCGTGGCGATTCGTGCTGATCACCGACCCGACGATCCGAGGCAAGGTCTCGGCGATCGCAGGGCGGACCATGGGCGAGCTGATGGGGGGCGGTCGCTTCTTCTCTCGCTACAAGAAGTACTTCCGCTTTTCCGAAGCCGAGATGCGAGAGAAGCGTGATGGCATCTTCATCGACCAGCTCCCGAGGGCACTCCGGCCGTTCATCAAGCAGGTGTTCTCGCCGATGGGCGCCAAGCTGATCAACAAGCTCGGCGTAGCCAAGACGCTTGGCAACGACAACGAGAAGCTCGTCGCTGGTTCGCCGCTGCTGCTCGGCGCGCTGCTGACCAAGGAGGAGTACAAGAAGGAGGAACTCAGCGGGTTCTACAGCCTGCTCGGTCTCGGCATGGCGATCGAGAACATCTGGCTGACCACCGTCGACCTCGGCATGGGCATCCAGTTCATCTCCACGCCGATGGAGTTCCCCGATGCGTGGGCCGAGGTCTCGCAGCTACTCGAGGTGCCCGACGACCTGGAACTCATCGCGATGTATCGGCTCGGCTACGTTCCCGAAGGCGCGCAGCGGCCTACGATCGACTGGACCAGCTCGCACCGCAAGCGACTGGATCAGTACGTGTTCCGGGACACCTGCCGCACGCCCGAACCCGATCCCGGCGAGGCCGCAGAATGAGCCCGCGCGTCGTCGCCGTCGGCACGGCCAGTCCGGCCTACGAGGTCACGCAGTCGGAGACCAAGGCATTCGCCCATGGGTTCTTTCGAGACAGCTTTCGCGCGATCGATCGGCTGCTTCGGGCGTTCGACAATACCCGCATCGAGCGTCGTCAGCTCGCGCAGCCGCTGGCGTGGTATCGCGAGCCGCATTCGTTCGCCGAAAAGAACGCGGTCTACTGCGACTGCGCGCTCGACATGGCGGTCGAAGCCTCGACCAACGCGCTCGACCGCGCCCGGCTGACCCCTTCGGATGTGGGGGCGGTGGTCTTTGTCTCCACCACCGGCATTCGTACACCGTCCCTCGATGGTGCGCTGCTTCAGCGTCTGGGCATGCGGCGTACGGCGGCACGGCTGCCGGTTTGGGGCTTGGGCTGTGGTGGTGGCGCTGCAGGTCTAGCGCGTGCGGCCGAGCTCGTTCAGGCCCGGAGCGAGCCTGTCTTGTTGGTCGCCAGCGAGGTCTGCTCGGCCACGTTCATGCACGGCGACCGTACCAAGTCGAACCTCATCGCCACGGCGCTGTTCGGCGATGGAGCCGCCGCCGCGGTCCTGCAGCCTGGCGGTGGAGGACTCGAGGTGCTGGGCAGCGTGTCCTGCCTGCTCGAGGACTCCGAAGATGTCATGGGCTGGAGTCTCGAGGACGAGGGCCTACGCGTTCGCTTTGCGCGGAGCATCCCCGGGATCGTTCGCGACGTGGTGCCCAGCTTCGTGGAGCGGGCCGCCGCAGAGGTCGGGCTTTCTCCGGACGCGCTCGAACACTTCATCCTGCACCCCGGTGGCGCGAAGGTCTTGCAGGCCTACGAGGAGGTTTTGGGGGTGTCGTCCGAGCGGCTCGCCACGGCGTATTCGGTGCTGCGCGACCACGGCAACATGTCGTCGCCCACCGTCTTGTTCGCACTCGAGCGCTTCATGCACGAGGTCGAGCCCGACGGTCGCGAGGGCTTGCTGCTGGGTCTCGGCCCAGGATTCTCCGCTGAGGGCGTGGTGGTGCGATGGAGCCCAACCACCTCCTGATCGCCGCGCTGTTCGGCGTGCTCGCCGTGCAGCGCATCGCCGAGCTCCGCGTCGCCAAGCGCAACGAAGCGTGGGCGCGTCGCAGCGGAGCGCGGGAGTTCGGCGCCGCGCACTACCCGTTGTTCTTCGTCCTGCACGTGGGATGGCTGTTCGGCTGGGTCGTCGAGGGCAGCCTCCATACCGAGAGTCTCTCGCCGCGATGGTGGGCGTTCGTCGCTGCGTTCGCCGCGGCTCAGGGCCTGCGGTACTGGGCGATCGGCACGCTGGGGCAGCGCTGGAACACGCGCATCCTGGTGCTTCCAGGTCGGGCGCCAATCGTCCGCGGCCCCTATCGGTGGGTGCCGCACCCCAACTACGTGGCGGTCGCCTTGGAGCTCGCCGCGGTTCCGCTCGCCGTCGGTGCGCCCTGGACCGCCAGCATCGCCTCCGTGCTCAATGCGGTGCTTCTGCTCGGGATCCGGATTCCGTGCGAGACCCGAGCTCTTCGCTGGGCCGAGCAGGCCACGCCAGAAGCATCGGAAGCACGGTGATGTCGGCTAGCATCGCCAGGGCGATCACGGCCGCACCCAGCGTGCCGAGGACCTGAAGCGGAGGAAAAGCACTCAGCGCATTGACGCTGAGGCCCGCGACGAGCACGACCGAGGTGATCACGATGGCGTGGCCGCGGGTGGCGACGGCATCGATCGCCGCATCCGCGCGTCCGAGGCCGCGGGCGCGGGCGAATGCGAACCCGGCGAGGACGTGCAGCGTGTCGTCGATGGCGATGCCGAGCGCCACCGCGAGGATCACGACGCCGATCGGGTCGAGTTCGAGGGCCGCGGCCCCGACGAGCGCGTAGCCCACGAGCAAGGGCATCACGTTGGGCAAGAAGCTACGCACGGCGAGCCCTGGGCTGCGGAACATCAACGCGACGACCCCGAGCACGACCACGAGGACGAACGCCAGGCTGACCCGCAGCGCCGCCGTGATGCGGTTCACCCCAGCGTAGGCGACGGACGCGGTCCCGGTGGTGCGGACGTACCAGCCGCGTCGCGCGATTGCAGCATCGAGGTCGGCCTCGAGTGCTGCGAACGCAAGGCCGCCCACATCGGGCACGTGAGCGACGATTCGTACGCCGCGCTCGTCCCGTTGAATGGGCTCGGTGGCACGCACGCCTGGGGTCTGTCGCACCATCTCCAGCAGCGCTTCGGCATCGGCCGTGGAGACGCCGCCGGCGTGGTCGCGCTCGACCGACAGCGTGAGCGTGCCGCCGAGGTGCTCGTCGAGCCTGGTTCCGGCTTCGCGAACCGGGTGGTCGGGGCGCAGCAGTGCGCCCAAGTGGTTGTCGACGATGACGGAATGGGCCGCGTCCACGCTCCAAACGAGCGCACCTACGGTGAGGACGAGAACGAGGATGGGCCGGGACGCACACCCGCGAGCCAGCCGGCGCAGCGCCACCGAGCCCGAGGGAGCCCCCGCACCGACGTCGAAGGCCGAGAGCACGAGCGGCACGAGCGTGAGCACGACGAGGTACGCCATCATCACGCCGGCTGCCGCCCACAGACCGAACGCGCGCAGCAGCGGAAGCTCGGCGACCACCATCGATGCGAACCCGAGGGCGGTGGTCAGAGAGGTGAGTGCACAGGCCCAGCCCATGTCGGCCATCGCCGCCTCAATCACAGCGCGGTCGGTTGGCGGCCGCTGCAGCTGCGCCGCCAGGGCACGCACCCGGAGCACGACGTGCACGGTGTCGGCGACCGCGATGATCGGCAGCATGGTGAACAGCGCCTGGGTGAGCAGTCCGACCGGGACGTCGGCCAGACCCATCGCGCCCGCGAGAAGCAGCGGGGGCACGCCTGCGCCGACGGCTGCGAGCACGGCGACCTGGAGTCGACGCGTGAACACAAAGAGGCCGGCCACGGCGATGACGAGCGCCAGAGGCCCGAGCAGTGCCTGATCACGCAGCGTCAGGGCGAAGAAGGCGGCTCGGATCGCGGGCACGCCTGCGAGTTCGACCTGCCAACCGTTCGGGGACGCGGGCAGGGCATCCCGAACGGCGCCCACCGCTTCGACCGCGGCGGCGAGGTCATCGGTGCTGCGGTCGAGCTCGATCTGGACGACGGCGTGATGGTGGTCTTCGGAGAGCAGCAGCGGGACGGCAGGGCTGGCGCGGAGTGCCGCCCGGACGAGGTCACGCTCGGGCGCATCGAGTTCGGCCCATCGTTTCGATAGGGGCACGTCCTGCGGGCCGGCGGCCGATGCGAGACTCGTCGTCGAGATGACGCTCGGCGCGGTCGCGGCGGCGGACTCCAGTGCGGCGAGCCCGTCGAGTCCAGCTTCACCGAGCAGGTCGTCTTCGCTGTACACCACGAGCGCCAGCGTGCGGTCGTCGGGGCCCCATCGCTGGGTCGAGGCCCGTAGCTCGGCCAGCTCGCCGGCGTCATCGCCGTAGAAGGACGCCGACGAGAAGTCGACGCGCAGCTGGGTCACGCCGACGATGGCGGCAACGAGCAGGAGCACCCAACCGGCCAACACGGCCCGCGGGTGGTCGAGCACCCCGGCGATCGCTCGCTGCAGCACGAGCAGAGCCTAGCAGTCGAAGGCGTGGAGGGGCCGGCGCGTCACTTCGCGAGCGCGGCGATCTCGGCCTCGAGGGGCGGGTGGGCCTTCATGGCCTCGGCAAAGTAGCCGTCGGCCTGGGCCGACGCGCCGCGCCGCATTGCGAGCGTGCCGAGCCCGAGGTTGACCGCACCCCACATCGGGCCACGCCGGCCGTCAGGCGCATCGACGGCGATGTCGTGGGCACGGGTGTACGCGCCGGCGGCTTCTTCGAGTCGACCCGCCTTCAGGGCGAGGTCTCCGAGGTTCACCAACGGCGTGGCGAGGGTCATCGGGTTGCTCGCCTGCGGGCTGGCTTCGGCGGCTCGAAGGGCGCGGCGTTGATGTGCAAGCGCAGCGTCGAACTGCTCCTTGGCGCCGTAGACCGCCGCCATGGCGCCCAGCACGGAGGCGTTGTCCGGATGGTCTGGACCACGCAGCGCCGTTGCCCCCGCCAGCGCCTCGGTCAGGATCGGCGCTGCCGCATCCACGTCGCCTAGGCTGATCAACAGCCATCCCAGGTTCGTCGCCGCGAGGACCGTCTCGGGATGATCGGCCCCGAGTAGTTCCGTACGGATGGAGAGCGCTCTCTCGAACGGTTCTCGCGCCTCGGCCATGTTGCCTCGTTGCCCGAGGATTGCGCCCTGAATCGTCAGGACCTTGGCGAGGTCTTCGGAGGTGGGGCCCTTCGCGGTTTCGAGAATGCCGGCGGCCTTGTGAGAGGCCTGCATCGCCTCCTCGAGGTCGCCGCCCTGCGCGAGGCACTGCGCGCGTGAGGAGAGGCAGTAGGCCTCCGACGGGGAGCCGGGGCCGAGGCGTTCGCCGTAGAGCACGAGGGCAGACTGCAGCTGGCGTTCCCCTTCATCGCAGCGGTTTCGCCGGGCGTTGACGTAGCCCAGGGAGCGCAGCGTGTCCGCAACGTAGAGCGAGTTCGGGTCGGTCTCGATTCTGATCCCGCGCGCGGTGCAAAGGGGGTCGACCTGGCGCTGGTGAAGGGCGCGGTCAAAGGTGCACCGGCGCTTTCGTTTGCACCAACGCGCGCGCTC
>CAYSPB010000154.1:0-15609 GCA_964432695.1 uncultured Nannocystaceae bacterium
ACAACGCGCTGCGCGGCCTCCCGCCACCCGAGCGACGGCGGTGGCGGGCACTCGAGCGGCGGCTTCGTGCGCGGGCATCCCAGCGCTGGGTCTTTCAGCAGCCACAAGGACGGCTCGACCCCGCTCGCCTCGCGCGACTCGTCGTGGACCCGGCGCATCCGCTCGCCTTCAAGCAGGAGCGGTCCGGGCCGCGGACGCCGGTCACTGTCACCCTTTTGATCGACTCCAGCCGATCGATGGCCGGCGCGAAGATGCTGGCGGCCGCCGTCGCCGCGGACCTGCTTGCATCCTCACTGGAGGCGGGCTCGATCCCGGTCGAGGTGCTGGGCTTCACTACGCGCGGCTGGAAGGGTGGTGCGCCTGGCCGCGCGTGGGTGGAGGCGGGACGGCCTGCGGAGCCCGGGCGTCTCTGCGCGCTTCGGCATGTGGTCTACAAGGCCGCACTCGCGCCGCTCCAGCGCGCGCGCCGATCGTTCGGCGCCCTGCTCGAGACCTCGATGCTGGCGGAAAATGTGGACGGAGAGGCCCTTCTATGGGCGCATCGGCGGTTGCTTCAGCGACCCGGACGTCGCGTTCTCGTGGTGCTGTCCGATGGCGCACCCGCGTGCGAAGCGACCCGTCGCGCCAATGCGGCCAGCTACCTCGCGCGACACTTGCGGGACGTCGTCGCGTCGATGGAGGCGCGCGGCGACGTCGAACTGGTCGCGGTCGGCTTGCACCGTCGGGTTGCACGCCTCTATCGCCGGCACGTGCTCGTGGAGTCCCCGGGTGATATCGGTGCCGCGATGCGCCGGTTGGCCCACGAACTGGCTTCGGGTCCACGTACGAGCGGCTAGGGAAGGGGCTCGCGGCGCAGTAGGTAGGTATCCATGACCCACCCATGCTGGCGTCGGGCCTCGGATCGAATCGACATGATTTCGGCGCTCACATCGTCGAGTGGGCCCGCGACCAGTCGTTGTTCGGGCATTGCGAGATAGGCCCCCCACCAGATGTGCAGCCCCGGTGTGTCGACCAGGCCGCGAAAGTGCTGGGCGCCGTCGAGCATGACCGCGACCGTCTCGGCAGTGGCGGGAAAGCCCTCGGCGGCAAGCCTACGGCCGGTTGTGATTAGCACGCTGCCGCCGATCGTGTTGAGCGTAACCCTGTGCGCAGCGGTCAGCGCCTGCAGGGCGGTGATGCCTGGAACGACCTCGATGCCGGGGACCGGACGGAGCCGCCGTGCCACCCGCATCGTGCTGTCGTAGAGGGAAGGGTCACCCCAGACGAGCATCGCAACGACGGCGGCATCCGGGGCCTGGGCCGAGATGGCGTCATGCCAGGCGTGCGCGAGGTCGTCGTGCCACGCATCGACACCCGCGCGGTACGTCGCCGTGGTGTCCCGCGCAGGCACGATGAACCGGACCCGTCGTGGCCTGCGGCGCTGCCCCTCGAAGGCAACATCGAGAAGCTGATCGCGAACTTCAGCGAGCCGGGCTTTGTCTGGACCTTTGTCGGGGAGCAGAACGGCGTCAGCCTGGCGGAGGGCTTCGATGGCCCCGTGCGTCAGGTGGCTTGGGCTCCCCGTACCAATGCCGACGAGGAGTAGCCGCCGCACGCTCATCCGCCCGTCGGTTGAACCACGCTCTCGACATGGCGCGGGGCGTGGAACAATCGCGAGACGAGCAGCTGCCGCCACAGGCCGTCTTCACGCCCGCCACCGGCGAATCGCTTGGCAAGTCCGAGTGCGGCAACGTCGACGAGGGGCTCGATCAGCGCGACGGGGGCGTACGCGACGGCGAACGTTGCGATGGCCGAGAGTGAGGCCATGCTCAGGCCGGTGCCATGGAACACCCAGAATGCGACCCAGCTGACCACGCCCGCTTGGTAGGCGGCGGAGAGCTTGAACGCGTCGCGGTAGGAAAAATCGATGTAGGGGCGGCCTCGGTTGAGCCGGTGCGCGAGCGCAGAGACGGCGAACAGTGGCACCAGCAACGAGGTGAGGTTCGCCCCAAACTGCGGCAGATCGGTCGGCGACAGGAGCAACGCCTGGATGAGCAGGCCGAGGGTTAGGCCGAGGGTCGACGCTCCCGTGCCGAGGAACAACAGCAGCATCGTGCCGAAGATGAAGTGCACCTCCGAGGGGCCCACGGGGAAGTGGGGAAGCACTTCGAAGAAGACGAGCGTGCCTACCGTGGCAACGGCGGCACGGAGGCCAAGCGTGAGGCTGCCTGCGATCGGCCCGGCCGCGCTTTCCGAGACCTCTTTGCGCACGACGTTCGCACCGTACAGCGCCGCGGCCGTGGAGGTGCCGTAGCTCAGTACGATCTTTGCTCCGTCGAGAACGCCCGGCTCGATATGCATGGCACCGAGCCTGCGCTAGCGGCGGGGTCTCGTCAACACTCGCGCGCGGTCGCAACGGCGTGAAAGAAGGACCCGCTCACCGACCCTCGGCGAGATCCGGTTTCGGCGACCAAGGCACCGTTGGCGTCGCGAACTTCGGCCAGCGCGTCGTCGCGGTTCTCCACGACGCGCGAGTAGCGAAACTCGTGCCCTCGCAACACGCTCGCTCCGGGGAGGGCGACGCACGGCTGCCTCAGACTCGCGACTCGATACCCCAGGTGGAGCTTTCGGCGTGCGTAGCTCGTGACGAGGCTGAGAAGCCCCAGCATTTCGTGTCGCTGGCCATCCGCATCGATCAGGGCTTCTCCCAGTGCCATGTAGCCGCCGCACTCGCCATGGATTGGGCATCCTCGGTCGGCGAGCTGCCGCATGCCGTCGCGGAAGTTGCGTGCCTTCGCCAGGCGGGCGGCGTGCAGCTCGGGGTACCCGCCAGGCAGCCAGACGATGTCCGCGCTGGGGGGCGGCCGTTCGTCCGCCAGCGGTGAAAACGGAAGCAGCTCGGCGCCGGTGGCTTGCCACCCGTCGAGTACGTGGGGGTACACGAACGAGAAGGCCTCATCCCGTGCGATCGCAATCCGCGTACCGGCGATCTGAAGCGGCGCGGGGCCTTGTGCTGGTGCGGGGAGCGTTCCGCTCGCAGCGCCGACGAGCGCGTCGAGGTCGACGTGGTCACGGACGAATGCACCGTAGTCGGCGAGCTTGGTCTCGACGTCGGGTTGTTCGGCTGCCTGGAGGAGGCCGAGGTGTCGTTCGGGCACGGACAGATCGGGACGTCGCGGCAGAACTCCGAGCACCGGGATGCCAACCTGCTCGAGGCCACGCCTGGCGAGTCGTTCGTGGCGTTCGCTCGCGACGCGGTTGAGGACGACGCCAGCCAGCGTCGGGGCGTCGGGGTGGTCGCGAAAGCCAAGCGCCGTTGCGGCGGCGGACTGCGCTTGACCACGGGCATCCAGGACCAGGACGACCGACCAGCCGAGCCGACGTGCCGTCTCCGCGCTGCTTCCGGTGCCCGTTGCTCCTACGTTGGCGACTCCATCGAACAGGCCCATCGATCCTTCGGCGACGATGAGGTCCGCATCCGTAGCGTTGCGGGCGACCGCGTCGAGCAGGGAGGCGTCCATGGCCCAGGTGTCGAGGTTATAGCTGGCGCGTCCGCTGGCGCGCCGGTGAAACTCGGGGTCGATGTAGTCCGGTCCGTTCTTGAAGGCCTGGACCTTCGAGCCTCGGTCGCGGAGTGCCCGGAGCAGGCCGAGCGTGAGGGTCGTCTTGCCGCTGCCCGACGCGGGCGCAGCCACCATGATTCCTGGAACGTTCATCGAGGTCCTCCGCCGCGAAAGCGGCGAGGATAGCCGGTGCTGTACAGCGCGCTTTCGACGAAGTCGGTGGCGGCCAAGCTTCGTCCGACGAGGATCAATGCGGTGCGGTCGATCGTCGCGTCGACCGCGTCGACGAGGGATTCCAGCGTCGCGCGGACGAGGCGTTGGTCGGGCCAGGAGACCCGATACGCGACCGCGGCTGGGCACGATGCGCCGTAGTGTGGGATCAACGTGGTCACCACCTCCGACAGCGCGTGGATGGAAAGGTGGATCGCGAGCAGGGCGCCGGTCGCAGCAAAGGCCTCGAGCTGTTCGCGGGGTGGCATGGTGGAGGCACGCCCCGGTGTTCGTGTGAGCACGACGGACTGGGTCAAGGCCGGAAGCGTGAGCTCGACTTCGAGTGCCGCGGCGGCTGCCGCGAACGAGGGAACGCCTGGGGTGACGGTGAACGGGACGTTCGCTGCGCGCAGTCGACGAAGCTGCTCGCCCATGGCGGACCAGACCGAGAGGTCGCCCGAGTGCAGTCGCGCCACGTCGTGCCCGTCTTCGGTGGCGCGTACGCACTCCGCCACGATCTCGTCGAGATCCATGGACGCGGTGTTCACCACGCGTGCGGTGCTTGGGCATGCGGCCAGCAACGCCTCGGGGACCAGGGAGCCCGCATAGAGGCAAACCGAACTCGAGGCGATGAGTTGCTGCCCGCGGACCGTGATGAGGTCTGCCGAGCCGGGTCCGGCACCGATGAAGTGTACGGTCATGCTGTCGTTCCTCGTCGAACGCTCCACTGCACCAGCGGAAGGGCAGGCTGCCAGGTGTGCATGCGGCCCAGCGGGCGCGGGCGCGCAAGGTCGATCTTGAGCAGGTGGCCGCCGACGCGCGCATGCCAGGCGAGCGTCAGCTGTTGAGATTCGAGGGTGACCGCATTGACGACGAGGCGCGCTCCGTCGCACAGCCGTGGCCACACCGCGTCGAGCAGAGGTTCGCTCAGACCCCCGCCGATGAAGACGGCATCCGGCGCCGGTAGGTCCGCGACGAGGTCCAGGGACGAACCGTCGCGCACGTCGAGTTCGACGCCGAGCCGCCGGGCATTGTCACGAGCCTGCCCGGCGCGGGCTGCTTGCCGCTCTACGGCCGTTGCGGTGAGGGTGGGATGCCGCAGCAACCATTCGATCGCAATGGACCCGGCGCCTGTACCCAAGTCCCAAAGGTGCTCGCCGGCACGTGGCGCGAGCGCGGCGAGGGTGAGCGCGCGGACCGGCCCTTTGGTGATCTGGCCGTCGTGCTCGAACCATGTTTCGTCGAGGCCGGGGGTCAACGGGAGCGCATCGCCGGGCCCCTCGACCTGAACGGCGACCAGCACCGGATGCTGCACGTCCTCGGGAGGGCTCGCGTCCGCCCGACACGTCCGTACGTGTTCCCGTGGTCCGCCCAGCGCTTCGAGCACATGCACCACGCTGGTGCCGAAGCCCCAGTCGGTGAGTTGCTTCATCCATGTGCCGACGGCGGGCGCGTCGCGCACGTAGACGAGCAGCCGAACGCCCGGCGCAACGTGTCGGCGAGCGCTCGTCAGCGGTCGAGCGTGCAGCCCGAGACATACGCAGCGCTCGAGGGGCCACGCGAGTCGGGCCGCCGCGAGGGAGAACGTCGATGGCGCGGGAAGGCACCGCCATTCATGAGGCCCGAAGCGCCTTGCGAGCACGGTCCCGGCGCCGTACCAAAACGGTGCGCCCGACGCGAGGACCACGGTTGCCCTCCCGCGGAAGCGGTCGAGGCGTTCGAGGCCGTCGGCGAAGGGGACCGGCCACTCGTGGCGCTGCGCTCGAGGACACAGCGCGTCGACGAGGGCGAGGTGGCGAGGCGGGCCCATCACGATCTCCGCCTGCGCTAGTGCGCTGCGGCTTGTTGCGCCAAGGGCCCCGGGGCTATCTTCGCCCACGCCGAGAATGGTCAACCACGGAGCTTCAGCCACGACGCATGTCCTGGTGCTGGGCGGGAGTTCGGAGGCGAGCCGGCTCGCGGAGGCGCTCGCAGCCGCGGGCGTGCGAGCCACCTTCAGCTACGCCGGGCGGGTGAAGCGTCTCAAGCCACAGCCCCTTCCGACCCGAGTGGGAGGTTTTGGCGGCGTCGTGGGCTTGGTGAAGTACGTGCGAGACGTCGGCATCACCCACATCGTTGACGCGACCCACCCGTTCGCCGCTCAGATGAGCCGACATGTCGCGCTGGCCTGTCGCGAAACGAACACACCCCACGTCACGCTCGCGCGTCCACCGTGGCAGCCGGGCGTTGGGGATGCATGGCTCGACGTGCCGACGATGCAAGACGCCGTCGAGGTACTCGGCGAGGCCCCGCGTCGCGTGTTCTTGGCGATCGGACGGCAGCATGTCGACCTGTTCGTCTCGAAGCCGCAGCACTTCTTCTTGCTTCGGTTCGTGGAGCCGCCTGGAGCGGAGATTCGACTCGCCAAGCATGCACTCGTCATCGCGCGGGGCCCCTTCGAGGTCGCGGATGAAGTCGCATTGATGCGCCGCCACGGTGTCGAGGTCGTCGTGAGCAAGAACGCCGGCGGCGCTGCGGCGCGGGCAAAGCTCGAGGCCGCAAAGGTCCTTGGGCTGCCCGTGGTGATGGTGCGACGTCCCGAGGCTAGAGGTGGGCTGCTGCGGTCCTCGGTCGCCGAGGTTCTTGCCTGGCTGCGTCATGCGGGCGTGAACCTGGGCGTGTAGACGTGCGGGACGGCGCTGCCGGGGCGCGGGACCTGCCGCGTACGTGACGACCCAATCAGGACGACGGTGCGCATGTCGGCCATTTCGCCCCGGGCGTCCTGGAGGGATGTGACGATGATCGCCTCGTCGGGGGTCGAGACGGCGCGGGCGAAGATCACCGGCCGAGGGTCGTCGACGAGGCTGCGAATCACGTCGAGGATCTGGTCGAGGTCGTTTGGCCGGCGCCGCGAGCGTGGGTTGTACAGCGCGGTCGCAAAGTCTCCCTCGATGGCCGCGCGAACCCGCCGCTCGAGCAAGGACCACGGCTTGAGGTTGCACGAGAGGTTGATCGTGCAAAAGTCGTGGCCGAGCGGGGCGCCGACCCGGGCGGAAGCCGCAAGCATCGCGGTGATTCCCGGAAACACCTCGATGGCGACATCGCGAAGCGAGGGGTCCGCGTCGAGCACCTCGAAGACGGCCGCGGCCATCGCGAACACGCCGGGATCACCCGACGAGACCACCGCGACGCGTCGGCCTGAACGCGCCAACTCGAGGGCATGACGCGCCCGCATCAGCTCGTCACCGTTGTCGCTGGTGTGACGCTCGAGCCCGGGCCGGAGCGGCAGGCGATCCACGTAGGTCCGATAACCGACCACGTCGGTGGCCGCATCGAGGCTGGCCTGCGCGGCCGGCGTGACGAGTTCGGCCGCCCCTGGCCCGACGCCGACGACCGCCAGCCAACCCGGGTTGGTGCTCACCGCTGCCCCGCTTGACCGTGCACGATGACGATCGAGAAGTACGGGGCCGCGTGTGCATCGGGCAGATCCGTCAACCGATGGACGCGCTGCTGAGGCATCGTCGCATACTCGACGAGCCAGGCCCGCTCAGTGAGGCCCGCCTCGTGAAGGGCGCGGCGCACCTTTGGAAGCTGCCGACCGACCTTCATCACCACGAGCGCATCGGTCTGGCGCATCCGGCGGGTCAACTCCGCTTCGGTATCGATCCCGGTGAGTACGGTCAGGACCTCGGTCCCTCGCGTGACCGGAATCCCGGTGAGGGTCCAGGCCGCCGACATGCTCGTGATGCCCGGCACGACTTCGACCCGCGCGTTCGTCGGGAAGCGGTCGTACAAGTGCATGAAGGAGCCGAAGAAGAAGGGGTCCCCCTCGCAGATGACGACGACGTCGTGACCCCGATCGGCGAGCGCGCAGACCTTGGCGGTGCTCTCTTCATAGAAGGCGAGCATCAGCGCTTGGTATCGGGGGTCCGTGTGCGGGATCTCGGTGGTGACCGGATACTCCAGCGGCAGGTCCTCGGCTTGGTCTCCGAGGTACCCGGCCACGATGCTTCGTGCGCGGCCGGTTCCACCGGCCTTCCGGAAGAAAGCCACATACCGGGCCCGTTCGAGGACTTTGGCCGCGCGGACCGTGACGAGGTCCGGGTCTCCGGGGCCAACGCCCAGTCCGTAGATCGTTCCTGTCTTCACTCTCGCTCGCTCGCTAGCGCATTGATGGCGGCGCTGGTGATGGCGCTTCCGCCGAGTCGTCCGCGCACGATGACACACGGGGCGGGGGATGCGTGCCACAGTGCGTCCTTGCTCTCCGCTGCCCCAATGAAGCCCACGGGGCAGCCCACGACGGCCGCGGGGCGAGGGCAGGCCGGGTCTTCGAGCATCTCGAGCAGGCGGAACAGTGCCGTGGGCGCGTTGCCGATCGCGACGACGGCCCCTTCGAGGAGCGGTCGCCAGAGCTCCATCGCGGCCGCACTTCGTGTCGTTCCGAGCTCCGCTGACAGCGACGCGACGCGAGCGTCCCGCAGGGTGCAGACGACGTCGTTGTTCGCAGGAAGGCGAGCTCTCGTGACGCCGTGGGCAACCATGTTCGTATCGCAGAGCACCGGCGCACCTGCGGCGAGCGCCGAGCGACCGCGGTCGGAGAAGTCCGGCGAGAACGCCACGTGGGGTGCCAGCTCGACCATGCCGCACGCATGAATCATCCGTACGACGACGGCTTCGTCGCTGGCGCTGAATCGCTCCAGCGCCGCCTCGCGTCGAATGGTGGCAAAGGACTCGGCGTAGATGCGCTGGCCATCGCGCTCGTAGGAGTAGGACATGGCGGGGGTCAAGTCTTCTGCAGAAGCTGCTCGATGCTCAGCCCTCGCAGGCTGGGCGTGTCGTCGGCACGCCCGTCTCGGACGAGGTCGAAGTGCCCCGAACGACCGATGCAGACCAGCGTGGCCGGCCGCGAGCGAGCACAGCCCTTGCTGCAGCCGGTGACGTGAATGCTCGGTCCTTCGCCCCCGGGACGAAGTCGTCGGGCGAGCTGTCGGGCCAGGGGGCGCGTGGGAACGGTGGCCTGGACGCAGCGCGGCGCTCCGGGGCAGGCATCGACGTCGACCAGGGGGTCGGCATCGTGGGTCAGCAGGGCCTCGGTGATGACGTTCGCTGCCTCTTCGAGCAGCAGGCTCCGCCACGGCGTGATGCGAAGCGCTTTGACACCGAGGTCGTGGACGAGCGTGCGTAGCACCGGGGCCTCGAGCACGCCGAATGGAGCCCCGAGCAGGGTGCCCATGGCGTGTCGACCCAGCGGTGGCTTTGGGCTCGAAGCGGCCGGAGGCACGGCGCCGAGCAGTCCCGCGGGTGCCGACCCCTCCGCGAGCAGCGCAGCGATGCGCCGGTGCTCGGGGCGGCGTTGGGTGACGAACCAGGTGAGGACCTCGTCGATGCTGCGGTGCAGATGCTCGGTTTCGACGGCGAGCCCGGTGGGCTCGTTGCCCAGGCGCAGGAGCAGCCGGTCGTCGTCTGCGTCTCGCTCGATTCGGACATCCGCGGGGATGCTCGCCAGGTCTCGGGTGGCGCCGGCATCGCATACGACCGTGAACTTCGGCGGGAGGTCGGCGTGGTCCCGCAGGTGTGGGCGCAGTCGCTCGCCGAGCCGCCAGCTGAGACTCGTCGGCAAGGCGAAGGGGCTCACCAGCAACCGGGGGCCTGCGTGCATCGTGTCTGTGGCGTCTAAGCGAAGCGCATGCAGGCCTTCGCGGACCGCCGGCCAGTCCCGCTCCGAGATGCCTCGCAACTGAATCCCCGCGCGTCGCGTGAGCGTGAGCTCGCCGCCGGCGTAGGCCTCGGCAAGATCGAGCAGGCCGAGCACCTGGCCGTGCTCGAGGCGCCCTGCGAACGGACGCACCGTGGTGAGCAGACCGTCGCCGGAGAGCATCGGCCGCGATGCGGACGGACACCATCCTCGGACCTGCGGCGTGCCCGAATGCTGATTCACCGAATGCCCTCGCTGAGGTCCGACAGCTCGGCGTGCGCGACGTTGCTCAGGCTCGACCACTGGCCGGTTTCGGCGAGACGGCTGAACCGACGCTGCATCGCGTGCAGGGCTGCGGGATTCTGTGACTCGAAGAACGCACGCATGTCGTCATCGCCCAAAGTGGCGTCATAGACGGCATCGAGGAGCTCGCTGGCGACGTCGTCGGTCAGCTCGGCAAACGTCCCCAGGTGCTCGACGGTGGCGGCGATCTCCGCTGCACCCCGATACCCGTGCTGCCGCATCGACGCCAGCCATGCGGGGTTCGTCGCACGCACGTAGACCACCCGCGCAAGCTCGACATCCAGGGGACGCGCACGCGAGCGTTCCGGATGGGTCGTGTCGACGTGGTATGCCGCGAGCGGGGAGTCGCTGAGCAGCGCTTTCGCCGCGACGAGGCCTGCCTCGTGCGCCGCGTAGTCGACGGCGAACAGAAGGTCGCTTTCGGGCAGGTCTTGTACGTGTGCGTAGGCCTCGGCATCGCTCACCCGAGCGCGAATCCCCTCTGGGTCGTGCACGCCGGCGGCGCCTCGGTAGCTCCAGGAAGATGCGGCGAGCCATGCTCGTGCCGCGTTGCGGCGGGACTCGTCGAGGCCAGCGCTTTCGTGCGACGGCAGGCGGACGCCGTACGCCCCCGGGGCTGGACCGTAGACGCGCGCACCCGCGTTGCCGCGCAGCGGGTTCGTCTCCGCGCTCTCCTCCAGCGATGCGATCGCCTGCGCGAGCGTGTCGAAGTGACCGGCGAGTTCGGAGAACACGTCACGGAACAGGCCAGACATCCGCAGCGTGACGTCGACGCGAGGGCGGCCGAGTTCGTCACCGGGAACGATCTCGAGGTCTCGGAACCGGCGGGAGCTTGCATCCCAGCGTGGCCGGGCGCCCACGAGCCAAAGCGCCATCGCAAACTCCTCGCCGGCGGTCCGCATCGTGGCCGAGCCCCACAGGTCGACGATGACCGTCCGAGGCCAGTCGCCTTCGTCCTGGAGGTGTTGGCGCAGAAACTCATCGGCAACCTCGACGCCCCGTGCAAAAGCGGTGGGCGTCGGAACGGCGCGAGGGTCGGTCGCGTAGATGTTCCGCCCGGTGGGCAGTACGTCCATGCGGCCTCGGTACGGGGAGCCGGCGGGGCCGCCGTGGACGAAGCATCCGTCCAGAGCATCCAGCAGACCTCGTCGCTCGCCTGCCGCCGCGTCCCGAAAACGACGGTCCGCGCCTTCGTGCGCTCGGCCGTAGACATGCAGCCCCTCGGTGAAGAGCCCGTCCTTGACGTCACAGACGAAGCGGTCGATGCGGTTCAGCGCAGCTGCGCCCGAGTCGGCGGTTTCGAAATCGAGGGCTTTCGCGAGGCCGAGGGCCTCCGCTTCGAGAACGACGTCGTCGTGAAGTCGACGGCGCCGCTCAGGGTGGAGACCGTCTGCGTTGGAGAACTCGTCGAGCAAGGCCTCGAGGTTGCGGAGTCGCTCGGGGACACCATCGCCCCCCAGCGGTGGCGGGACGTGCCCGAGCGTAACGGCCCCGATCCGACGCTTGGCCTGCGCGGCCTCGCCCGGATCGTTGACGACGAAGGGGTACGCAACGGGAAGCCCACCGATCAGTGCCGCCGGCCAGCACGAGGAGGACAGCGCTACGGATTTTCCGGGTAGCCACTCCACGGTTCCGTGCGCACCAACGTGCACCATCGCGTGGATGGCTTCCACATGACGAAGCCACAGGTAGAAAGCGACGTACCCGTGACGAGGGGGCTGTACGAGGTCGTGATAGCTCTCTTCACGAGACTCGACGCGACCACGCTCGGGCTGAAGCAGGATCAGCGCGTTGCCCACCCGGACGCCTTTGAATTCGAACGCGCCCCTGACGAACGCAGGATCGTCCTGCGGCGGCCCCCAGGTCTCGAGCAGGTCTCGTCGGAGGGCTTCGGGCAGCGCGTCGAGGTGTGCCCCGTAGTCCGCAGCGCAGAGGGAGCCGCACGGCTCCCGAATGGCCGCGGCGAGGTCGGCGGGGGCTGCCCCGATCGAGTAGCCCGCCGCATCGAGGTCCGCGAGCATGGCGGACGCCGAGGCGAGTGCATCCAAGCCCACCGCATGCGCGGTGTCCCAGTCGCGATTGGGGTAGGTGGACAACACGATGCCGAGATGACGCTTTGCGCGAGGGGTGGCGGCGAGTCGAGTCCACGCCTCCACCCGTTCGGCGGCCGCGACGACGCGGTCGTGCTTGGCGTGGTGTACCGTCCGTGCGAACTGCGTACGCGGGTCCTCGTCCCCCCGCGCCTTGAACGACACGACGCCAGCAAACACGCGCCCGTCGACCTCCGGCAGGACGACGTGCATGGCCAAGTCCGCGGGTGATAGTCCGCGCAGGGACTCGTTCCACGCATACTCCGGAGCGGTGGACAGCGCGACTTGGAACACGGGGGCCGTCACGGCCTCGAGCGGAGAGCGTCCATCCGCGCCTTTGCCGGAGAACGAGGTGGCGTTGACGATGGCGGAGGGCTTCAGCCGTGGCAGCACCTCGCGCAACCATGCAGCCGCGGCCGGCATCTTGAGCGACGGGACGAACAGACCGACCGGGTCGAGGCCCCTTCGGTCCAGCTCGGCGTACAGCGCTTCGATGGGTCCGAGGTCGTCCGCGGCCACGAACGACCGGTAGAAGACCAACGCGACGCCGCCTTCGCGTGGCGGCGATGTCGATGCCCGGGAGCCGAGGCCCGTGGGGGACCAGAACCCGTAGTCGGGCAGGGGGGGGTCGGGTTCGTCGTCCGCGACGGCGAGGGCCCCCGGTTCGAGGTTTGCGGCGCGGGCGAGGACACACAGGGCTTCGCGCATGTGTGGTCCCCCGCGCAGGCAGAACTGGTCGAGCTCGCGGAGCGTTTCCGATGGAACGGTTGCCAGCGCTGCGAGGCGCTCGTCGGGGCGGCCGTCGGCCGGGAGAACGGCGAGCGCGAGGTCGCGATGCAGTGCGAGCTGTCGAAGCTGCTGCAAGCCGTACTCCCAGTACGGAACGCCGCCAATCAGCCGAACGAGGACGCCACGCGCGTGCTGGAGCGTCTGTTCGAGGTAGAGATCGACGGAGAGTGGATGGGAAAGCTCCGCGAGGTTGACCATTCGAAGCGACGGGACGCTGCCGCGTCGAGCCGCGCGCGACCAGGCTGCCGAACATGCATTGAGGTCGCTGTCCGAGAGGGACAGGACGACCAGATCCGCAGCGGTGTGGCCGAGGTCGGCTGGCAGGTCGGTCCCTTCGAGGGTCTGGCTCTCGCGATAGCTCCCGTGCATCGGTGCCTCAGCTCGGGTTTGGGCCCGGAAGTCCCTCGCGGATGGCCGTGGTGTCGAGTCCGTCGTGCTCCCCGATGAACACGAGACGGCCCCGGCGAGGCTCCGCATCCCAAAGTGGCCCAAAGCTCGCATCGATGCGGCGACCGACGCCCTGGATCAAGAGCTTGCGGGGTTTGCCCTCGACTGCGACGAAACCCTTGATGCGGAGCGCTCCGGCGCGGTCTGCCAACGCGGAGAGACCCGTGACGAACGCATCGCGGTCTTGGAGTTCACCGACGTCGAACACGACGCTCTCGAAGTCGTCATGGTCGTGGTCGTCGTGGTCATCATGATGAGAAGGGCGGGCGTCCAGATCGTTCTCGGCCGATGCGTCGAGGCCGAGCACCACGCGCGGGTCGATCTTGCCCTTCGAGATCTCGAGGACACGAACCGTGCGTGGCGAGGCTCCGTCGACCGCCGTGCGTGCGCGCTGGACCGCGTCGGCGTCGACGAGGTCCGTCTTGGTCAGCAGGACGAGGTCGGCGCAGGCGACCTGGTCCTCGAACACTTCAGCCAGAGGCGTTTCGTGGCTGACGTTCTCGTCGGCCTCTCGCTGCGCCTGTACGGCCTCGACGTCGGTCGCAAACCGTCCTTCCGCAACGGCCTCTGCGTCGGCGAGGGTGATCACGCCGTCGATCGTGATCTTCGAGCGGATCGTGGGCCAGTCGAAGGCCTTGAGCAGCGGCTTGGGCAGGGCCAGCCCCGATGTCTCGACCACGATGTGTTCCGGCCGTGGGTTCATCTCGAGCAGGGCGTTGACCGTAGGGATGAAGTCCTTGGCGACGGTGCAGCAAATGCAGCCGTTGGTCAGCTCGACGATGTTCTCTTCGGGGCAGTCCGGTACGGCGCACGACTTGAGGACGTCGCCGTCCACGCCGGCGTCGCCGAACTCGTTGACGATGACCGCGAGCCGGCGGCCCTGCGTGTTCGTCAGCAGTTCGCGCACGAGCGTGGTTTTTCCGGCGCCGAGAAAGCCCGTGAGAACGGTGACGGGAGTTTTTTCGAGGTCTTGCATCGATTTCACGTTTGGGGGGGAAGGCGGGCTATGCAGTGCTTGCGGAAATGAACGGGGCGCTCACGCCAGGGGATGAGGCCATCGGGCGTCGCGACGTAGCGCGCCAGCCCGTCGAGGAGCACCGCGTCATGTTCCGTTGGCGTGACGTCGCCGTAGATGTAGCTCCAGCGTTCGGGTCCGCCGCGGAGCGCGATGGTGCAGCCCCGGCCGCAGTTCGAGAGGCATTCCACGGGAACCACCGTCGTGTGCTCGGGCAGCGCAGATGCGGCCAAGCGTTCGTACAGATGGGCGCCCGCGCCCGGGACGGCCTCGGACCCGTCCTCGGGGCGATGCTTGCACTTCGTGCACACGAGAAGCTGCGCGGCGCGGATTTCGCCGTTCTCGGCCGTCATTCGCCGAAGGCTAGAGGTGCGGTGGTGGGGCGTCAACATCCGCTGCTGCGTCCCAGCGCGGCCGGCCGTGAGACCACGTCTGTGCTTTGCTGTCTACGCTTGGCACGGGGGCGGGCAGCGGTCAGCCCGAGTGGGTTCAGGGGGCGCGCCTGGCACCTTCGCGGGTCCTGGGCGCACTCGTCGTCCAACTTCGACACACAATGCCTTCACGCCCGGTTCATCGAGAGGGGTATGTCCCTTACGGTCATGTCGGCTACATCGTCACAGCCTCAACCGGGTTGGCCATGTGGGCGCAGCTGCAACCGGCCGGACCCAGTTACTCCATCCCGCTCGCTCCATCCACCGTGCCTGCGAGCCGTGCGATCGCGTCTCTGATGAGGGGGCCCTTCAGAAAATCCGCGCGCGAGTCCGGGGGCTCGCCCTTTTCCGGCATCGGCTTCTGGCGAATGCTCTCAAGCACCGATTTCACCGCCTCCAGAACGGCGTGGTCGAGGTCTCGAAGGGTGTCTCCTGACATCCGAGGATTCTAGCCCTGCACGCCCCCGCGTCCACGTCGAGGCCATGCCCGATGTTTCCAACTCCGATCCACACGTTCCACGCCGACACGGTGGTGTTCACGAAACCGGCCGCTTCGCATGCGTCGATACGCCCAGTTCAGGTCGAAGGTCCATGACGGAACAGGACCTCCGCGACGACCCGTATCGGTTCATCGACGTTGAATGGGCTCGAGGCCGTCCTGTTGTCGCTACCGTTTCCCGCCGGGTTCGTCCTCTCGGGCGTGCCTCAGTTCGAACCGGAGGTCGACGCTCTGGGTTCAATGCAGTGGGACGTCGACCTGGATCGTCGCCGTTTCGCGGTCGTGCGCTCGTCCACGTGTTGTCTGAGGGGTCATGTCCGACGGCCTTCGACTGCGACGCTGGCCAGGCCAGGCAGCGCAGGGGGATCTGCGAGGCATGTCGCCGAGTCGCGGATGATTGATCTCGATCGGAGCATGTCGCCCGACGTCCCGGGGCAGACGTTTGGCGCGGATCGAGTGTGTCGAAAACACCGCGCCCTCCGCAGTGGGACCACAACTGGACCACAGGGGAGGGCGGGGGGCTAAAGCTTCGATTTCGGAGCGGGAGACGGGATTCGAACCCGCGACATTCAGCTTGGGAAGCTGACACTCTACCAACTGAGTTACACC
>CAYSPB010000155.1:0-15566 GCA_964432695.1 uncultured Nannocystaceae bacterium
CCCACCGAGGAAGATTCGACGCTCGCGCAAGAACACCCCCCGCGGCACGTCGCCGATGAGGGACGGCGTGGCTTTGTCGCCCTTCTCGCCCCACGGCGTGTAGTTGAAATGGATGAAGCCGCTGCCGACTTCGGAGTGGTCGCGACGGGAGGTCCCGCCCGCCATGAGGCAGTCGCAGAAGTTGATCAGCGAGCCCAGCGTCACGAAGCTGAGCAAGATGGTGTGCTTGAGGCCGACACAGTGCGCGGTGGAGGACTCCTCCTCCATCAACGTTCCTGGACGCACGTGTCCACCGAAGCCGATGCTTGCGCCGGACAGGAGCACTGCGCCCTCGACGTAGCCCGACGCGATGCTCGCCCCTGAACCCAAGACGGCGTCGCGTACCGTCGCGGGTCCCTCCACGCCGACCGCAGCACCCGATGCGATCAGCGTTCGCGCGCCATGCAAACGCGTCCCTGGGTGCAGTATCGCACCCGGCCGTACCCGTTCCAGACGCACCTCCTCGCCGATGAACGTTTGGCGCGGATCGACGATCTCGACCCCCTGCGCCTCGAATTCCAGCAAGCGACGGGCGAGCGCTTCGGGCTGCACGGAGGGTCGTATACCACGATCGCGCACGTCTCCATCCGACGCGCACGTCCGCGCAACGGTTCGCAAACGCCTCTGGCCCGGGACGGAAGACTGTTCTACGATGAAGCCAAGGGTGAACGAGGAACAAACCGTCATCCGACGTCGGCAGCCCGTAGAAGGCTGGGCGTCCAGCGAAGTGAACGCTTATCTGATCGTCCTCTCGGGGCGTTCGGTAGGAAAGATGTTCAAGGTGCCGGTGGGCCAGGTGAACCTGGGCCGGTCGCTGGAAGCCGACGTTCGGCTCGAAGACGAAGGTGTCTCTCGCAACCACGCTTCGATGGATCGGCGTGACGACGGCACCGTCGTGCTGCACGACCGCGGGTCGACCAACGGGACGTACGTCAACGGGACGCGAGTCAGCCAGATGGAACTCTCCGACGGCGACCGCATTCAGGTCGGGTCCGTCACCATCCTCAAGTTCTCGTATCAGGACTCGCTCGAAGAGCAGTTCCAGCAGCAGCTCTACGAGAGCGCCACGCGCGACCCGCTCACCCAGGCCTACAACAAGCGCTTCTTCTCGGAGCAAATGGAAAAAGACTTCCGTCACGCGGCGCGACACGGCCTCGGCCTGTCGCTCGTGATCATGGACGTCGACCACTTCAAGAAGATCAACGACACCCACGGGCACCCCGCCGGGGACCACGTGCTGCAGCGGCTGGCTGCTGCGGTGATGGGCTCGCTGCGCGCCGAGGATGCGTTTTGTCGGATGGGTGGCGAGGAGTTCGGCATCATCATGCGGGATTGCCACGGCCCCGAGGCCATGGTGCTCGCTGACCGTCTGCGTCAGCTGATCGAGGCGACGCGCTTCGTCTACAGCGGCAAGGAGATCCCCGTGACCATGTCGCTGGGCGTCGCAGCGTTCGACGCAAGCCGCCATCGGTCGGGCGCGGAACTCATCGAGGACACCGACCGCTATCTCTACGAAGCCAAGCGTTCGGGCCGGAACCGCGTCAGCGGACCCGTCCCCCTGCCGCACCGCTGAGCGCGCACTCCCCTGCGGGGCGTCGCGGATGAGGTAGGCTGCGGGCGATGGCGAACCTCAGCGACGATGAGCTGCGCGAAGCCGCAGCCGAGGCCGGGATTTCGCCGCAGGAGCTCCGCGTCGCGCTCGCCGAGCGCGAAGGTACCCTGCCGGCCAGAGCCGACGAATCCAGTGCCGTCGGCGCCCTGACCCGCGGCGTCTCCTCGGGGCATGTCGAGGGGCGCATCGTCGCACCACCGCCGCAGGCCCTGCACGCGGTGCGAAGCTCGCTCGAGCGGCAAACCGGCAAGGCCGGACACGGCCAGGGCGACGGTCAGGCCGACATCGTCGACGGCGACCTCGGGCTCACCTACAAGGTACGCGCAACCTCGGACGGAGCCGACGGGGCGCTCGTTCGCGTCGACGTCGACAGCTCCGCGGGACGCGGCGTGCAGCAGCTCGCCGCCACCGGCGTCACGGGCGTCACCGTCACCATGCTCGCGCTGGGCTGGCTGTTCAGCGCGACGACGCTGCTCTTCGGTGGGCTGAGCGTGGGCGCCATCGGGGCCGCGCTCATCGTCCGCAACCTGGCCAAGCTTCGCAGCGGGACCGCGCGGGCGCAGGCGATCGCATCGCAGGCGCTCATCGAAGCCGAAGACCAGGCCGAGCGCATGGCCGCGCTACCGCCGAGTCGCGCGTAGTCGTCGGGGACGAAGCCCCAACGCGACGCACAGCATCAGGGCCCAGCTGGCCGGCGGCCCATGCCGGCAGCCACAACCCGTGCCCCGCGCCTCGGCCTCGGCGGCTTCGCCCCCCTCGACACCACCATTCTCGTCCGAGCCACCCCATCCGCGCTCGGCGTTGTACGCCCGCAGGAGCTCGTTGATCGCATCGGTGTTGTCGACCAACACGAGCGGCGGACCGACGCTCGGCATCTCGTCGACCGCCTCTTCCCAGAACACGTCACCGCCGAGATCCGGCCAGTCGTCTCCGAGCGGAACGTAGACCGCTCGGCCGTCGGGAAGCGTCCAGACGCTGTCGCCGTTGCACAGACGACGGTCGGTCGCCGTTCGCACGTTCGCCACGTCCGCGAGGTCGGCGTTCTCGTAAAACATCGGGTCGGCGGTCATCTCGTGCGGAGAGATGATCGTGAACATGCGCGTCAGCGTCGGGTGTCCCAGCACGACATCCGCAGCGTTCTGCGCGGGCTCGACGATGCGTTCGGTCATCCCGCTGGAGAACGGCTGGCCCGCGTCCCAGCGCATGACATCGAGCACGTCGGCGTACCCGGCAGGGTCGGCGTAGAAGTCCGCAGGTGCAACGTCGTTCGGCAATAGGGTCTCGCGCAGCAGAGGCTCGAGCAGCGGATGCTGAGCCGCGCAGGCCGTACCGTCGAACGAGCACGCAATGAGCCCTTGGTCGAGCAGCACGTCGACCACCTGCAGCGGGTCGAGTCCGACGAATGCAGATGGGTCCCAGCTCGGGTCGACGAGGCCGACGACATCCACGACGTCGCTGGTGCCCGCGTACTCGGTGACGAACGCACGCCCGTTGGCCTCGTCGGCATCGACCGCCTTCGCCACGACGTCGGCGTAGTTCGAGCCCTGCTGCGGCCAATCGATCTTGAGAGGATTGACGAGCACGTGCTTGTACGTCTGCGGCACGACACGGTGCTCGGAGAGGAAGTAGGTCCGCACGGGCATGTCGTCGCTGGCCGCGATCGCAGTCAGTCGAAGCGGCACGCACGGCTCGGGATGATCGAAGTGAAACACCACCGGATGCAGCGCTTCGACGTCTGCGCTTCCCTGCAGGCGCAAGGCCGCAAACGCATGTCCCTCATCGAGGTACTCACCGAGGATTGGAAGCGCCGCCTCATCCTGCTGGTAGCCATTGTCCGCGAGCCAGTCGAACACCTGCTGCGCCGTCGTCGAACCGTCCGGGTTGCCCCCGATGACGACGATCTCGTACGCGCCGACCTGCTCCTCGGCCAGTACGACGGGGCCGCCTCCGACGTCCAACTTGACGCTACCGCCGTCGCCGCCGGCGTTCGAGTCGCCCGCCGTCGCGGACGTATCCATCAGATCGCAGTCGTCCCGCTGCACGGAGATGCCGTACTGCGGTACCGAGCCCGCCTTGACCCGGTCGATCAGGGCCTCGGAGCCGACGGAGAAGCCGGTCGGAACCGACAGCACGGGGACCACCCACGCGAAGTTCTCCGCGTCACCTTCGTACTCGATCCGTACGTGGACCTCGACCTCGTCCTCGCCCATCACGAAGAGGATGTCTTCGCCGGTCTGGTCCACCGGCATCGGTTGCGGGCCTGCGTCGCAGAAAAAACCACCGCAGGCATGGGCAGGCCGAGGCGCGAGACCGAACAGAAGTGCCGCCCCTACGGCTGCGAAACAGGTCGTTTCGATGCGTCGCATCCACGACTACAGAGGGACCCAGAACGCCCGATCGGCTCAGGATTAAATGACGGACCCGCCGAGGCCCTCGGGTCTCGACGGGTTTGCACCGACCGATGAGCTAGCGACGCCGACGGCGACGGCGACGGCCGATCACACCGAACCCAGCCAGGAAGCCGAGGCTCCAAAGCGCGCCAGAAGCAGGGTCGGAGGTGGTGCAGCCACATCCACCGCGGGCGAGCGCATCTTCGTCGGCCGCGGCCTCACCACCTTCGACGCCACCGTTCTCGCCCGAGCCGTCCCAGCCCTGCTCGGCGTTGTAGGAGCGAAGCTGCTCGTTGATCGCCTGGGAGTTGTCCACGAGCACCATCGGGGCGCCTTGATCGGACATCTCGTCGACTTCTTCTTCCCAGAACTCGTCGCCGCCGATGTTGGGCCAGGCTTCACCGGCCGGGACGTACACCTCGCGACCGTCGGGCAGTGTCCACACGCTGTCGCCGTTGCAAAGCGTGCGGTTGGTGCCGGTGCGGATGTTCGGCACATCCTCGAGATCGGGGTTCACGAAGAACATCGGGTCCTTGGTCATCTCGTTGGGCGAGATGGTCGTGTAGAGCCGCGTGAGGTAGTCGTGGTTGCGGACGAGGTCGCGTGCGTTGATGCCGGGCTCGATGATGCGCTCCTGCATGCGCTGCGAGAACTCCGCTCCGTTGTTCCACAGCTCGAGATCGATCTGGTCTTCGTAAGCGGCGGGGTCGAAGTAGAAGTCGCGCGCATCGACGCCGACCGGCACGAGGAACTCGAGCAGCAGGCCTTCGATGAGGGCATGCCGGCCAAAGCAGACCTCTTCGTCGAGGTTCCAATCGTACTCACACGCAAACAGCCCCTGGTTCTGCAGGGTGCTGATGACGTCGACGGGCGGCAGACCGTCGAAGGCCGACGCGTCCCACTGCTCTTGGTAGAGCGCCCCCGTGTTGATCACTTCGCTGCCGCCGGCGAACTCGGTCACGAAGGCGCGTCCCTCGGCACTCTCGGCGTCGACCGCCTTGGTGATGACCTCTTTGTAGTTCGCCGCTTGGTTGATCCAGTCGATCTTCAGCGGGTTGACCAGGACGTGCTTGTAGGTCTCCGGCACGACCCGGTCACCTGCCAGGAAGTACGCGCGGACATCCATGTCATCGGAGGCCGCAATGCGAGTGAGACGCAGTGGCACGCAGGGTGCGGGATGGTCGAACTTGAGCGCAATCGGGTGCAGCTCGTCGACGCCGGCACTGCCGTTGAGCTTGATGGCCGCAAACGAGTGATCTTCGTCCAGGTACTCCTCGATGATCGGGAGCGCGGCTTCGTCCTGTTGGTAGCCATTCTCGCCGAGCCAGTCGAAGACCTGCTGGGCGGTGAGCTCTTGGCCCTCGCCTTCGCCGATGACGGTAATGTCGAAGGCACCGACCGTCTCCTCCGCGAGAACGACCGGACCACCGCCCTCGCCGGGGTCTCCGTCCGAGTCCGCGCCACCGTCGCCGCTGCCCGTCAGTCCAGATCCGCCCGTCTCGCCGAAGCCCTCGGCGTCGTCGAGGCTGCAGTCGTCGGCGGTGTTGGTGATGCCGTACGTCGGTACGCTCGCTGCTTTGACCGCGTCGATCAGGGCTTCGGATCCGACGTTGAAGTCGGTCGGGACCGAGGATACCGGGATGATCCACGCGAAGTTCTCAGCCTCGCCGTCGTATTCGATGCGGATGTGGACCTCGACCTCGCCCTCGTCCATCACGAAGAGGATGTCTTCACCGGTCTGGTCGACGGGCATCGGTTGAGGGCCGCCGTCGCAGAAGAAGCCACCGCAGGCCTCGGCGTCTTGGGGCGCGCCGAGCAGCACTGCACCCACGAGAACACTCATCATCGAACCAGCAACAAGTCGTTTCATCGATTTCTCCAAAATCAGCGGCCGCGTGCGGCCTCGAGTCATCAAGCCGTCGGCGAGCGCGCCCTGTGCCTCCCCGGGGCCCGGTCCGCCGACGCGCTTCGTATAAGCACGAGGGATGCCAGGATACAGGGCCCTGATCTTGTTCGGAAATCTCCGAACCCGCGTAGGTGTGCGCCATTCAGCCTGACAGCGACGGCGCGGTCGGCTCGGGATCACTGACAGCGATGTCATGCCGGTCCCCTGCCCCGCTGCTATCGTCCCTCGCCATGGCTTCGGATGCCTTCGTCCCGGTCCGCGTCGCCGTTCTCACGGTTTCCGACACCCGCACCGAGGAGACCGACTCCTCGGGCCGCGTCGCGGTGGAGCGCCTCGAATCCGCCGGCCATACCGTCGCGTGGAAGCGCATCGTGCCCGACGACCTCGAGACGGTGCGGGCGCAAATGCGCGATGCGATTTCCAACGACGACGTGGACGTGCTGATCACGACCGGCGGCACCGGCCTCACCCGGCGGGACATCACGCCCGAAGCCCTCGAGCCGCTCATCACCAAATCGATCCCCGGCTTCGGCGAGCTGTTCCGGATGCTCAGCTACGAGGAGATCGGGACGTCGACGATTCAGAGCCGCGTGACGGCAGGCTTGTGCGAACGGACGTTCATCTTCGCTCTGCCCGGGTCGACCGGCGCCGTGAAGACGGCGATGGACCGGATCTTGATTCAGCAGCTCGACGCCCGGCACAAGCCATGCAACTTCGTGATGCTGTTCGATCGGCTGTAGCGTGTGCTGCGTCTTGGGGGTCCGCCTTCGAGTCCCTCCGCCGGTCCCCCTCCTCGACGTAACTTCTTCTCCTCCGCTCCGCCTCCATTCGGGACGCTGGGCAGGGGGGCGTCGTTTGCCTTGGCCTCGATGGGCGGGGCGGCTTCGCCAGCTAGGCGAGAGCGGGTTCTTTTTGGCCGGTGCGGAGGTTCCAGCGCTGGCCGGGCATGGCGATGCGGAAGCCGAGGCCTTGCGCGCGGTCGCGGTTCGCTTCGAGGTCGTCCTCGTGGTGCATGAGCACGAGCTTCGCCCGCACAGCATCGGGGAGCTGCTCGAGGGCTGCGAAGGACCCGTGCACCTGGCCGGGATATTCGACGAAGGTGCAGTCGTGAAAGAACACGGTGGTTCGCGGCTCGAGGGCGACGAGCAGGTCGGGGTCGACGGTGCTGTCGCCGCTCCACCATGCGACCTTGCCGTCGTCGACCTCCACCGTGAGCGCGGTGGATGGCTTGCCCGGCACGTGTTCGGTCTCGGTGGCCTTGACCCGCAGCGCGCCCGCGTCGAACGACTCCGCATGGGCCCAGGGGTTGTCACGCGGGGGCTCGGTGGCGCTCGCGTCGATCGTGTCGAAGTACGTCGAGAGCGAGCCCGACTTGGGCTCGAGCGGCGGCGGCACGTAGCGCAGCGAGGAGCGAAGCGACTCCCAAAGCTCTTCGCGTACGGCACTGTGGCAGACGAGCTTCGGACGCGGACCGCCCTCGCGCACCGCGCCGATGTCGGCGTGCGCGTAGAAGAAGCGCGAGAACGCGAAGTCCTCGAGGCCGTACGTGTGGTCGCCGTGCACGTGGGTGACCAGCTGACCGCTGATGTCGTGCCACGCAATGCCGGCGGCGTGCAGCTGGTCGGGGGCTTGACGGCCACAGTCGATCAGCCAGCGCTCGCCAGCAATCGTCAGCACCGAGCACGTCGTGCCGTACGTTCGCGAGAACGCACCTCCGGCGCCCAAGAACTGCAGCGTGATGTCTGAGACGTCGCCCACGGTTCGGCCTACCGACGGTAGCCCATCCTGCGCGGTTGGGTCCAAAACTCGGCGCGGGCCCACGCATTCGGCCACGGAGCGCCATCCGCGGGCCTGTCAGGCCAGCCCGCGCATCCTTCACCCTGCGCGTCGGCGCAGGCTGTTGACCAGCAGGAACCCGTTCGTGAGTGCCACGGCGAGCACGAGCAACCAGGCGATCGCCCACTTGAGCTGCGACGCTGGGGTCACGCCGGCCTCGACCAGGTACCCCTGGGGATCGACGAACACGGGCTTCTCCACGCGAACCGCGGAGAGCTGCGCGGTGGGGACGCGCATCCGGCCACCATCGACCGTGGCTTCGACCAGCGCGCCGTCCTTTTCGACGTAGCCGGGCGTGGTCGTGTTGTCGCCGTACGGGAACACCAGGGCATCGCCCTCGAGCGTGAGGTCTGCGGCCGGCGTCGTGTACGTCGAGGTCAACGGGAACACCGACACCCCCTCTTTGGGATCACTGTCGTCGACGGGCTTGGCGACCTTGGCCAGCAGCGCGCTGCGAGCCGCGTCGCGCTTCGCATCGGGAATCCGCACGATGTAGCGGCGTAGGTCGGTGCGGCCCTCGCCCAGCGAGAGGTAGGGGTACCCAAGCTCCGCGACCGCAGTCTCGGCCCCCTTCGCGTCTGGGAACGACTCGACGCCGAGCAGGACCCTCGCGTCGTCGGGTTTCACGACCAGGCGAACGGTGTCGGTCGGCACGGCCACGACGGTTTCGCCGTCGACCGCCATGCGCAGATCGGCGTCGCCGGCCTGCAACGCACCGACCAGCGCCGGGCCGCTCGCGTCGAAGATCTCCGAGACGGCCTCTTGCGCGTACAGACGCGAAATCCAGTCGAACGCTCCCGCATCGCCGAATCGCGACACGCGTCCGGTGAACGTGCTGGGGTATTCGGGCGTCTTGCCCGACTTGCCTCCGGGGCGCGGAACGGCCGCGAACAGGCGGCCGCGGCCCTCGAGCACGCGCAGGTAGCTCACCTTCGCCCCGCTCTTGCGTGTGAGCACGGTCGCCCACTGTACGTCCGGCGTGCCCTCGATGGTGACGTAGCGGTTGTCCAGGCCGGATGGGTCGGCCCCGTCGGCAAACAGCGCTGCCGCATCGCCGAGTTCCTCAGGCTCCCCGCCGCGCAGCCAAAAACGGAAGTCGCCCCACATGCTCATTAGCGGATAGAGGCAGGCCAACATCACGACGGCCGACACCCAGGGCGGGCGACGGCGACCGCCCCGACGCGGAACGTCCTCGCCGGTCATCTGAGCTACGACGCCCTCGATGCCGAGCTCGTCGAGGTCCGACAGATCGTCGTCCTCGTCATCGTCCGCATCCTCGTCCTCGAACGCGACGCCCTCGGCAGCGGGGTCGTCGTCATGCTCTAGGTCTTCGGGGGGTTTCTCGGACTCGCTCACGGAACCTCGCATGGGATCTTGCATGAGGTCAGACCGCTCTGCCGCCGAAAGGTTCCCAGCGGCCCGTGCGGTTCCGCGCGAATTCCGCACTGGACCGTGTCGGGCCATAGCGGCCCCGTGGCTCAAGCCGTCAGTGAACGGGGGCGATGTCCGCTTCGTGGTCCATTCCCGCCGATTCGCGCGCGTCGTCTCGATCAGCCTCGGCCTGCTCGGGCTGCCGAGCCTCGCCGCTGCGGCACCGGGCGAAGCGCTGCGGCAGGGCGCCGCCGTCAACGGCCACGTCGCGACTGAGTCGAGCCAAGTCCTGCCCAAGTGGACCCCCTCCGCCGCCCTCGCGACGACGTATCTGCGTCAAGTCGGCGCGTCGCAACCCGGAGATCTCGCCATCGACGCGCGCCTGCAGTCGCACCTGGGCCTCGCCTTCGGCATCGCCGGCTGGGCCCAGCTCGACGCTTCGCTACCCGTGACGATCCACCAGCGCGGCCAAACCTACGAACAGGGCTCGTTCGTCGAGCTCCCCTCCGCCGCACTCGGGGACGTTCGGCTCGGCGCCAAGGGCACGCTGCTGCGTACGCCCCGACGGGGCTTCGGCCTCGGCGTGTTGTTCGACGCAACGTTGCCAAGCGGCTCGGGCTCTGCCTTGACGAGCCACGGCGGCCCTACGTTCACGCCGGCCCTCGCGGCCGAGTATCGGTTTGCGCGCGGCGTTCTCGTATCCGCAAACGCAGGCTACGCCGTGCGGCCGGAAGTCAACGTGGCGAACGAGCTCGGTGGGGACGCGGTGGTGTATCGCGTCGCCGCGCGTATTCCGGTCGCGCCCCGCGAGCAGTTTGCGTTGTTCGGCGAACTCGACGGCGCGGCGTCCATGCTGCAGGGCGCCGGGACCCCGCTCGCTGCCCGCGGCGGTTTTCGCTGGAGCACGCGAGGCGGTCTGGTCATGAGCCTGTGGGGTGGCGGCGCGGTGGTCGATGCGCTGGGCTTGCCCACGCTGCAGCTGGGCCTCACCGCCGCGTTCGCACCGGTTCGACGTACGAAGACCGACCCGGCGTTCCGCGACAACGAGCGCACGAGCGCGGTTGCCCTCGCCCGCGGCTACGACCGCACGCTTGCGACTCTGAGCATCCAGCCCAAAGACGAGATCGAACGACCGGACGACCCGGACGGCGACGGCATCCTCGCCCAGGCCGACCTGTGCCCCTCGGTACCCGAGGACCTCGATGGCATGCAGGACGGTGATGGCTGCCCCGAACTCGACGACGACCGCGACGGCCTTCGCGACGCGGTGGACCTGTGCCCGCGCGCACCCGAGATCATCAACGGCTACCGCGATCTCGACGGCTGCCCCGATCGCCGACTCGCCAACGGCGGTGGCCAAACGTTCGCATCCTTCGACGCCCGACGCTTCCTGCCTCCGCTTCACTTCGCCGAAGGCAGCGCCGACATCGACCCCGCCATGGCGGCCGAACTCGATACGCTCGCGGAACTGCTGCGCCTCAACCCCTGGATCGAGCGGCTGCAGCTGTCGGTGTTCGTGCCGCAAACCGACGACGACGGTAAGGATCGCGCCTTGGCAGATGCCCGCAGCGCAGCCCTCCGCCAGGCCCTCGAAACACGTGGGGTCGCAGCCTGGCGTGTCGAGGCCCTGCCCGCCAAGGCGGTGGCCGCCGGAAGCGACGCTCGCGTCCGACTCACGCTCTCGGGCCGGGCCCGCGCGCTCGACCCGGTTGCGCCCCGGCCGGAGACGCTCGACCGCATGATCACCGACGCCGCCCGTGAGCTAGCGACCGAGACGCCCGACACAATGGCCGCTCAGGGGCCGCCGGCGGACGACGACGCGCGATAGACCCAGATCTCGCGCGGCGCCTGGACGTCCCCGCTGCGCGCGAGCACGTAGATGCGGTTCACGCCCAGCTCGAGCGGGAGCGACGACTCGAACGAGAGTGCAGTCGTGTCCTTGGCCGCTGCGAAGTAGTCGACCTTTTTCTCGGCCTGACCCAGTCCGGGCGGACGCACCATCACCACGACATCGCGAAGGCGTTCGGGGTGGGAGGCGATGCCCCGCAGCGTGATGCGCTCGGCGGTGGTCTTCGACGGCACCGAGTCGAACGCCACCGTGGGCGGCTGCACCGAGCAATGAGGAAGCACCCCCGTCGTCTTGCTCGCGTCTTCGGCAGCGACGACGCTTTGAATATCCGCGGGGACGAACCAACGACGGCTCTCGTCCTGGGGGTCGGTCAGCCAGCGCCACTTGCCGACCGTCCCGCGCACCGCCAGCGTCGCACCGGCGGGCGCGGTGGCCACCACCGGCGCCGAGGGACCCGCGCCACTTCGTAGTCGAAGCGGCTCGTCGTTCACCCTGAACGTCCCGGGTGCTTCCTTCACCGCCGGCGCGTCGGCGAGCACGCGGAGCGACAGCTCGTCGCTGGCCGCGACGCGAAGCTGGGCATCACCGACCGTCAAATCGAACAGGAACGGACGCGTCGGGTCTGCCTTCTCGTTAACCCAAATGCCGAAGGCGCCGGTTACCGACTCACCGGCGGGCACCGGGCCCAGGGCGACGAAGCCCTCCTCGAGCAGGCCTTGCTCGCCGCTGAGGTTGCGAAGGAATGCACGCAGGTCGGGGCTCTCCCCCTCGCCGTCGTTGTAGGCCCGGAACGCCAGCAGCACCCGTTCCCCCGGCTGCAGCATGCCGTCTCCGTTGCCCTGAACCGAGAACGACGGAAGCCCAGGCACCGGCTCGGACGCGGGCCGCTTGGGCGCGGTGTCGACCAAGCCAGGGTCGTCGACGATCCACACGTCGTACGACAGCGAGGGCTGGGGCAGCGCCCGAGTCTCGAAGACCGCCCGCGCGACGGCATCGGGCTTTGCGTCCGGTTCGCCGATGTGCACCTCGAGGTCGAGGTCGCCGACGAAGTCGCTGTACCACGGCATCACATGCAGCTCGACGGACCGCGTGACCGTCTTTCCCGGCGGTATGTCCCCAAAGAGCACCTCGATGCCGTCGAGACGCTCGCGCTCACAATCGGTGATCGCATGCACGCGCTGAACGGTCTCGCTCGACGGGTTCGTGACCGCGACCTCGAGCTCGAAGGCTTCACCGGCGAGGATCGGCAGCCGCGTTTTGATCGATGCCGTGACCTCGAGCGGCACGTCGTGGGCCCCTTCGTCGCTCCACACCACGTCGGCGTCGGCGAGCGCGGCATCGATTCGACCGTCCTCGGCCGCTTGAAGCCGTTTTCCAGCGCTCGCCAGCGCCGCCGCCCTGCCCTCCGCATTCAGCGACGTGGGTAGAGTCTGCGCCAGCGTGGCTGCAATGCGGACCTCGGGATCCAAGATGACCTCGGGCAAGTCCTTCGCCGCGGAGAGTTCGTCGGGCACGGCGCTCGTCGCGAGATACCGAAGCTTGGTCGGGGACTCTCGCGACCCCTCGGCGGTGAGTTCGTGCTTGGCCGAGGGGTGGTGAGCCATCCGCGCCCGCTCTCGCGCCCGCTCGAAGCGCTCGAGATCGTAGTAGCGCACCACGTGGTCCAGCCCCGTGGGCTCGACCGGCAGCAGCTCGAGGTCGGGCACCACCCCCCGCGCCTGAATCCGCTGGTCCCCGGCGACGAGGTATTCGGCGATCGTCAGCTTGAGCGCGAGTTCGCGACCATAGGGGGTGGCGGGGCGAACGACCTGAACCGACCCCTTGCCGAACGTGGAGCGGCCGATGATCGTCGCGCGTCCCAGCGCCTGAAGGCCGCCGCTGACGATTTCCGCCGCGCTGGCCGCCTCTTCATCCACCAGCACCACGACCGGCACATCCGAGGGCACCGCGGTCGTCTCTTCCGCCTCGTCCACTTCGCGTCCGTAGGCGCTGCGCACGATGACCAGCGCCCCCTTGCGCACGAACAGGTCGACGATAGCGGTCGCTTGCACGAGCAGGCCGCCTCCATTGCCGCGTAGGTCGATGACGAGACCGCCGAGCCGGTCGGCCTTCTTTGCGGCCTCGATCGCCTCCGCGAGCTTGGCGGCCGTGTCTTCTTGGAAGTGCGTGATACGGACGTACTCGACGTTGCCCGGAAGCGGCACGGCGCGCACGCTGTCGAGCCGGATGACCGCGCGCTCGATGTCGATGTCGAGCGACGCGTTCTTTCGACGCACCTTGACGCCGATGCTCGTGCCAACCGGCCCACGCAGCAGGCCCTGCGCCTCCGAGACGCTCATGCTGACCGTCGACCGGTCACCGATGCGAATGATGACGTCGCCGGGTTCGAGGCCGGCCTTCTCCGCGGGCATGTCGGGCAACACCCGCACGATGACGATTGCGCGGCGCTCGGCTCGAATCTCCGCCCCGATGCCGCCAAACGATCCGCGGGTGCGCTCACCGAGGTCCGCATGCTCCTCGGGCGTGAGCAGAATGGTGTGAGGATCGAGCGGCGAGAGCAGACCGTTGATCGCGGCGTACTCCATTTCGTGCAGCGGCTCAGGCTCGAGGTCGAGCTGGGTCTGCGCGTAGACGAGGACCTGCTCCAACCGGCGCGCGGCGGCGTCGAGCGTCTCGACGTCGTCGAGCGCGAACGTCGTCTTCGCCGCACGTACGCGGACCGCGATCGCGCTGCCGTCGGCATCGCGCTCGGCGAAGAACTCCGGCGTGTGCATACCGAGGGCATCGAACGCCGACATCAGCTGAGCCTGCGGATCGAAGCGTGCGCTATCGAAGTACTCGCTCTGCAGCATGTGCACCGCCCAGGCGAGAAGCGGGAATGCGCGATCCGCGAGGTCCGGCGCAGCATCGGGCGATTCCGCACCAGTGCTGGCAACCTCGGATTTGCGGGAATCTTGGGCGGGGCTCGAATCGTCTGTACGTTTGCAGGCGGCGATCACGAGCATCAGCCCGAGAACGCCCGCTGCCGCACGACGCAGAAGGCAGAGCATGCGCCCGCAGCATAACGCGCGCGGCGCTCGCTTGTGCGTGCGATCCTTGATGTCATTGCCGACATCAAAGCAATCATTTCTCGATTCGATCTCTCGGTAACGCGCTGATCCGGTGCGTTCGGCGATCTGGCACGGAACATGCTGGATCGGCGGCGTCGTGCGAGGCTCAACCCTCCCCAAACTCGGTTCGATCGCAGCCGCGGTCTTCGCGCTGCTGGCCGTCGGCTGTGTCGACGCGCCCATCACGGCGGACCAGCTTCAGGCCGATGGCTCCTTGCGCGGGGGCTACGCCGCCGGCGGCATGCAGCAAGCCCTCTCGGCCGAACAGGGCGAAGTGGCGCAGGCGGTGCATGTCTCCGCCGTGCTCGCGGCACAGGCTGATGGTCCGCTCGAGGACCGCGCCCAGTTCGACGCCGCCGTGGGTACCGTCTATCTGCACGTTCGCGCCGATGGCTTGCTTGCGAATCGCCGCGTCACGTACCGGTGGCGGCACGGCGACTTCACGGCCGAGGTCCCCGGCACCCTGGAGGCAGCCAACGCGATGTCGCTCGGCGCTCGCTTCGAGATTCTGCCCGAGCAGACCGGGCACTGGGAGGTCGACGTCATCGCCGAGCCCAGCCCTGGCGAATCTCGCACCGCCGAGCCACACGTACTGTTCCATCGTGAGTTCGTCGTCGGCTCCTGAGACCCGACGAAACGCTCGCACCGCGCCCGTCGTTTCCTCGCGCAGGAGGCCGCGGGCGTTGTCAATTGCCCGCCGCGGTCCGCGGCGGTGTCGTAGCATGCTGCTCGACGATGACGGAATCCACGATGGGCGGGCTGTCCCCCGAAACGGCCGACCTGTTCGCGCGAGGGCTCTACTACCTCGCCAATGTCGATGGCATCGAAGCTCGCGAGGAAACGCTCCTGCGTGACTTCATCAGCGAGTCCGGCTCGACGCTGAAGTTCGAGGACCTCGGCGAAGGCGGGTTCTCGATGGCGGAAGCCGCGATGGTGCTCGAGACCAGCTTTCACCGCCGCATGTTCATCATGGCCGCGATCGCAATGATCAAGGCCGACGGCGAGTTCAGCTCGGCCGAGCGTCATGCGCTCGGCGAAGTGGCCGACGCGTTCGGTCTGAGCAACGCGCAGTTCGGAGACCTCGAGCAGGAAGCCGCCCGCGCCCCGCTGGAATAGCGGCGTACGCGGAACGGTTCGATCTTCGCCCCACACACCCACGGAAGAGGAGCACACGCATGGGACTCATGAGTTTCATCAAGGGCCAGTTCATCGAGATTATCGAGTGGCTCGACGACACCAACTACACGCTCGTTTGGCGATTCCCCGACGACGACCACGAGATCAAGAACGGGGCGCAACTCGTCTGCCGAAACGGGCAGGCCTGCATCCTCGTCAACGAGGGGAAAGCTGCCGACGTATTCGGACCGGGTACGCACACCCTGTCCACCGAGAACATCCCCATCCTCTCGCGGATCAAGGGGACGGGTCAGGACTTCTTCGCCCACCATGACCT
>CAYSPB010000156.1:0-15542 GCA_964432695.1 uncultured Nannocystaceae bacterium
CGTTGTTGCCACCGATGTTGTAGGTCTCCCCGACCTTGCCCTCGTTGACGACTTTCCAGATCGCTTCGCAGTGGTCGGTCACGTACAGCCAGTCGCGGACGTTGAGCCCCTCGCCGTAGACCGGCAGCGGTTTGCCTTCGGCGGCGTTGAGCGTCATCACCGGGATGAGCTTCTCGGGGAACTGGAGCGGACCGTAGTTGTTCGAGCAGTTCGTGACCTTGACCGGTAGCTTGAACGTTCGGTGGTATGAACGTACGAGGTGGTCGCTGGCGGCCTTCGATGCCGAGTACGGACTCGAAGGGTCGTAGCGGGTATCCTCGACGAACATTCCCGTGTCGCCGAGTGAACCGTAGACCTCGTCGGTGCTCACGTGGTGGAACAGCCCATTGCCGTCGCCCCATCGCTTGCGAGCCTCCTCGAGCAGGTTGAACGTGCCGACAATGTTGCTCTCGATGAACGCGCGCGGGCCCTCGATCGAGCGGTCAACATGGCTCTCGGCCGCGAAGTGAATCACGACGTCGGGCTGGTGCTCCTCGAACCCCTCGGCGACGGCCTTCGGATCCGCGATGTCGAGCTGGACGAAGCTATAGTTCGGCCGATCCGCGATGCCTTCGAGGCTGGCCAGGTTTGCCGCGTACGTGAGCTTGTCGGCGTTGATGAAGTGATGCTCGCCGTGTCGCGGCACCAGCAGGTTGAGGAAGTTCGCGCCGATGAAACCAGCGCCTCCGGTCACCATGATCCGCATGCAGTAAACCTCGCAGCGGTTCTAACCGCCGGAGGTCGAACTCCGCAATGGCCCGAGCCAACAACTTTGGGGGTCTGGCCGTGTCACGGAGATTTCATAGCAGGTCGAGGAAGGCCCCGAGCGCGGCCTCGTCGTCTGCGTTCAACGGCATGCCCGCACCGGCCCCGTGCACCGCGTCCGTCCCGATCCGAATCCCCTGCAGCACCCCCCGCATCGACTGCGCTGAGCCATTCGTGAAATACGGACGCTTCGTCCACAGGCTGCGCAGCGACGGAACGCGTGCCCCTTCCTCGTGCACCAGCGGCTCCACGCCGGTCTTCAACCGCTGCTCGGACGCCCAGAGGAGGTCACCGGGTCCGAAAACGTGGGCCTCCCACGCGGTGTACGGGACGACGCTCTGCGGGTCGTCGGCAACTCGACGCGGCTGATGGCACGACGCGCACAGTGTCTCGAAACGCGACGCACCGCGTCGCTCCAGCTCCGTGAACTGCGCGCGGCCGATCGTGGCCGGGTTCACCGGATGTGTGTACGCCGCGAGGAAGGTCAACACGGCGCGGCGCAGCTGCTCCGCCGTGAGCTCCCGGGATGCCGTGAGGTGATGGAGCCAGGGCACGTCGGCCACGACGATGTCGAACCATGGATCTTGCGGCGTCCCTCCGTTGGCCACCCGGAACTCGTTGTGGATCATGTCGGTGGTCGACCGATCGAGTGCCCGAGAAAAGTGGGGATGGTTGCCGACGAGCCCACGGAGCGTCTTCGTGGCCGCGTGGACGTCGGCTCGGCCGGTGTAGTGCACGCGTCCGTCGACCGTGCCTTCGAAATGACACGTCTCGCAGGTGAACCGGCTCGCGCGGCCCTCGGTTCGCCCCTGCGGTGCGAGTAGCGTGGTGGTGACCAGCGCCTCGCCGACACGCACCATCTCGTCGCGGTCCGAACCGGGAATCGACCAGAACACGACGCCGTCGGGCTCCACACGCACCCAGGCATCGAGCAGCGGGTTGGCGGCGAGAACCTGGCCCTGCGAAATCTCGAGTGCAGTCAGCCCCGCGGGCACCGCGTGGCGCTCGAGCACCGCCCCCTGCGTGCCGTCGAGCGCCACGAGAGTGTCGCTGCCGGCTCCACTGACCCAGAGGGTGCCGTCGGCCCACGCGACCGCTTTGGGCGTGACGACGCCGAGCGCCGATACGTTGACCGCACTCCGCCGGGTCGCATCCGCCGGCGTCACGTCGACGAAGTACACGAACGAGTCGATGTAACCGAAAGTGCCGTCGCGTCGCTCGAGGGGATGGTCTTCGACCCCTCCCAATGCGAGGTCGAGGCCGGGTCCGGCGACGCGGGCATCCATCGCCCACACCGGACCGTCGTGCCGCACGGTGACCACGGCATCGACGTCTGGCCCCCTCGAAGTGAGCGGATAGGCCCGGACCTCGTGGGCGAGCAGGCAGTTGGCGAGCAACCACGCTCCGTGTACCTGAACGTCCAGCGCACCAGGACATGCGTCGATGGTCCGCGTGAGACCGTCCGCCCCCAACGCGAGAATGCGCCCCCGATGCCGGTCCGCCAGGAACCGTACCCCGTCAGGACCGTGCGCGATGGCCCGCAGACCTGCCGCATCGACCTCGGACACGGCGATCTGCGTGAACCCTTCGGGGCCAAGCGAATACGTACGCACCACGCCCTCGCCCTCGCCGACGACGTCGACCTGCGTGCCACGCCAGGACCATCCGGTCGCGTCCGCCGGAGCCGGCGTGCGCGAACGCTCTGCCCCCGCGTCGTCGAGGACGACCAGCGCACCGGGATTGCGGAGCAGTCCTACGGTCCGGCCCTCGACCCGGCGGATCGCCATCGGGTCCGGGCCGGACGCATCGGTCCAGCGCGCGGGCGGGCGACCTCGCAGGGCCCGTTCTTCTTCGCGCAGCTGGTCGAGCGCCTGCACGTGGGGCGCCGCGTCGACAGCGTCCGCAGGCGTGGGTAGGGGTGGCGCTTGGGTGGAGGGTGCCGCGGCCTCACAGCTGAGCACGCACAACGTGCTCAGCCACCACGCTCGCGGCACTACCAGCCGCCTTCGTCCTTCTTCTCCGCCTTCGCGTCGTCTTTCTTCTCCGCCTTGGCGTCGTCTTTCTTCTCCGCCTTGGCGTCGTCTTTCTTCTCCGCCTTGGCGTCGTCTTTCTTCTCTGCCTTGGCGTCGTCTTTCTTCTCTGCCTTGGCGTCGTCTTTCTTGTCGTCGCAGGCGACGACGGTGGCGCCAAGAGAGAGGGCGAGGGAAATGGAAAGCAGTCGCTCGAACATGTTGTGATTCCTTCGCGCGATGCTCGGGGCCGGTCATTCGTCGCGGCAATGGGCGACCAGCGCCCGCGTGACCGCCTGCATCAACGCGGTCGAATCATAGGGTTTGAGCAGCAACCCGTCGACACCCGCCTTCCGCAGGGCCGCTTCCCGTTCACCGTCCACGTAGCCGGAGCTGATCAGAACCGGCAGGTCCGGGTCGAGCGCGTGGAGCCGCTCGAATGCCTGCTCACCGTCCATCTGCGGCATATCCAGGTCCATGATGACCAGGTCGACACGGTCGGCGTTGGACGCGTAGAGGTCGACGGCCTCTGCGCCGTCACACGCCTCCAGCACGTCGATCCCCGCGTGCTGCAGCACGCGCTTCGTCGCCGCCCGCACCATGTCTTCGTCGTCGGCCAGCAAGATGACCCCGCTGAAGGTGCTCGCGGTCTTCGACGTGTGCCGCGAGACCACGTCAGGGACTTCCGGTCCGCAGGGCAGCAACACCTCGAACGAGGTCCCGCGGCCCAAGATGCTGTCGAGGCGCACGTGTCCGCCGTGGTCGCGCACGATCGCGTGCACGGTCGCCAGGCCAAGACCGGTCCCCTTGCCCCGCGGCTTCGTGGTGAAGAACGGCTCGAAAACGCGGGCCCGAACGTCGGCCTCCATCCCGATGCCCTCGTCCGCGACCCGCAGTGCCGCGACGTCGCCGGGCGTCAGCAGATCCGTGCCAGCAAGGTCGGCTTCGGCAAACCGTACGCGCTCGACCTCGACCCGAAGTACGCCGCCGCCTGGCATCGCGTCCCCGGCATTGATGCACAGGTTCATCACGACCTGGAGCAGCTGCGATGGATCGCCGACGATGTTGGCCCCGGGCTCGACGGCGGTCTCGATCTCGATCGATCGATGCAGCGTGCGCCGCAGCAGTCGCTCGGCATCGGCGACCACCTTCGCCAAGTCGACGGCCTCGTGCCGCCGTTGACCGGAGCGCGCAAACGCGAGCAGCTGGCGCGTGAGGTCCACGGCGCGACGTGCCGCGGTCTCGATGTCGGCCAGCGCGGTGGTGAGCACCTTCGGGTCACTCGTCCCGATGTCCTGAAGGTGCGTGGTGTTGGCCAGCACCACCCCGAGCAGGTTGTTGAAGTCGTGGGCAATGCCGCCGGAGAGCTGACCCAGCGCCTGGAGCTTCTGCGCCTGAATCCGCTGGTCCTCGAAGCGGTCGCGGTTGGCGAACAACAAGACCGTCCGCGAGCCGACCGCAATCTTGTCGCCGAAGTTCAGCCGCTGGGAGTCCACGCGCTGCCCGTTCACGAAGGTTCCGTTGCGGCTCTCGAGGTCTTCGATCGTGTATCCGCCGGGTCCGCGGACGACGCGAGCATGGCGCCGAGACACGCCATCATCGAGGATCTCGATCGGCGAGTTGGAGCCACGGCCCAGCTCCAGCTGGGCGCCCACGATGTAGCGGCGGCCCGGCGCGTGACCGACGAGCACCACCAGCTGCGCATCGTCATCCCCGCTCTCCTGCGCGCCGAAGTCGAGGGACGGTGTCCGTCGAATCCTCAGCGTCGAATGCTCGAAGCTCTCGCCCACCCCCTCCAAGTGTACGAGAACGCCTGAGACGGCGACATCGTTCGACGCGCCCTATTTCGGGACGGCGGGCCGCTTTGGGTTCGGACTCGTGCCCGGTGCTACGGTCGCACCGCCGATGCCGCGTGCACGCATCTGTTTGCTCCTCGTCGCATGCACGGCGTGTGGGTCCGAGCGCTGCGGTGCCACATCGGACGAGCCCGTCCCCGTCGAGCCAGCCCAGCCCGACGCGGGGATGCGCAAGGCGTCTGCGCTTCCAGACGCGCGACCTGCGGCAACCACCATCACGTTCGGCTTTGCGCTCGGCAACGACCGCCGACGCTCGGTACGACTCGAAGCGTCCGCGTTCACGCGGACCGAGACCGTGGGCAACCGTCGCATCACGGTCACGTACGACGCCGATGTGCCAGCGCTCGACGAAGCGTACGCAACGCTACGCACGCAGGGTTTCGACGCGTTGCGAAGCCATGTTCGCTCGTCCCCCCGTGACACCGGCACGTTTTTGCAGCTGCGCGCCGGGGGGCTGCGGAGCGTGCTGAACGACACCGGAAAGTTCGAGCCGAGGCCGGCGTCGGCGAAGGCGTACGCGGCATGCGTCGAGGCCCTCTCCCCGCTGCTGACGGCCGAGCCCGGCACGGCGGTTCCCCTCGCCATCGACGTTGCCCCGGAGGTCACCGAGCGGGTGGAGGTGAAGCTCGACGTGGGGCCAGACCTGCGCGGTGCCTCGTGGCAAGACGGAGGCCGAGCGCGCATTCACCTGGCCACGCGTCGTCCCGTAGAGGTCGTGGCACGCGTGGGTCGACGAACCGAGCGCATCCTCATCGACCTGTCGAGGCACGCGGGCGTGACGATCAAAGCTGGGGCTTCGCTGACGCTGCTGGAAGGTCCGGCACAGGCTGTCGGCGGTGAGGTTTCCGTCGGTCTCGATCGCCGTACGCAGACCCGCTGAGGGGGGTGTTCGGGTCGACGCCACGCGGGGGGTCTGCGACACTCCCCGTCCCGGGAACGCTCGCCGTGACGATGGATTCGGACGCCACCACCCTCGCCCCCACCGACACCGAGCCTGCCGCGGAGGCGCCGACCGGCGCCGAGGACGTACGTCCTGCGGTCTCGACTCCGCCCCACCCTCCGATGCCGGGGGAAACCTCGACGGAGATAGCCGGGCCCTTCGACCGGCTCGGGCCCGCGACGTATCTCAACCGCGAGCTCACCTGGCTGAACTTCGCGTGGCGCGTTGCCCAGCAGGCCGCGGACGAGCGCACGCCCCTGCTCGAGCGGGTGAAGTTCCTGGCCATCGTCGGGTCCACGCTCGACGCGTTCTTCATGAAGCGGGTCGGCGGCCTCAAGCAGCAGGTCTTCGCCGAGGTCCACGACAAGACGATCGACGGACGCACACCGGTCGAGCAGATCGCGGCGTGCCACAAGGAGATCCGGGCGCTCGAGCTTCACCTGGCCCAGACCTGGAAAGACCTGCAGAACGACCTCGACTTCCAAGGCATCGGGGTCGTCGACTACGACGGCCTCGATGACGCCGAGCGTGCATCGCTGCGCGCATACTACCTCGAGAACATCTTCCCGCTGGTGACGCCGCAGGCGATGGACCCGGCGCACCCGTTTCCGTTCATCTCCAATCTCTCCTTGAACCTGCTCGTCACGCTGCACCAGTCCGAGGACGCCACGCCCCTGCTGGCGCGCGTGAAGGTGCCCGTAGGCGCCGGCATCCCTCGATTCTTGCGGGTCGGAAGCGACAACCGATTCGTCGCACTCGAGACGGTCATGGCCCAGAACCTCGACCTGCTCTTCCCGGGCATGATCATCGATCGCTGGACGGTCTTTCGCGCGACCCGAAACGCCCACACCGAAGGTGACGAAGACACCGCAGATGACCTGCTCGCGCTGATCGAGTCCGAGCTGCGCGAGCGCAAGTTTGCTCCGATCGTCCGGCTGCAAATCTCCGCCGACATGCCACCGCTGCACCGCGGTCTGCTCGCGGACAAGTTCGGCCTCGACGAAGAAGCGGACCTCTTCGAGGTCGGCGACATGCCGCTGGGCGTCAAAGATCTGTTTGAGATCGGCGGAATCGACCTTCCTGAGCTCAAGTACGACTCGCACCGCCCGATCGATCATCCTGAGCTCATCGACCCCGACCGGAGCATCTTCCACCAGATTCGGGACGCCGGCTCCATCCTGATCCACCACCCGTACGAGTCGTTCTCGACCTCGGTGGAGCGCTTCTTGCGGGAAGCCTCGATGGACCCGAAGGTCCGTGCGATCAAAATGACGCTGTATCGAACCTCGGCCGACACGGCGGTGGTCGAGCACCTCATCGATGCGGCGCGCAACGGCAAGCAGGTCGCCGTGGTAGTGGAGCTCAAGGCGCGCTTCGACGAGATGGCCAACATCCGCTGGGCCAGCCGGCTCGAAGAGGCCGGCATCCACGTCAGCTATGGCGTCGTCGGGCTCAAGACGCACACGAAGACAATTCTCGTCGTGCGGCGCGACTACAACCGTCTGCGTCGCTACACGCACATCGGCACGGGCAACTACCACGCTGGAAACGCCCGGGCGTACACGGACCTGGGCTTGCTCAGCTGCGACGACGATCTCGGCCACGACCTGACGGAGCTGTTCAACTACCTCACCACCGGCTACCAGCCGGCACGGCACTTCCGAAAGCTGCTACCCGCCCCCAAAGTGCTCAAGCCCGCTCTGCTCGCCAAGATCGAGCGCGAGATCAGCTGCCACGAAGAGCACGGCAACGGCCTGATCCAGATGAAATGCAACGCGCTCGAGGACGCGGACGTGACCGAGGCGCTCTACCGGGCCTCCCAGGCGGGCGTGAAGGTCGACCTCATCGTCCGAGACACCTGTCGCATTCGCCCCGGCGTGCCCGGCCTCTCCGAGACCATCCGCGTGCTGAGCATCGTCGGCCGCTTCTTGGAGCACAGCCGCGTGTACTACTTCCACAACAACGGGGATGAGGAGTACTTCATCGGCTCGGCGGACATCATGAACCGGAACCTCGAAAGCCGGGTCGAGGCAGTCGTGCCCGTAGAGCGCCCGGCGAACCGGAAAACGTTGCGCCTGGTGCTCAACACACAGCTCGACGACCAGCGCTCCGCGTGGGAGATGCGCCCCGATGGCAGCTACGGCCAGCGTAACGGGGCCGGTAGCGGCACGCACGAAGACATGATCCACTGGGCCGAAGAACGGCAGCGTGAGGCCAATCGAGTGATGCGCTCCCGACCCAAGGGCTTCGGTGGAGGAGACGGACGATGAGTCGCATCAAGCTCGAAGACCTCGACCACCCGGCCGCGCCCTCCAAGAAGGAGTACGAAGCCCGACTCGAAGCGCTTCAGCTTCGAATGCTTCGCATTCAGGCCGCGTACCGGGCCCAAAAGCGCCGGGCAGTGATCGCAATGGAGGGCAGCGACGCAGCGGGCAAAGGCGGCGCCATTCGCCGCCTTACCGCGCTGCTCGACCCCCGCGGCGTAAACGTCGTGGCCGTCGGTGCCCCCACGCCGCTCGAGCAAGGCCGCCACTACCTCTACCGTTTTTGGCGAGACCTGCCCGTCCCTGGCACGATCACCATCTTCGATCGGTCTTGGTACGGCCGCGTCCTCGTCGAACGCGTCGAGGGGTTCTGCGACAAGGCGGCGTGGAAGCGTGCCTACGCCGAGATCAACGCCTTCGAGGACATGCTCGTCGCCGATGGTGCGCCGGTGGTGAAGCTGCTGCTTCACATCACGCAGGGCGAACAACTCGAGCGCTTTGCCGACCGCCTCGCCGACCCGGTGAAGCGATGGAAATTCACGCGCGACGACCTGCGCAACCGCAAGCGGTGGGGTCCCTACACGGAAGCGTTCGAGGATATGCTCGCCAAGACGAGCACCGCACACGCGCCCTGGACGGTGGTGCCTGCCAACGAGAAGCGCCACGCTCGGCTGGCGGTGCTCGAGGCGGTGACGCAGACCCTCTCCAAGGGCGTCGACCTGTCGGCCCCGTTGGCCCCCCATGCACTCGTGCGCAATGCAACGAGCGCACTGGGCCTGCCCCTGCCGCCCGACGTCGCGCCCGAAGCCGACGGTGCCGCAGCGCGGCCGCCGGCGACGAAGGCCAAGGATGCGTCCAAGTCCAAGCGCAAGAAGGCCAAGGCAAAAGCCAAAAACAAGGCCAAGTCGAAACCCAAGAAGAAGAAGAAGAAGAGATAGCGGGCGCTTACTTCTTCTTTTTGGTCTTCTTCTTCGGCGGCGAAGCCGAGGCGCGCTGGGCTTCGATGTAGCTGCTCACGCCAGCGTCGGCCTTGCGTGCTCGCCCGAAGAACGACTCGGCCGCTTTCTCGTCGCCGTCGGCCAACGCGCACAGACCGAGGCCAGCGAGCGCACGGGCCCGGACCGATGCATCTGCAACGTCGGTAAGGTCGCGATACTGACGTCGCGCGGTCGTGCACCGTCCGGCGCGACGATTGGCATCCGCACTCGACAGGAGCGACGAAGGGTCGGTGCTGGCCCGATCGTCCTTCTGGCCTTCGGGCGCGGTCGGAAGCGTGCTGGACGGGACCCCGCCTGGCAGCCCATCTCCGGGGAGTGGCGCGCTGTTCTTCTTGCCCCCCGACGACTTCTTGGAGGGCTTTTTTGGAGGTTGGGGCGCCGGCTTGCCCTTGCTCGACTTCTTTTTCGGCGCGGGCGCATCGTCGTAGACGACCTTGTCGCTGGGCTCGGCGGCGGCTTCGGGCTCGGGCTCGGGCTCGGGGCGCGCCTCTTCGTCGGCGACGACCTCGGCCGGCGCCCCACCGCCGGCCGCATCTCCGATCGCCGAGCCATCGGCCGAAGCACCGCGAAGTCGACCTCGAGCCTCCCCCTCGAGCGCCTCCTGGCGAACCTCATCGGCCTCCTTGGCCGACTCGGCCGCCGCCTGCAGCGCCTCAGGCTGGTCGAGCAGCGGACCCGGAGCGCGGGGCGGAGCTGCAGCATCGAGCTTCGCGCCATCCTTGGCCGAAGCGACGGTCGCCGGCGCCTCTTCGGTGCTCAGGGTGCCGCGCACCATCACGAGCATGAGCGCCGCGCTTGCGCCAACAGCGAGCATCGGGATCCAAACGCCCAACCGCTTCCACCACGGTCGCGCCTCCGGCGTGGTCTCGGCCGGCTCCACCGCCGCAGGTGCGGCATGGGCTTCGGCAATGACGCTGGCGAGGATGCCGTCGGGCACGTCGACCACCGGCAGCGCTTCGCGCGAGAGCTGCAGCAGCTCCTTGTACTCGCCGAGGCGGCCGGTCACCGCGAGATCGTCGTCGAGTTCGGGCGGAACGCCGGAGAGCTCGAGCTCCTCGAGCGCATCCTCGAGCGCATCGAGCTGGACGGGGGAAAACTCGGCCATCAGCCTTCGCCTCCCTGCGCGCCGCGAAGGTCACCAAGCTCGCTGCGCAGTTTCTCGAGTGCGTAGCGCATGCGGGACTTCACCGTGTTCTCCGGGATGTCGACGGTTTCAGCGATCTCGCGGAACGAGAGCCCAGAGACCTGTCGGAGCAAGAACACTTCACGCTGCTCGACGGGCAGCTTCTGGACGGCCTCCGCGAGGCGACGCCGAATGGTGGGCGCCTCCGCAGCCTCGTCGGTCGGCACGGCGTTGGACGGAAGGGTCGACACCATCGCGCTGCCCTCCCCATCCTTGCCCTTGCGCGGAGCATCGAGTGACTGGTGCTTGCGGAACTTCGCGCGACGGCTTTCGTCGACGCACAGATTCCGCGCGATCGAATACAGCCACGTGGTGAACTTGGCCGAGGCTTCGTAGCGGGCCTTGGCCCGGACCACGCGCAAGAACACTTCTTGGAGCAGCTCTTCGGCGCGTGCCTGGTTGTGCACGCTGCGAAGCAAGAAGTTGTAGACCCCCCGCTGGTGCCGGGAGACGAGCACCTCGAACGCGCCAGCGTCGCCGTTGCGGAACGCCTGCATGAGCGCCTCGTCGCCTTGGGCGTCGGCGTTCGGAGCGTGCGCGCTGGAAGAGGCGTCCATCGAGGGGGGGCGGCGCATCCATCAAGGGGACGGAGGCGGTTCGCAAAGTGTGCAGCCGGGTCGGGGCTCGCCGCAAGCGGGCAAACGAGCAGCATCGACGCGGCCAGATGTGGGGACCCCGCAGACGCTCCGCAGCGCGCGGGCGCAGGGGGGTACCGACGGGCCCGCAGGCGGACGGCGCCCGGGCCCGCCCCCAGGTGGGGTACGCAGCTCGTCATTCCAGCAGATGTGCCCGAATACGGACGAGGCTACCGTTCGGTCTGCGAGCCCAGCGTTCAGGCGTCCGCGGGCTCGGAGGACGCCATGGCCGCGCGTGCTTTCGCTCCGGAGCGCGCCATGACCCAGCGGAGGACAAAGACTGGCACCCACCGCACCACATGCATGAGCACACGATTGAGTCGCCCCGGGAACACCATCGCCTGCCCGCGGCGAAACGCTCGGAGGGCATCGTCGGCACACGGGCCCGGCTCGATCCGCAAGAACCCCGGGGACGACACCGCGGTCCGGTTGGACGCGATCTCCCGAAACTCGGTCGCGACCGGTCCCGGACACACTTCGGTCACCGTGACACCCGCACTTTCGACTTCGGATCGCAGCGCCGCCGAGAACCCGCCGATGAAGTGCTTCGACCCAGCGTACGTGGCGACGCCCGGCTGCACGATGCGGCCGAGCACCGAGCCCACGTTCATCACGCCACCGTGCCCGCGCGCAACCATGCCCGCGACGAGACGATGCGTCAGATACAAGACCGCCGTCACGTTGACGGCGACCATGCGCTGCAACTTGGCCCAGTCTGCGTCCTCGAGAAACGAGCGGTCCCCGAAGCCCGCGTTGTTGATGAGAACGTCGACGCCGCCCTCCTCATCGAGCCGGTCGCACAACGCGGCAACGGCCTCGAGGTCGGACAGGTCGCAGACCTCGACCGCGACGTCGAGGCCGATCCGGGCCTGCTGCAGTTCTTCGGCGAGGGCCTGCAAACGCTCCTCGCGGCGCGCGACCAGCACGACGCGACGCGCCTCGCCGCACACGCGCCGCGCGAGTTCGCGGCCGATGCCCGACGAGGCGCCGGTGATGAGCACGGTCCCCGACAGGGGTGGCCGGTCGCTCACGACTGGATCATCACGCCCGATGCGGTGAGCACGTGCTCGGTGCGCGTGCCCGAGACCTTGGCCGGATCGCCACCGCCGTCCTTCTCAAGGTGCTTGACCTGCGCCTCGCTGAACGTGCGCGAGGTGAGCGTGCCCTCGACCTGAACCTTCTTGCCGCGACTGTCCATCGGGACCGAGAAGCCGTGGTCCTTCATCAGGACGCGCGCCGACACGTCGCCGTCCTTGACCACCATCCAGCAACCCTTCTTCTGGCAGACCGCTTCCACCTCGCCGGAGACGAGCACGTCCCCCTCGGGCTTGCTCTCGATGGCCTTTGCAAGCGGCACCGCGTCGGTCAGGGTGAACTTGGCACCGCGGTGTGCGTCGTCGGCCTGGGCGAGTGCGCTTTCGCCTTCATCCCCGTGAGGGCAGCCCGGCTCCGCATCCTTCTCGTCCTTTTCGCCTTCGGCGTAGATGCAGCCGTTCTCTTTCTCGTCGGCAGCGGCTGCGACGGGGGCAGCGTCGGGAGCCTCGTCCTTGGCGGGCTCGGCCTTGGCCGCGGCTGCGTCAGCGGACTTCTCGGCCGCGGGCTTGGAGGCGTCGCACGCCGCGACGGCGAGAAGGCTGGTGATCAGCGCGAGCTTCTTCATCGGACGGGAATGTTCCCCGAAAACGGCGCCGGCGCAATACGACCGCGCTCACGTCGTGGACGCCGATATGAAGACGCCCCGCCGCGCGTTGCGACAGGGCCACATGCTCGATGGCGCGCGTAGACGGACGAATCAGCCCGCCGAAGCGCTTCCGCCGGCCGAACCGCTCGCTGAGGCGCTCGCGCTGGCCTTCACCGAAACTGAGACGTCGACATTGGCCTTCACACTTGCGGCGGCATCGAACGCGGCCTTGAACGGGGCGGCGACGCATGCGGTGAGCCGAGCGCCGACCTCTGGCGAGCTCTTGAGTTTCTTTACGGTCGCGCTTGCGCCGTCGACGACGGCCTTGATGTCTCCGCTGACCGAAAGCGCTTGGTCCTTCATGCCGATCGCGATGTTCAGCACGGCGGGCAGGTTCTTCTCGAGGGCCGCTTTGTACTTCAGGGCGAGCTCGGCGTTGGCGGCTCCATCCATCTGAAGAGCGATCCGCGGCGGCGTGCACTCGACCTGGGCCTGTACCTGTGCGTCACAGTTCGCTTCGCACTCTGCGCTGGCCTTGGGCGGCGTGATTTCGCCTTCGCACGACGGAGCCTTCATCTCAACCGAGCACTCGCCGCGGCAGGTGCCTTCGCATTTGGCCGATGCCGACATCTCGCAGCTTCCGCTGCACTCTCCGCCGCACGAACCAGACGCGTTCGCCGAGCATGACCCGTTGCAGGTGCCCGAACACGCGGCGCCGTCGACCTTCTTCCCGTCGCAGCGTCCGGTGCATTCACCACCGCAGGTGCCCTCGAACTTGGCCGAGCAGCTGCCCGAACACGTGCCCGAACAACTGGCCGCAGCAGACATATCGCAGGTCCCGCTGCATTCGGCATCGCAGGAGCCCGAGAGCTTGCCCTTTTCACATTCCACCTCGACGCTGCCCGGCTCGAGCGATGCGTCGCATTCCGCAGCGCATTCGGCCATCGCGTCCATCGAGGCGGCGCAGTGCGGGGGTTGGACGTCGAGCTTCACCTTGAAGCCAGCGCCGAGCTGTCCCTTGATGTCGGCCATCGCCTTGAGGGCGACATCACAGGCAGCCTTGCCGTTGGCGAAGTCTCCCCCCGCGCCGAGGTCGGTCGCGAGTCCCCCACAGGCGCCCTTGAGGTCGGCGTCCAGCTTGGCCGCAAAACCGTCCAGGCTGACCGCTGCCATCACGCCCGCGCGCAACTTGGCGCCGACGTTGGCCTCGATGCCGAACTCCTGGGCCCAGTCGACCTTCGCGATCGCGGACACGGAGCTGACGTCGGGACAGCTCGCGGCGGCGCCTGCGGCGGCACCGGCGAGTGCGCTCGGCGAAGCGGAGCCGGCGGAGAGATCACAGGATGCGACGGCGAAAGCCGGCGCGAAGGTGGCGAGAGCCAGGGCGACGATACGGGTGCGCTGCATCGGTTTTGGACCTATCCCCGCGAGCGTAACAGCCTCCGGAGGGCCCGCGCCGGCCTCTACGGTGTCGTCGCGGCATCATTCCGAGGCCCGGCCATGAGGCCGCCAAAGTCCTTAAACCCGCTTAAGCTGACGAGTCTGACGAAGCGCGCGCCGCCGGAACGAGACACGATCCAAGCGTCGCCGGACCCCCCGCGCCCGCCCGACGTTTATTCTCCTTGCCGCTTCCAATGTCTCACTTCGCTTTCGTTCGCCCCGCCGCCTGCCTACTCGGCACGCTCGTCCTGCTCAGCGCCTGTGAGTCCGAGAGCGCGGATTCGCAGGAGGAACCCCTGGCCCGGGTGCACGTGGCCGCGGCCCAAGAAGGCGTGGCGGCGGCCGCATCCATCATTGGCGAAACCCTGACGCTCTACATCTGCGGCAGTGAAGAGACGTTGGACACACATACGCGGTGGTTCTTTTCACTTCCGCTGCAGGAGGACGACACATTCGAGGGCCAGGCCGACGGCTGGAGCGTTGCGGGGGAACGCAACGGCGACTCCATCGTCGTAACGCTGCGCGACCCCGATGGAGGCGACGCAATGCTGGACTTCGACGCGGCCACGGGTGCGCAGGGCCTGTACACATTCGACAGCCCGGGCTGCACGACAGGTCTGGTCGCCTGGGCAGACGACGACGCGCCCGGCGGACTCGGCTTTCAAGGCGCCTGGTGTGACGGCGCAGGTGCGTTCGGTCAGGTCATCATCCTCGCGCCCGATTCGTTCACCGCCGAAGGCGGCGACGGGGCCGTCGAAGACCGCGACGACCTCGGCACGTTCACGCTCCGCCCGTTCTGAGTTCGGGGCCCGGTAGCGCCCCGGCCTCGTCCGTGGTCGCCACTGCTTCGCCGGCACCGAACCATGCCTCGGGCATGCTGCGCGCGACGAGTTCGGCAACCGAAAGCGTGTGAACGCCGGCCTCGGATGAAAACGCGTCGGCGAATGCCCAGCGCCGCTCCGACCGTGCGAGCACGAGCGCATCATCGAATCGTCGCCCGAACGCCATCGCCACCCGCAGGTTGGCCCGGTCGACGCCGGATCCCACCACGATGACCGGCTCAACCGAACCGGCGTCCACCGTGGCCTCGATGCGCCGCCAAACCTCGGGATCGAGCATGTCGCCGTCGAGAACCTCGCGGGTGTAGCTTCCCGTGAACCCGACCTGACGCTCGAATACGCCGGCGTTTCGGGACGCGTCGAGGTCGACGATCACCACACGCGCGAAGGCTCCGGCGGCGCGCGCCTGCAGCTGCGCGAGCACCGTTTGCCCGAAGCGACCAAACCCCGCGAGGACCACCGTGTCGGCCGGCTCGGTGCGACGGAAGTGGTCGAGGATCTTCGTCTGTACCAGATGCGTGGCCGCGATCTCATGGCCGTTGAACACCCGGCACGAACGCGCGAGTGCCGTCGGCGCCATCGTTCGCATGAACGCGAGGTCGGAGACGTGCACGACGAGTCGCTCGCCCAGGCTGCGGTCGTGCTCGAGGATTTTCGCGGCCGCGTCGAGGTTGGTGAAGTCGTCTTCGGTCAGGAGCACGACTCGCCGAGCGCGGGGTAGCCCAAGCTTTGCAAGCACGGGCAGCGCGGTGACGTCGCCAACGTAGGTATGCACACCGAAGCCTTCACGCAGCGCCTCGGCGTCGGCCTCGCGCGCGGGCTCCACGACGACGACGACCCGCACGTCGGCGTCGTGCGCTCGCAGGCGCTCGAGGTACAGCTCGGCAAGCCGA
>CAYSPB010000157.1:0-15527 GCA_964432695.1 uncultured Nannocystaceae bacterium
CACGGTGGCCTTCATCCTCGGCGCGGTCGGCTTCGCGGGCCTCGTCTTCGCGGGGACGCAGCCGTGGGCCAGCGGCGTGCTCGGAGCCGCAGTGCTCGGCGCCGCCGTGGCGCTGGTTGCCTACGTGCTGACCAACAAGCCCTCGATGGCTGGTTTGGGCGGCCTGGCGGGCGGCATCGTGGCCGTCTTCGCCTGGCTCGCTGCCGGCTCCGGTGAGAGCGAAGGTGCCGAGGCGCTGCGCAACGACAACGCGTTCGTGCAGGCCTTCGACGCGCTCTCGGTCACCGACCACGTCGCCAGCTTCGGCGAAGGCGTCATCCGTCTGGGCGACGTCGCCTACTTTGCAGCCGGCATCGTCGTCCTGCTGTACCTCGCATCGTTCCTGCTCGGCCGGAGGCACTGGTAGTCATGTCCCGTCGCAACCATCAGCTCGCTCGGTTCTTCTCGCTGGCCATCGCGGGCGTCTCGATCTCGTACATGGCCTCGCGGGCCAACGTGAACGCGGACGTCACCGAAGAAGGCCTCTCGCAGATCACGCCCGACACGCTCGGCGTCATCGAGGGCATCGGCGTCGAGCGCCCCGTCACCGTCCACGCGTTCATCTCCAAAGAGGTGCCGCGCGAGTACGTCACCACGCGCACGCGCTTGCTCAACATCCTACGCACGATGGAGGCCGAAGGTGGCCCGGGCCTGACGGTCCGCATCGTCGAGCCCGAGGCGTTCTCGCTCGAGGCCGAAGACGCCATGGAGAACTTCGGCATCGTGCCGCGGCAGCTCGCAGACCGCTCCGGCGGCCGCGTCGAGGGCATGGAGGTCTTCATGGGCCTGGCCTTCGTGTCGGGTCCGCGCGAAGAAGTCGTGCCCTTCGTCGACCGCGGCCTGTCGGTCGAGTATGAGGTGGCCCGCGCGCTGAGGGTCGTCACCCAGGAGAAGAAGCGGGTCGTCGGGGTGCTGCGCACCGACGCGACCATCATGGGCAACTTCGACCTGCAGGCGCGTCGGCAGCAGCCCGCGTGGCAGATCATCGCCGAACTCAAGAAACAGTACGAGGTCCGCAGCCTCAACCCCAAGTCGCCGATCCCTGAGGACGTCGACGTGCTGTTGGTGCCGCAGCTGGCCTCCTGCGCACAGGACGAGCTGGCCACGGTCAAGGCCTACGTCGACGCCGGTCGCCCCGCGTTGATCACCGTCGACCCGATGCCGCTGTTCGACGTTCGGCTCTCGCCGGCCGAGGACAAGCTGCCCCCGCCGGGGCAGCAGAACAACATGTTCGGTGGCGGCGGTCCCCAGGCCGAGCCCAAGGGCGACGTGCTCGCGTTCCTTCAGGACGTCGGCGTCGAGCTCGTCTCGAAGGTGCCCCCCCCGGAGCTGGACCCCGCCGGCAAGAACACGCCGGTGGTCGTCTACGACCGCACCAACCCGAACCCCGTGTTCGACAACGTGCCGCCGCAGATTGTGTTCGCACACCGGGCCGACGGCTCGGGCGTGACGGAGTTCGAAGGCGTCGACCCGGTCGTCGACGGCCTCAGCCAGGTCGTGCTGATGTACGCCGGCGAGCTCAAGCCAGCGCCGGGCTACCAAGACAAGTTCACCCCGCTGCTCACGACGACGCAGTCCTCGGGCGTGAACGAGTTCTACGAGATGGTACAGAAGCATCCGCTCTTCGGCATTTCGGGGCCCACTCCTCCGCGCGCGCTGGGTGAGACCACGCCGCAGACGCACGTCCTCGCGGCGCGCATTCGTGGCGGGGCCAAGCCGGCCGACGAGAACGGCGAGGAGGCGGTCGCGGATCGCAACCTCATCGTGCTGGGCGACCTCGACCTGTTCGGGGACCTGTTCTTCCAGATGAACGCCCGCGGTGGCGACGTCGATGGCGATGGTCTGGACGACGTCAGGTTCGACAACGTGCCGTTCCTGCTCAACCTCGTCGACTCGCTCGCAGGCGACGACCGCTTCTTGGAGCTGCGCCGGCGTCGGCAAACGTTCCGTCGCCTCACCAAGCTCGACGAGGAGACCAAGGACGCCCAGGACAAGCGCCAGGGCTCGATCGACGCTGCCAACAAGGCCGCCGACGCCGAGCTCGAAGAGGCCAAGACGGCTCTGCAGGGCGCGGTCGATGCGATCAAGGAACGCACCGACCTCGACGACAACACCAAGGCCGTTCTGCTCAAGAGTGCCGAGGAGACCGAGAACCGCCGCCTCGCGGCCAAGACCGAAAAAATCGAGCGCGAAAAGCAGCGCGCGGTCGCCAAGACGGAGACCGAGCACCGCCGCAGCGTTGACGAGATTCAAAACCGCATTCGAATCTGGTCGCTGCTGCTCCCGCCGATCCCCGCCCTGCTGATGGGCATCTTCATCTTCATGCGCAAGCGGATGCGCGAGCGGGACAACATCCCTGCCGCCCGTCGCTCGAGCGCCAGCAAAGGAACGCAAGCATGAATCGCGGAACGCTGCTGATGGTTGCCATCGCCGTGGGCTCGGCTGCAGGCGCGTGGTCGATGCGCCCCCAGGAGCTGCCTCCAGCTCAGTTCGAGGACACCGGAGAGCTGCTCTTCGAGGGCTTCTCCGATCCTGCCTCGGCCACGTCGTTGAGCGTGGTGAGCTGGGACGAAGGCGAAGCCAAGGTCGTTCGGTTCGCCGTGGAGCAGAAGGAAGGCCGCTGGGTCATTCCAAGCCATAACGACTACCCAGCCGACGGGACCGAGCGAATGGGCAAGGCCGCTGCGTCGTTCATCGACGTCAAGAAGGACGTCTATTATGGCGACAAGCCCGAGGACCACGCAAAGTTCGGCGTGCTCGACCCCGAGAGCACCGACGGTAAGGACGACGAGAAGGGCAAGCGCATCACGATCAAAGACGCATCGGGCACCGTGCTCGTCGACGTGATCGTTGGCAAGCAGCCCGAGGGCAAGACCGACACCTACTACGTCCGCAAGCGGGACGAGAAGCGCGTGTATGGCTCGAAGCTCACCCTCGACATCTCGACTGACTTTGGTCAGTGGATCGAAAAGGACCTGCTTCGTGTCAAGCGGGACGAGATTGTCAAGGTCATGTATGACCCGTACACGGTCGACGAAAACGAAGGCAAGGTCATCGGCACCAACCCGATCCTGGCCGACCTCACCGGCGATTCGTGGGCGCCCGATCCGAGCATGCCGCTGCCCGAGGGCAAGGAACTCGACGGCGCCAAGATCAAGCAAATCGTCACCTCGGCGGCGAACGTGAAGATCGTCGGCGTACGGCCTCGTCCCAACCCCCTCACGCTCCAAGCGCTTCAGTCCAAGGGCTTCTTCGTGACGCCCGACGGCCGCCAGCTGTTCGGCAACGAAGGTCAGGCCTCGGTCATCACCAAGGACGGCATCGTGTACACGCTTTACTTCGGTGAGGTCACCTTCGAGTCGGGGCAAGCCCTCACGGCCGGCACCCAAGACGAGGGGGCGGCCAAGCCGGAGGACGGCGAGGCCGAGGGCAAGACGGCGAACCGCTACATGTTCGTCGACGTTCGGTACGACCCCACGCTCGACAGCAATGCCCCGCAGCCCGAGCCGGCAGCCGAGGGTGAGGAGCCGGCGGCGCCGGTCATCGACCCGGCCGCGGCCCAGCAGGGCGCCGAGCGAGCCGCCAAGCTGCGGGAGCGCTTCGACGCCTGGTTCTACGTGATCTCCGACAGCAGCTTCAAACAGATCCACAAGGACCGCGAGACGCTCTTCAAGGCCGCACCGGCTGAGTGAGCAGCCGGCGGCCCCGCCAATCGAGAACCGACCCGAAGCCCTCGCTCGCAGCCGCGACGAGGGCTTCGCTGCGTCGTTCTCGGACCGGTGGAGGCGGCTGGCGGAGCGACCCGCCGGGCGTTTGCGCGAGAGCGTGGTAGCGTCAAAGGCGATGAGACTGCCTGCTCTGCTCGTCACGCTCGCTGCCCTGACCGGATGCGCTGAGCAGCTGCCAGGCGAAGGGTACCTGCTCGAGGACGACGGCGAGGTCGAGCTCTGCGTCGGCGAGGTCGACGTGCCCGACCCGAACCTCCGCGCGTTCCTGCAGTCGATTCTGGCGCAGCCCGAGCCACCCGAGGACGCCGAAGAAGAGCCCGAGCCGGTGGTGCTGGCGCAGGAGCTGCGAAAGCTGACCGGGCTACGGGCGAACGACCTCGACATTGCCGACCTTTCCGGCCTCGAATGCGCCCTGCGGCTGGAGACGCTGGGTCTGGCCAACAACCAGATCACCGACCTGTCGCCGCTTCGCAACCTGACCGGCATCCGCGAGCTAGAGCTGTCGAACAACCAGGTGACCGACCTGCAGACGCTACAGGCATTCGAACGGCTCGAGGTGGTCAATGTTGACGCGAACGGCATCGCCGACCTCTCGCCGCTGGCGGGTATCATCACGCTGACTGCCCTCGATGCAGCGGGCAACGAGATCGCCGACCTCTCGCCGCTGGCCGGCTTGACGAACCTGACCAACCTCGGGCTTCGGGAGAACGCGATCGTCGACGTGTCGGCACTGGCGCGGCTGACGAACCTGGTCGCGCTCGACCTTTCGGGGAATGCGGTCGGTCGCATCGACGCCCTCGAGGACCTGACCGCACTGCGCTACGTCGACCTGGATGCGAACGAGGTCACCTCAATCGCCGCGCTGCGGGATGCACAAGACCTGTTCGAGCTGGAGGTCTCCGGCAATGCCCTCGAGAGCCTCGACGGCGTCCAGGGCAAGCCCAACCTCATCGAGATTTCGGCGAATGACAACCTCATCACGTCGACCGAAGGGGTCGCCGGCCTGACCAACCTCGTCACGCTGCAGCTGGGCAACAACGCCGTTGCGGAGCTGCCGGGGGTCGAGACGCTCGTGAACCTGCGCCGGCTTCAAATCGCGCAGAACATGCTCACCGACGTGAGCGCCGTGTCGGGGCTGCCGGAGCTGCGCAATCTCGACGTGCGCAACAACCCGGGGCTCACCTCGGTGGATGCCGTCTCGACGCTGCCGCTGCTGGGCCAGTTTGCCGCCGGTGGGGCCGGGCAGACGCTCGACCTTTCCGGCTTGGCTGGACTGCCGGTGCTGCGTCGCATCATCTACACCAACGCAGGGGCAACGTCGCTGGATGTCGTGGCCGACGTGCCCACCCTCGAGGTGCTCGACCTCGACGGCACGCCGCTGAGCGCTGCGAACGTCGAGCAGATTGCCGCCGGCGCTCGGCTTCAAAACATCGGGCTGTCCAACACCGGCGTCGAGGACCTCTCTGCGCTGGCGGTACTCACCGACATGGAGAACATCGACATTTCGAGCACACCGGTCACGAGCGTCGCGTTCGCGGCCACCTGGGCGCGACTCGAATCGCTGTCGATGGAGGATTCGGCGGTCGCATCGCTCGATGGCCTCGAGCTGCTCGAGGTCCTCTCCGACGTCGACGCCCGGGGGTCGTCCCTCGCCGACGTCTCGGGCCTGGCGGACAACGAGACGTTCCGGAACAACGACCGCCTGCGTGCCGGGGAGACGGCCCTGGACGCCGACGATTGCACCGACATTCTCGTCGTTCGCAGCCGCGACGGTCGGGTCGACGTCGACTTCGAGTGCCCTTAGGAATCCGCCGCGTCGCGCAGGGGTACCCGGCAGGCTGCTAGGCCGCGTGAATCAAGCCGCGCTTGGCCGCCTCGGCTTGAACCGCTTCACGCTGCGGGGCGTCGAGACCCGCCTTGGTGAGCGCGTCGCCGACCGTGTCGTGAGCGAATGTCCGTCCGCGGTTCTTCGAGAGCAGGAAGATTCCGGTCCCGATGCTCCGCGCCATTGCGCGACGAAATCCGCGGCCTTCGATGACCAGGTGCACGGTGGCGCAGTGCTCCAGCAGCGTGTCGATGCTCTTCTTCATCGAGCTGCGGACGTCGTCCCCGGGTGGGTCGACTTCGGGCCCGATGATCGCAAAGTAGTGCAGCGCCTGTCCCTGCTGCGTCCGGAGGGCGCGGACGTCTTCGATGATCTGCTCGGCGTCGCCGACCTCCGGTTGAATCCAGCGCACGAAGTAGAGGTTGTCGATGTTTCCTTTGGCGCAGCTCATGCTTCAGGCTCCTGGGGCGAGGAGGGGGGCCGTGGGGTCCGTCGTCGCCGCCCGCGGGCACCGTCGAGGGCGGCAATATGGGCCAAGCAGTGGTGAAGCGCGTCCTTGAGGCTGCGCTTGGTGATGACGTCGGTGAGCTCGACGTCGATGCGGGCGAGCGTCTGCGCGACGTCTGGGCTGATGCCGCACACGACGCAGTGCGCTCCGAGCATCGCGGCTGCGCGGACCATCTTCACGAAGTGGTCTGCGGTCGCGGTGTCGACGACGTCGACGCCGGTGATGTCGATGATGGCGCACCGAGCCTGTCGCTCCACGATGGTCTGCAGCAGGCGCTCGGTCATCTCGACCGAGCGTTGCGTGTCGACGATGCCGACGATGGGCAGCGCGAGGACGTCGGCCCAGATCTCGAGGACGGGCGTGGAGAGGTCGGCGATCGCGAGCTGCTGACGCTCGATCGTGTCGAGCTTGGCCTGTAGCTCTCGCGCGGTGTCCTCGATCTGCTGCGTGTACTGCTCATTGGCCCGCAAGACCTCCCCAAGGTCCGCCGCCAAGGTTCGCAGCATCGTCTCGACCTCGCCGAAGGCATCGTCGGCAGGTGGTAGCTTGGCGTTGATGCTCTTCATCTCGAGCTCGCCGACGGCGATCATCGAAAGCACGTCGAGCAGGGCCGAGACGCGTGGCGCGTCGACGGAGATGGTGGCGAGTTCAGTCATCGAAGTGAGGCGTGGGTAATGGAAGCGAATCGTCGTCGTCGTCGTCGTCGGCGCGCCGGATGCCGAGCGCCTCGAGGGCCTGTTCGAGGTTCAGCGCCGTCTCGAAGCCGCGGAACGAGATGTCCATCGCGAGCAAGGTGAGCGCGACCTCGGGCCGCAGACCCGAAAGGAGCGTGCGCGTGCCCATCAAGCGGGCGGCGTGGGCAATGTCCGCCAAGCTCGCGCACAGATGACTATCGACCAGCCACAGGCCGGACACCTCGATGATGAGGCCGTCGCACCCGCGAATGCGGATGCCTTCGAGCACGTCGTGGGTCAGACGGGCCGCCTGAGCGTCGCTGAGCTCGCCCTGCAGCGGAACGAGCATGCAGTCCCACAACCAGATGATCGGGAGCCGGCCTTCGAGGCCATCGTCGAGGTGTTCAAGCATCGTGGAAATCGGCGAGCAGGATGGAGGCGTCGTCGGCTCGTACCGCGCAGGTCTCGAGCAGCTGAGCGCAGGCGTCGTCGGGAGACAGCGCGCGGGTCGAGGTGAGGTCGACGCGACGAAGACCGTCGCTGAACAGCGCGATGCGATCGCCGGGTCGCATCGAAAAGCTGTCGCTGCGGATCCTTCGCATTCGGCGGCCGACGATCCCCGGGCTTGCGACCACGCCGACGCGCGTGCCACAGCTGCGCACGGCGACGTTTCCGACGATGGTGACACTGAGGGTATCGCCGTCGATGCGCGCGAGCCCGGCTGCCGCACCGCGGGTCCCCGCGAGCGCTTCGTGCAGGCCACGAAGCCAGTCCTCGACCGAGCGATCGAGGTCTACGCCGTTGAGGTACGCTTCGCCCATCGCGGCGACCGTTGCGGCCTCGGGCCCATGTCCGAGAACGTCGATGACGGCAAAAAGCGCCCGCGCGCCCTCCTGGCGCGTGACGACGACGTCACCCGACGAGGCAAACCCCGGGCACGGACGCAAGCTGTGTGCGGTTTGAACCCTCATACGACCATCTCGAATCGTACGGTCGTCCCGCTGGAGGAGGTTTCGATGTGGAAGAGGTCGGCCAGCTTTCGCACGCCGAGCAGGCCGCGGCCCAGGCCGGTTTTGCTGCGGTAGCGACCGCCGAGGATCTGGTCGAGATTGTCGATGCCAGGCCCGTCGTCCCGGACGACGACGCGAAGCCGGCGATCTCGGTCGTTCATCTCGACCCGGACGCGACCGTGCCCGGCGTAGAGCAGGACGTTGCGCGTCAGCTCGCTCAACGCTGTCGCTGCGCGAACGGCCGCCAGCTCGCGACCACCGGCGCTACGCACGAGCTGCCGAATCAGCAGGCGCGCGCGCCGGGACGAGTGCTCATCTGTGATCTCCAGCTCGTGGGGATTCGACTCGATGGTGCGCACCCGGATCGAGCCGAAGCACACCTTGTTGAGGGCTTCGATCATCGCCGGGTGGTGCACATCGTCGACGAAGAGCTTCGCCCCGAACATGATCATGTCGAAGTAGGCGTTCGGATCGGCGGTGCGGCCGGCTCGCTGACGGCGGGCGCGCTGGAGGATTCCGCGGGCGGTGGGTTCCGAGGTGTAGCGGACCAGCGCTCCAAAGAGACGCTCTTCGAGCGTCTCGGTCACCTCCATGCAGAACTCCTGGCTGGAAGGATGCGAACGCGTGCCGTGACGACCAGTCCGCCGTCTGCGTTCGTCGAGACGTCGACCGTGTCCATGAGACGGCCTACGGAGGCGCGCCCCTGCCCGAGACCGCGGCCACGTAGTCGAGGGCTCGGACCGCGATCTCGGGCGCGGATGACCACTTCTGCACCGTCGAGCCACGCATTGATCTCTCCGTCGCCCCCGGCATGCGAGACGATGTTCTGCGCGAGCTCGGTGGTGGCCGTCGCGGCGGTGGAGGCCTGCAGGTCGGAGCCACCCGCGGTTCGCACGAGCGCACGAACCATCGAAGCAGCAGCCACCGCGTCGGCACGATGTCGGATCGCCACGCGAAGGGCGGACCGCTCAATCGTTTCGAACATGGGGATCAAACCGTAGCAATGTCGAATCAGGTTGTGAGCTGTCCCTTGGGACAGGTCGCGGCAGAATGGTGGGATATGCAACTACGAGAATTCAGTTCTTGGGGCGAAATCCGAGGTGCATACAGTGCGCTCCTGCTTACGGCGATCCATGCTGCCGTTGAGCAGCAGGATCGCTGCGCAATACAAAATGATGATCGAACACCCAGCCGAGCGCGTGCAGTCGGACTCTTGCGCGCGCACCTTGTCCACCGCTCTTGCCGAAGGTCTCGTCGGCGTGGGGTGCTGTCGTGCATTCGGCATCCTCGGCGGGGCCTCGGTTCCGCTGTTCTCCGCGTTGGTACAGTCCGGACTGGCACCGATCCACGCCCGACATGAGGCCGGCGCGGTCTTCATGGCCCTCGAGCACGAGCTGGCCGGTGGCGGTCCGGGCGTCGTGCTCACGACCACTGGACCGGGGTTGACCAATGCCCTTACCGGCATCGAGGCCGCACGAACCGAGGGCGGACGCGTGATTGTCTTGTCGGCGCTGACCGGTGGTGCGCGGCGGGGGAGACACTCGTTTCAAGCTAGTGACCCGCAGAGTCTCGCCAACCGGGGCCTGTACGCCAATGGCGGATGGTTCGACGAAGCGGTCGCGTTGGAGGCTCCCGAGCAGCTGCCCGTCGTGCTCGCGCGGCTTCGTGCGGGTCTTCGCCGGCCGCAGGGCTTCATCGCCCACGTCGCTGTGCCGCTTTCGCTGCAGGAAGCGCCTGCGCCCGCCACGGGACCTTCGTTCGACGCACTGACGTTTCCGCCCAGCGAGGAGGCCGCCCGGATGGTGCTCGACACCCTGGGAGACCGCACCGTCGTGTGGGTCGGACACGGTGCTCGCAATGCGTCGCGCCGAGTCCGGGCCCTCGTGGATCGCATCGATGCGCGGGTGATGTGCTCACCCCGAGGCAAGGGCATCTTCCCGGCCTCGGACCCTCGCTTCTTGGGTGTGACGGGGTTCGGTGGACACGAGCGGGTGTTCGAGCGCAGAGACCGGTTCGCCCCGGACACCACGTTGGTGCTTGGCTCTCGGCTGGGAGAGTTCAGTTCCTTCTGGGACCCGCGATTGGTCCAGGGAACGCGGATCGTTCATGTCGACGTCGACGACGCTGCCTTCGGTGGCGCGTATCCGGAGGTGGAAACGGTCACGGTTCGGGCCGAGATCGACGGCTTGCTTGCGGGCATGCTCCGCGCACTGCCGACCCGTTCTGGGCCGATTCGCGCCCCTGTGCGACAGCTTCGAAGCGCCTACGTTCGCCACACCGGCACCGGCGTGACGCCGCGGGCCTTGATGCGCGGCGTCCAGCGGGCCGTCGTGGACACCACGGCCACGCCGATTCTCGCGGAGGCCGGTAATGCGTTCGTGTGGGCAACCCACGCGCTTCGTTTCGACCATCCGGGCCGCTTTCGCGTGAGCATGGCCTTCGGTTCGATGGGGCACATGTCCGGGGGCGTGGTGGGAGCCGCCATGGCGCGCAGTGGACCGGCGCTCGCCCTCGTCGGCGACGGTTCGATGCTGATGGCCAACGAGCTGAGCACCGCCGTGCAGCACGACGTGCCTGCGATCTGGGTCGTGCTGAACGACGGTCGGTACGGTTTGGTCGCCGACGGCATGCAGGGACTGGGGCACACACCGCACGGTCTCGACATTCCGCAGGTCGACTTTGCGCAGATGGCAACGTCGATGGGCGCTGAAGGCTGCCGCGTTCGAGATCCCGCCGAGCTCGATTCTGCGCTTCGACGCGCGTTGTCGCATGGCGGACCCTTCGTGATCGATGTTCACATCGACCCTCGTGAACCAGCGCCCTTTGGGGCGCGCAACCGCAGTTTGGCTGCTCAGCAGGACGCATGACCTCCGTCGGAATCACCGCACTCTCCATCGCCCATCCTCCGACCCTTCGCGACAACGCGTATTGGGAATCGCAGCACCCTGAGATGGTGGAGGCCGCGGCCGAGCACGCGCTCGCCAAGCTGTGGGCGCCGACCTCGGAGCAGAGCACGTTCGACCGGGCCATGGCGCCCTACGCTCGCGACCCCTTCAAGGGTGCAAAGACCCGGCGGGTTGCGTTGAGCCCAGATGCCAGCGTCGAGCTACACGCCCGGGCCGTCGAGTCGCTGCTCGAGGCGTGGACGGGAACGCTTTCGGACCTCGATTTCGCGATCATCAGCTCGATGCGCCCCGACACCGTTGCGGTCGGTGACGCGGCCTGGCTCGGACGACGCATCGGGCTGCGTTGCCCGGCGATCAACGTGGAGACGGCCTGCGCGAGCGCCGTGATGGGTCTCGACTTGGCGTGCAGCATGGTCGAGACGGGCCGGGCGTCTCGGATTCTCGTGAGTGCGGCGTGCACCTACGCACGCGACATTCTCGAAACCAACTCGCTGGCGTGGTTCCTCGGGGACGGTGCGGGGGCCTTTATCGTCGAGCGGTCGGACACCGCGGCCGTGCCGCTGGGAACGCATCGGATCTCCACGCAGGAGACCTGCGGCGCGTTCGTTCACGAGTTGATCATCGACGAAACGGGAGCGCCCGCGCTCCGGATGCGAGCCACGCGTGGGGCGGGGGCCGTGCTGCATGACACTGCCGAACCATTTCTGCGCAACGCATGTGAAGGCGCGCTTCGAGCGGCCAACGTCTCTCTCGACGCGGTCGATCTGTGCGTGTTCAATACACCGACGGCCTGGTACGCCGATTTTTGTGCAGATGCGTTGGGGATCCCTCGAGAGAAGACCGTCTCGGTGTATCCCGATACGACCAACATCGGCCCGGCGCTGATGAGCGCAAACCTGCACCGCGCCGTGTCCGAAGGCCGCCTGAAGTCCGGCGATACGGTGCTGGTTTATGCCGTGGGTAGTGCCTCCACTGCCATCGCCACAGTGTTGCGCTGGGGCGAAGTGCCGGTTGGCTCACCCGCGTGAGCGCAGCACGGCGTGCGTACCCGCGGTCGTGATGACCTCGGGCGCGGGACGCCCCGCCGCTTCGAAGAGCGCGCCGTACTCGGCCGAGCTTCGCTCACGCCCACCGGTCTGCACGAGCATCTCGAGGTCGAACCAGGTTGCCGCATGCCGTGGGTCGTCGGTATCGAGCAGCATCTCGACGACGATCAGGTCGGCGTTTGGGTTCGCGTCGAGGCATCGCCTCAGCAAGGTGGTGCACTGCGCGTCATCCCAGTCGTGCAGAATCCACGACAGCACGTAGGCATCGCCGCGGGGGAGGGGGTCGGCAAAAGCGTCCGCGCGGACGAGCTGAAGCCGCCCTGCGCGTGCGGGGTCCACCGCGGGCGCCCCTGCGTCGATCACCTCGGGGCGGTCGACCAAGATGCCGTGAAGGGCCGGGGCGGCGGTCAGCACCGCATCGAGCAGAACGCCATGCCCACCACCAACGTCGACGAGCGTCTGGTATCCGCTGAAGTCCACCGCTTCGGTGACGTCGGCTGCTGTGCGCCGCGTCCACGACGACATCACCCGACCGAATGCAGCGGCCTGGTCGGGGTGCGCCTGCAGATGCTCGAAGAACGATGCGCCGTGCACTGCATCGAACGCAGTTTCGCCCGTGCGTAGGCTGGTCAGCAAGGCACCCCAGGAGGCCCACGCCAGCGTGCCAAGTCCGACGGCGCGGTCGTTGAGTCCGCTGGGGTGGTCCTTCTTCAGCGCCGGGCTGAGCTCGCTGTGGCGCCACGCGTCCCCGGACATCTGGGCGAATATGCCCGCTGTGGACAGGGCGCGAAGCAAGCGGCGAAGGGGCTCCGGCTGCGCATCGGCGCGTCGTGCGAGGTCGAGCGTATCGATGCCGTGGTCTGGGATGAGATCGGGCAAACCCAGGGCGCACGCGACATAGATGCACTGGGGCAGACGGAACCCGTCCAGCATGCCCGCGATGGCGAACGCAGGGTCGGCGTCGGAACTCATGCGGCCACCATGCCCGCGCTGCGAGCTGCGGCGCGAACGCTCGCAACGTTCATCGGTACGCGTTCACTCGCGGCCTCCAGCGCCTCGATCACCTCGGTATGGATCGAGAATGAAGCCCGCGTCGCAAGAAGCAGACCGGCAGAGACGCTGCGGATGATCGCGCGACGGAGTCCTTGGCCCTCGATGACGAGGTGAATCGAGGCACAATGCGCGTTGGCGTGTTCGGTGCCAGCACGCAGAGCTGCGCGCGCATCGGAGTCGGGCGGCGGAACGCCGACGGGGATCGACGCGATGTAGACGAGGTCGGGACCGACCTCGCGCGACGCCATTTCGATCGCTCGCGTGATGCGATCGACGTCGGTGACCTCGCACTGGCTTTGCCAGCGGACGAAGAGGACGGGAGGAATCAAGGCGGAGGTGATCATGAGCGAGCCATCCCAGCAGTCGTTGTCTTCACAATCATCCGGCTGGCCAGGACTGAATTGTGAAGACCATGGCGGTCAGTGTTTGCCTGGCTCATTGTTTGTATTCCGGGATACCTCACAATGGCCGATTTTTCACGTCTGTTTCTTCCGTTCCTGATTCTGTGTACCGCTTGCGAGCTGGCCGACTCGGAGCCGGCTCTGTCGCCGGATCCGTGGATCGACGAAGAACTGGCACAAGAGGCTATCCATCGGGCTGGACGCGCATCTTTTTGTGAACAGCGATGGACGTTGGAGCACGACGTCGAGCTTTCCGACGGCGCGGTTCTGCACGTGACCGAGCGGTTTGGGCCCGCGGCGGCGCTTCGTTGGCCAAGGCGCGCAGTCGTGATGCTACCGGGCACGTTGGTGACCGGGGACATGTACGACCTCGACGTAGACCCCCAGACTCGCCTGAACGCGCTCGATGAGGTCGCCGACGAGGGCTACTTCGCGTACGCGGTGACGTATGAAGGATACCCCGGCAGCTCTCTGCCCGAGGACGGCAGCACGGTGGACGCCGAGCGCTCGTTGGCGCAGGTCGGTGAGATCGTCGAGCGCATTCGACATGCTCGTCATGTTCCGCGCGTCGATCTGTTCGGCACGAGCTTCGGCGCCTCGTTGGCCGTCGCGCTGGCCGGTTCAAACAGCCCGATCCCAACGTCTCATGTCGGTCGGGTCGTCGTACAGGCGATGGTGCACACGCAGGTCACCCCACTGTTCGAATCGACGTTCTTCAGCCCCGAGGTTCTGGCGTTGTTCGAGAATGCGCCCGACGGGTACATTCAAACCGATCCGTCGGTGTACGGATTGATTCTGGCGGGTGCGGATCCGGTGGCCGCGGCGGCCGGATTCGAGAGCTTTCCCGACGTGTATGCCACCGGCCCCACGCTCGAGGGATTCTCGCTTCCGGTCGTGGACGCGGCGGCCGGCAAGCGGCCCGTGCTCCAGTTGTGGGGAGACGCAGACCCGATCACCCCCTTCGAAGATGTCGAAGGCTTTGCGGCCGACTACGGCGGACCCCATGAGCTCCGCATTCTCCCGGGTGCGGGGCACGCCCCCTACATCGGAGACGAGGCGACCGTCGAAGCCGTGTACGCGGAGACGTTCGAATTCCTCGACGTGGGCCCAACCCTCTACTTCGCGTGCGCTCCCGGAGTACAGTCCATCCCCTGATGTCGGGGCCGACCGTCGTCTACATCGCTTCGCCACAAGCACCGTTCCCCGGGGGTGACCTCGGCGAGCTCGAGTTCACGGTCGTCGGGCCCGTGCCGCCTTCGCGGGCCGCGGACCTGCTCGAGGCCCACATGCCCGACGCGGTGCTCATCGATGTCGACGTAGACCCGTCGGCCTACGACGTCTTGTTGCAGCTACACGAGGCAACACGTCCGTGTCGCGCTGTATTGGTGGGCACCGAACTTTCGGAGGCCATCGTTCGCGAGGCCTTCTTCGTTGGCGTGTATGGATGTTTGCGCAAGCCGTTGGCGCCAACGGCGGTGCGTGCGGCGTTGCACCGCGCGGCCGAAGGGACGGCGGTGATGCGGCGGTGCCTCGAAGCTCTCGCCAGCGATGCGGCCGCCCCAGCGACGGCGGATCGCCTGGACACCTCGTCGCTCACGCCCCGAGAGCGTGAAATTCTCGAGCTGCTGCTCGACGGCCGCACGACGCCCGCAATGGCATCCGCACTCGAGGTCTCGCCCCGCACGGTCAAGTTCCACGTCGGCAACCTGCTGCGAAAGCTCGGATTTGTGTCGCGGCTCGCGTTGTTGGCCAACCTGCGTCGCGACGAGGCGTTCGCACGTTTCGAGACGGGCTGAGGTCGGCTTGCTACCGTGGACGGGTGCGCGACGCGATCGAGCGGTTTCTCGAACACCTCCGAACGGAGGTGAGGGCGTCGAAGCACACGCTGCGGGCGTATGGGAACGACCTCGAGGCGTTTGCGGCCTCCGTCGAGGTGCGACGGGACCGCGAGCCCCAACTTCGGGACCTCAGCGCTCGTGATGTGCGGGCACATCTGGCGGAACTGCACGGACGTTCGGCGCCCACAACCGTCGCGCGCAAGCTCTCGGCCCTGCGCAGTTTCGGCGAGTTCCTCCTGCGCCGCGGCGAGGTCGAGGAGAACGAGGTGGCGCTGGTGAGCAGTCCGAAGCGTCGACAGGCGCTCCCGATCGCGTTGCCGGTCGAAGACGTCGGCGCGATGATCGACGCGCCGCAGCGACCGGGACCCCGTGGGCTACGGGACCGCGCGGTGCTCGAGGTGCTGTACGGGGCAGGACTTCGCGTCTCGGAGTGCTCGGCGCTGGACGTGGGCGACCTCGAGGTCGGGCGTTTCGAGGTGACCCGGGCGCAGTGGGCGTT
>CAYSPB010000158.1:0-15499 GCA_964432695.1 uncultured Nannocystaceae bacterium
AACCGGGCTGCGCACACCTTGCTGTCGCTTCCCGAGCGCGTCGTTGGCCGGACCTTGCTGGAGGCGGTCCGCGTGCCGCGACTCAAGCAGCTCGCTGAAGAGGCCAGCGAAGGGGGCACCCATAGCGACGAGTTCGATCTTCCTGGCGGCCGGCGGATCGATGCCCGCGCGACGCAGCAAGCCGATGAAGGGCTCGTGCTCGTCGCGCAAGACGTGACCGAGATCCGGCGCTTGGAACGGGTGCGGCGGGACTTCGTTGCCAACGTCTCGCACGAGCTCCGAACGCCGATCAGCGTGGTGAAGGCGAATACGGAGACGCTGCTCGACGGGGGTCTGGACGATCCGAAGGTGGGGCGCATGTTCGTCGAAGCGATCCATCGTCATGCCGACCGGCTTGGCCGCATCGTCAACGACCTGCTCGACATCTCCCGGATCGAGGCCGGCCGGTATCCGCTGAACCCGGGCCGAATCAACGTCGGGGAAATCGTCGACCACGTGCTCGATCTCGTCGAGGTGGATGCACAGAAGAAGAAGATCGACGTTTCGGTCTCCGTCGAGCCGGATCTCGCCGTTCTCGCCGACCGAAAGGCGATGGAGCACATCCTCATCAACCTCACCTCGAATGCCTTCAAATACACGCCAGAGGGCGGTTCGGTGGAGGTGACGGCCTCTGCGTCCGAAGGAGACCGGGTGCGGATTGAGGTGCTCGATGATGGTCCAGGCATCGACCCGGCGCATCGCGAACGCATCTTCGAGAGGTTCTTCCGTGCCGACTCCGGCCGCTCGCGTGACATGGGCGGGACGGGCTTGGGACTGTCGATCGTCAAGCACCTGGTCGATGCACACGACGGCGACGTCGGTGTCGATCCTCGAAGCCCGCGCGGTTCGGTGTTCTGGTTCGTGTTGGCCTCGGACGGTGACGTATCCGCGAACGACCCTCTTCCAAACGCGACGGCGGCGGAGTCGTGACCGACTCGCGACGCTGCAGCGACCTCCGAACTAAGGTACTTTGGGATCGTTAATCGAGGTGATGGCTTTGACTCCAACCGCGCGCAAATTCGAGGCTGAACTTGCCGGCCTGCGCGAAGAATTGCTGCTCATGGCAGGACGCGTGGAGGAGATGATCCACCGCGCCGGTCGGGCACTCGTCGAGCGAGACATCAAGCTGGCGCGCGAGACGATGGCGTTGGACCGGGCCGTCAACCGCGCAGAAGTCGAGATCGATGAACGCTGCCTGGTCATTCTCGCGCGGCATCAGCCGCTCGCGTCCGAGCTCCGCTTCGTCACCTTGGCGATGAAGATGGTCACCGACCTCGAGCGCATCGCCGACCTCGCCGTGAACATCTGCGAGCGAGCCATCGACCTCAGTCGGGCCGACCGCATCGTCGTGCACGCGGACATTCCGGTGATGACCCGGCTGGTTCAGGAGCAGGTCGCCGGGTCGATCGACGCCTTCGTCAACGGGGATTCGAGCAAGGCCTGGGAAGTGCTCGACAACGACGACGAGGTCGACGACCTCTACCACCGCGTGTTTCAGGACTCCCTCGAGCGCATGCGGTTGGCACCCGACAAGGTGCACCAGCTCATCCACATTCAGTCGGTGGCGAAGTGGCTCGAGCGCATGGGCGACCACAGCACGAACCTGGCCGAGCTGGTGATCTTCATGCTCGAGGGGCGCGACATTCGCCACCCCGAGCACCAGTCGGCCAGCGTCGCGAGCAAGTAGCTCAGCGCGCATCCGGGGCGGCGCGGCGGTCCCAGCTCCAGAAGATGACCGAGCCCACGGCGGCGACCGATGCCGCCACCGTGAACATGGCTTCATAGCTCGCGCGCTCGAGCACGAACCCCAGCAGCGGCGCGCCGACGAAGAGGCCGAGGTCGAAGAGAGCCGTGAACGCGGCAAGGGTGGTGCCGCGTTCATGCTCGGGCGTTCGCATGACGACCATCGCGGACGCGATCGGGAACGCGTAGCCGTGCCCAATGCCGCACAGCACGCCCGCGACGATCACGGCGAGGGTCGAGCCGCCATAGGCGAGCACCACGATGCCGAGCGCAGCGGCCCACACCGACGGCACGAGAACGCGGCGCGGGCCTACTCGGTCGGGAAGCCAGCCCAACCCCAATCGCAGCAAGACGGCGGCCGTGGTGTATGCGGTGAAGAATGCGCCCACGCTGCCCACGCCCGTGTCGTCGACGAAGGTCTTGAGGAACGTGAAGTAGGAAGCCAGGGCGAACGCGAACGAAAACCCGACGAGCCAGACCGGACGCAGTGCTGGCGCGCTTGCGGCCGCCAGGAACGAGCGTCGCTCGCCGCTGGGTGCGTTGGGCCGAGAGTCGGGCAGGGTCGAGGCGGCGACGGTGCCTAGCGTGGCGCATGCGACGGCAAACCAGAACAGCTCTTCGAAGCCTGCGGCCGCGAGAATGCGGTCGCCGATGAGCCCCGCCAGCGACAGCGGGATCATGCCCGAGACGCCGAACAACGCCATACCCTCGGCTCGTCGCTGTGCGGGGATGACGTCGGCGGCAATCGTGAAGAAGACCGAGAAGAGCATGCCTTCGGCAACACCGTGGCCGACGCGAACGACGAAGAGCAGCGGCCCGACGTCGTCGATCGCCAGGTACGCGGCCGAGAACACGATGTTGAGGACGCTGCCGACCAGCGCGACCAGCCGACGCCCGCGTAGGTCCATGAACCGTCCGATGAACGGTCGGGCAACGATCGCCGACGCCGCCATTGCAGCCATCGTCAGGCCGATGACAAAGTCGTCCTGGGTGTGTGCCCGCAGAAACCCCGGCAGGTGCAGAAAGCAGAAGAACGACAGCGTGTGCATGAAGTTCGCCGCAAACCCGAGCACGAACGGTCGGCTGAACAGGGTCGGGCGGTTCACGGGGCTAGCCTTCGCATGCCGAGCGAGGCGGCGCAACGAACCTCGTGCGCCGACGGCGGGCTGCTATGCTGCCGTCCATGCCCGAACGGCAGCTACCGGCGCGAGGCACGACGATTCGCGATTCGCTCTACGGAGAACTTCGCAAGGGATGGCTCTCGGCGCGCCAACTTTCGAGTTTGGTGGGCATTTCTGAAAAAGCCGTTCCGGGGCACCTCGAGCACCTTCGAAAGTCCGCTGAAGGCGCCGGGGACAGCCTCGAAATCGAACCGGCGGTGTGCTCGAAGTGTGACTACGCGTTCGATGATCGAGCGCGGTTCACCAAGCCCAGCCGATGCCCGATGTGTCGCGGGCAACGCATCGAGCCACCGCGGTTCCGCATCGTGGCAAAAGGGAGCCGATGAACGCGCTCGAGGTCGTTCAGCTCGAAGTCGGGCTGCTCCAGAATTTCTGTGAGGTCATCGGCTGTCCAGCCACGGGAGAGGCCGCGCTGGTCGACCCTGCGTTCGAGGTTGACCGTTTGCTCGCTGCGGCAACGAAGCGAGGGTGGACCGTCACCACGATCCTGCTCACGCACACGCACGACGATCACATTGCAGGACTCGATGAGGCCGCCGAACTCACCGGGGCCACGGTGCGCTGTCACCCGGTCGAGGTCGAGGTGGCGCGCACGCTCGCGCCGAAGGTCGAGTCCATCGAAGACCGCGCCTTCGTAACGATCGGTCAGGGCCGGGTGCAGGCCCTGTACACCCCGGGGCATATGCCTGGTTGCGTGTGCTGGTACCTGCCCGAGACCGGCGCTCTTATCACCGGCGACGTTCTGTTCGTGGGGTCCTGTGGCGGCGTGCAGTTCCCTCAGTCCGACCCCGATGCGATGTACAACAGCTTGCAGCGCGTGTTGGGGTCGTTGCCCGAGGAGACGCGCGTTTATCCCGGCCACGACTACGGCAAGACGCCGACCACCACGCTCGCCTGGGAGTTCGTCAGCAACCCCGCCTTGACCGCGGCCGACCTCGCCGCGTTCCGACAGCACAAGGGCGTATAGGGGATGCTCGAAGCGCTCGCGATCACGACCGGTTCGGTCGTCCTTGGTGCCGGACTCGGGGTGCTCACGCGGCGCCGCGGTCGTTCGATGGGTGCGCTGCGAACCTTCGCGGTTGCAGCGGTCACGACGGCCGTCGCCCTGCAGATGTTGCCCGAAGCCATCGCCGGGATGGGAGGCGGCGCGCTGCTCGTCTTCGTGGCGGCGCTGATCATCCCCGGTGTTCTCGCGCCGCTGCTACGACGGCTTGGCAGCCGCGGGGCCACGCGTCACGCGGTTGGGACGGAGCTGGGCTTCGCCGGCTTGGTTGCGCACCAAATTGCCGAGGGCGTGGCGCTGGGATCGTTCTCCACCCATGAGCACGCCGGTCACGGTCACGAGGGGCTCGTCCTCGCCGTGGCGGCACACACGGTACCGTTGACCGCCTTGCTCGTCGCGGAGGCTCTCACGCACGGTTCGCGACGTGTCGCGACCACCCGTGTCGCTCTGCTCACGGCGGCGACGGGGTTGGGCTTCGCATTGGCGGACGTCCTGCAGAGCGTCTTGCCGCACGGCCTGCATGCATGGCTTTCCGCGGGCGTGGCGGGCTTCTTGATTCACGTGCTGTTCCACGACCCCGGCAGCGCGGGTCCGCGAACGGCGAGGCGCCGCGTGCTCGACATGCTCGCGCTCGTCGCCGGGGTTGCACTGCCGATCCTCGCGGTGGGAGAGAGCGGTCACGCAGGAGATGTCACGCACGAGGTCACCGAGGCCTTCGTCGAGCTCAGCCTCGAGACCGCGCCGATGCTGTTGCTCGGGCTCGTACTCGGCGCGGTGCTTCAGGTTGCGGGGGCCCGGATCCCGTCGCGGTTCTTCACTGGCGGTACCCTGCTCCGGCAGGCCGTGCGGGGCGTAGCGGTGGGAGCACCCCTCCCGCTGTGCGCGTGCGGCGTGCTTCCGGTTGCCGAATCGCTGCGCAAGCGCGGCGCGGGGGCGGCGCTGGTGATTGCGTTCTTGGTCGCGACGCCCGAACTCGGTCCCGAGACGCTCACGCTGACCATGCGCTTCATGGGCGGTCCGTACGCTGCCGTCCGCATCGCCGCAGCCATCGCGCTCGCTCTCATCGCGGGGCTGCTGTTCGGCAAGCTCGCAGGCGGCGCATCGACGAAGAACGTCACCAGTGCGTCCGGTCGTTCCGGGGTCTGGCAAGATCCGGGCGTGCTGCGGCGACTGGTCCAGCACTTCGACGAGTTGCTCATTCACGTCGCGCCGTGGACGTTCGTGGGCCTGTGGGCGGCCGCCTTCGTGCAGGTCTCGCTGCCCGGAGGCTCGTTGGCCGACCTTCGGGCAGGTGGGGGCGACATTTGGATGGTTGCCGTCGTCGCCATGCCTGCCTACGTATGTGCGGCCTCGGCGACGCCACTGGCTGCCGTCTTGCTCCTCAAGGGGGTCTCACCGGGGGCCGTCTTGGTGGGGCTGTTGCTCGGGCCCGCAACGAACGTCGCCACCGTCGGTGTGCTGCGAAGTGCCTACGGCGATCGCGTCGCCGGCCTGGGCGTGCTGGGCATCGTCGCAGCGTGCATCGGCCTCGGCTACGGGGTCAACGCCCTCGATGTTCCCGTGTCGCTGCCCACCCAGCTTGACGTCGAGCACGACCACAGCGTCGTGCCGCTGCTGTCCGTCGCGGTGTTGGTCGTCTGCATGGCGTGGCAGCACTGGCGCTGGGGGCTCGGCCCCTGGCTGGACATCCTCAGCGGCCACCACACCCACGACCACGGCCCCGACGGACACTGCAACCATGACCATCATGGACATGGTTGCGGTCACGACCACGGTCATGAGCACGACCACGGTGACGGTCGCGGCTGCGGTCACGACCACGAGCATGGGCACGACCACGGCCACGGTCACGAACACGGTGACGGTCACGGCTGCGGTCACGACCATGGGCACGGGCACGGTCATGACCACGGTGACGAACATGGGCACGGGCACGAACACGGTCACCAGCACGAGCATGGGCACGAGCACGCTTCTTTCGGTACTGATGACGATGACGGCGGACATGGACGCGCGGGCGGTCCGGGGCACGCGAAGAGCGAGCGCCACGGGCATGCTCACGACGACCAGGGAGCCCGCGACGCACATGACCATGATGGACATACCCATCATGAAGATCGATAGCGCCGGGCACCGTCGTCGACGCGGGGCGTGGTGAAGCCGAGGGACGTTCGAGGGCGGGGGTCCCCCGCATGATGAGCGAGGCTGAAATTGTTGACGCCTCCGTGTCGTCGGTGCTCACCATTTAATGGTGGGCTGAGCGTTACCGCGCGCCCTCGGTCGCGGTGGCCCAAAACCCGCGTTCATCCAGGGAAACCTGATAGCCTAGGGGTTCGGCATGGGAATGGAGACGACGACGCACGGTGGAGTCGCCGCGACCGACGTGAGCGTCGTCGTCTGTTTCGCGTTCGCCGATCTCCCGTCGATTCGAGCCCTGGAGCCCGGCCTGCACGGCCCCCGGGTGCATGTGCACCTCGTGCCGGGGATCGATCGCGACCTCGAAGGTGCTGGGATGTATCTGCTCCAAGAAGAGGAGCGCACGGTGTTCGCGGTGGCTCATTCGCCTGCGCTCGACTCGGCGCGCTTGGACCAACTCGTCGCGCTGTTCGGCAAGCAGCGTGCACGCATGCATCGGCTGTGCGTGGTGGAGTACGACGACGCACACCCCGAAGACTTCATCCGGGCAATCGGTGCTGCCGTGCAGAACATGCGAGCGCGGAGCGACGGCGGCCCGGGAAGCTCGTTGTCCGCCGGACGCAGTCAGCCTTCGACCGTGCGGAGCACGAAGCGGGCCCGCGCCTCGCTCTCGCTTCGTGCGGCGCCCCTCGCCCCGAGCGTGGCTACGGCCGAATCCGCGTCGACGGAGGCGGTCGTGGAAGCGGCCGAGTCTGTCACGATGGGGGAAACCTCGACCGCCGCGCGAACCGAGGAAGTGCTTCTCTCCGATTCGATGCGAGACGCGATGATTCGGACTTCGCCAGGCGCCGGGGAGAGTGGCGACACGTTCCCGGACCTCGGGGATTCGGCTCGCAAGGTCATGGAAGGTCGCGCGGCGCGAGCCCGGGCCGATGCGAAGCGGCGGCGACGATGGATCGCGACTGCAGTCGTTGCGACGGCAGTCGCGGTCGGTGCAGTCGTTGCGTACCGGGTTGGGGTACGGCCGTCGGAACCGGAGCCGGGGCGAGAGGGCGTGCAGGCCTCGCTTTCGCCGGATCGGGGGGTGGAAACGACGAAGGGTCAGCGCGCGAGGCCGGACGCTGCGCTCACGCAGGAGCGCAAGGCCCCGCCCGAGGACGAGAGGCCGTCGAAGGTCGTGAGCCCCACCGTCTCGGTGATCGACGCGGAGGAGGCAGACGCGGCGCGGCGGGTTCGCGCGGCGCTCGACTCCGGTCGAATCCATGCTCTGGATGCGCTGTTGGTCCGACGTCCCGGACGCCACGACGATGCGTATGCGGATGCGGCGCGCCGCTGTCGTCGGGTGCAGGAGGCAGGACTCGAGGCGTGGCGCCTCCCGACGCTCGATGAGCTTCGCGAGCTTCGCCGCGCGAGGATGCTGCCCGAGGGCGTCTTCTGGAGTTCATCTCGTCGTTCGGGCGAGGCCTTCACATTGTCTCGGGGCGTCACCCGCCCCGAACCGACGTCCATCGATGCCGCGGCCGACACGCTGTGCGTTCGTTCGCGATAGTCGGCCGCCGATTTGCGTCACCACACATCGATGGCTCGAAACTTTTTGCGTAGCCGGCCCACTCCAGGCGTCCCGGAATGGTCGCTTCCGCTCGGTTCGTCTCCGTAAACCATTGAAATAAAAGGGCGAGTCGGATTGCACTCAAGGTTGGAACCGAGCTTGCGATGTATGGAGCATGCGCGTCGGAGCGGGCGCGTTTGCAAGCGTATGAAGGCTCGAAGATCGTTGCGTTGCGTCGATGGGGATGCGGAGGGGACGACCGTGGAGCATCGACCGGCCGCGGGCATCTGGGGGGATGCACCAGCGGCCACGTTGACGGTTGAGCCTTCGAGCGCTGCATAGAGGCACGCCCCGCGTCCGTGGGGAGACGCGGGGGCGTGTCTCGACCCTTTCCCGCCCAGCGGCGCTGTGAGCGGGTATTCTTGCGCCGATGCGGAGAGCGGGCGTGCATCAGCGACGCATTGCGTTGGGGTGCGCGATTGTACGCCGGGACTTTCCTGATAGCGCATCCGGTACCGAGGAGTGTCGCGGGGTGTGGTCCGCGTGACGCTCGACTTGACGATCTTCGGCGTCGCGCTGTGGAGCGCCGCGTCTGCGTTCGTCGCCGAGTCCGCTGACCCACGGTCCGCCGGTGGCACCCCGGGAGCCCCGGGAGCGAACCCACGGTCCGCGACGATCGAGCCGAAGCCGAACCCAGGGTCCGGTGGTGCCACCCGTGACACGGACCCCGGGTCAGTGTCGAGCGAGCCGGCGACGAACCCCGGGTCAGTGTCGAGCGAGCCGGCGACCGAGCGTGCGATGGACCGCGCCGGGACGGAGCCGGAATCCGGGGCGCGCGAGCCGGGGACGGACTCTGGGACTGCGGGGGCGGACCCCGGGACGGCAGCCGGTCGCGAGTCGACGGACGACCCAGGGACCGAGTCCGGTCGTGGGTCGACGGACCCAGGGACCACAACGGGAACGGCCGGCGCGGACCCAGGGACCGCAGCGGCCTCGTCGGCGTCCGCACGGATGCAGCCGATTCGCAACGCGATCACGCTGCGGCCTGGAGCATCCTGCTTGGAGCTGACTCAGCTCGTAGGCGTGATCAGCGGGGAGCATCGGTTGACCGAGGTTGACGCGCGCCTCTCGCTCGAGATCGTTGGCGACCCCGAAGACTCGCAGACGGTCGTCTACCGAGTCTTCCGTGATGGCGAGCTAGCCGGGGCCAAAGAGACCCGGAGCGAGAGTCGGGACTGCGACCAGCTCCACATGGTCGTCGCTTTTCGGGCGGCGTTCATGTTCGACATGACGACGTTGCCCGACACCGAACCGGATCCGGTCGTGACGCGTGCACCCGCGATGCCCGATGAACCCGAAGCGCCAGCCGAGGACGACTCGGAACGGGCGCCCGACCTCGAGGCGAGGCCGCGCCGCGAGGAGGCTTACGAGCCGAGTCCGTGGCACGGGGCCGTCGTCGTGTTCGGGGGCATTGGCTTTGATGCGCCACCGGACATCGGCGGGGTGGGCGGCGCCGCGGTCGAGCTGAGGTGGCGAGACTACGTCGACGTGTCCGCCGGCGTACTTGGGGCCCGGTCCAACGCACAAGCAGCGGGGGCGGGTCGTGCCGTGTACTCGCTGGTGGGCGCGAAGGTGGATGTGTGTGGTGCCCTCGTCGTCAGGCAGGTCCGACCCCGAGGATGTGCGGGGGTGATCGGCGGAGGCGCGCTTGCGACCGGCACCGCATTCGCGCGGCCCGACTCATCCCGTCTGCCTTGGCTCGCGACCACGTTCGGTTTCGACCTCCGCATCGAAATCGCGCCGCGCCTCGAACTCGAGTTCGGTGCCGACGGGCTCGTCCACCTGCTGCAGCCCGCGTTCGATTTTCTCGATGAGGACGGCACGCGCCGCGTCGGACGTGAATTTCCGTGGATTGGCGGCTGGGTGACCGCCGGCCTCGTGGTCAACTTCCGCTGACGCACGCACCCAACGCGCTTTCGATCCGAGTTTGCGCCGACCGCGGGGCTGCGTGCCGTGTCGCACGTCTTACGAAAAAACTCGCGCTCATCCCGACGGAACGGGTCGTTTTCGGACACCAAACATCGTGCTTTTGGTGAAGGATCCTGGTGGTTCGTCAATACATGGCGTGGGACCCTCATGCCCACCCGTGTCCGAACACCTCGACGCAGAGGCGCTGTACCGAGCGCACGCCCGATTCGTCGCCCGTTTCCTGCTCCGCTTGGGAGTGCGAGGAGACGACGTGCCTGATTTGGTTCAAGAGGTGTTCTTGGTAGCGCACCGTCGCGGAGGCTTCACGCCCGGGCGCGCGAAACCAACCACCTGGCTGGCTGAGATCGCGTTCCGCGTTTCGTCCGACCGGCGCAAGAAGTCACGGCGACGTCTCGAAGATGCAGACGCGGACAAGGTCGAGCTCGCACCCGCCGCGGCTGCGTCGGCTTCACCCGGACAGAGGGCTGAGAGCCGCCAGGCGCTCGCTCGCGTGCAACGAGCTCTCGACACGCTCACCGCTGAGAAGCGAGCCGTGTTCGTGTTGTATGAACTCGAGGGACAGTCCTGTGACGCGATCGCAGGGACGCTCGACATCCCCGTGGGCACGGTGTACAGCCGGCTGCACTCTGCGCGGCGAGACTTCGCGAAGGCCCACGCTTCGCTTGCGCGCGGCACCGCAGAATCCGGAACTTCGCGTCCCATCTCCGCTCGGCTGAATGCGGGGGCAAGCTCATGACCAACGACCCCATCCGCTTGATCGACGACCCCTCGGTCGTGTCTAGTCTTCGCGCCGACCTGGCTGAGGCTGCATCGGCCGGCCTGGAAGGTTTCGACCTCGCCGCCGGCGTGGCTGGTCTCAACGCCGCAATCGCGGCCGATGTCACGGGCGCGACGGCGGTAACCACCGGCGCTGCGAAGGCGAGCGGTGGATGGGTCGGCAAGGCCATCGTTGCGGCCGTGTTGGTCGGCGGTGGCGCGGCCGCGTGGTTTGCGACACGACCGGACCCGGAGGCCTCTGCCACCCCCGCCCACATTGCGGCCACGTCGGTCGACAACGCTGAGCCGCACCGTGCCGCACCGGTCGAGTCGGTCGCGCAGCCCGCAGCCCCGGCGCCTGACGTCCATTCTACCCCGCGCGTTCCCGCAGCCGTGCCCGTCGAGCCAACGTCACCGGCACCGGCCGCGGTCGAGCCGACGGCGCCCAAGGCTCGACCTGCGGTCAAGGCGGCTCACAAGCCGGCCGCGAAGCCCAAGGCCAATGACTTCGTTCGAGAAGCGCGGCTCATCGCAGACGCTCGCCAGGCGCTCAAGACCGACCCGCAACGCGCGCTCGCGCTGCTGAAGGACGCTCGCCGTTCCTTCCCCCGCGGCATGCTCGCCGAAGAACGCGAGGCGCTGACGGTGGTTGCTCTGTCGGCTCTCGGAAAGTCGGATGAGGCCGCGCGTCGCGGTGACCGATTCCTGAAGAAGCACGGGAAAGGCCCCTACGCCGAAGCCGTGCGCCAGGCCCTCGACTGAGCACGTCACTCGCGAATCCGCGGTCCGTACGTCTGCTATGCTCAGCTCCATGGCACGCTGGGCGTTCGCAACGGGGCTTTGTTCCCTCGTCGTGCTCAGCAGCGCGTGTCAGGTTCGTGGTCTGATCGGCTCGAACGAGAGCGCGACCACCGACGACGCCGACGAAGACGCCGGGTCGGAGGCAGCCGGGCAGGTGAGCGACGGTGCGGACTCGGCCGCGTCCTCGTCTGCGCCCGATGGTGGGGCGTCCGCCGGCACCGCGAGTGCGGGTGCGGGGGGAACGACGGGCATCGTCGACGCGTCATCGTCGGGTGAGACCGGTGAAGCCCCCGGCCTGCTCTACGACGTCGCGCCATCCGACAACCCTGACCTCTGCGCACCACCTCAGTTCCCCTCCTGTGATGGCAACCCGGACCCGACCTGGTACCAAGCAATCGGCCTGGGATGCAGCGACGTCGACGAGACAGTCTTTGGACACACGGGCGAGCCCGGATCCATGTTGGTGTACGGCGGTCGACTCGGTGGGGAGGCGAGTCCGTTCGCACCGCGCGAAGGCGAACGATTCGTGATTCTGTCGACGGGTCGCGCTGCAGAAGTGCCGATGACCCCGGCACAATTGTTGGACCTCCATCCAGATGATTGTATCGACCCGCAGCTGTGCCCAAGCGGTGACCTCGGCGGTGTACTGCTTGAGTTCTTGCCCGAACCGCTCACGCCGCGGCGTGTGGACGACAAGCTCGATTGCACCGACGACGTCGCGCTCGTGGGGGAGGGAGACTGTTCGAACTCGATCGCCGAGCCGTGGACACAGGGAGCAGGCGCATTCGACTACGTCGAGTTGCGTATGCGAACGACGGTGCCGCCGCATACCGACGCGCTGTCGTTCGACTTTGCGTTCTTTTCGAGCGAATACCCGCTCTACACCGATCATGGCGGGGACACCCTGTACAACGACATGTACATCGCGTGGCTCGAGTCGGAGTCGTGGACGGGCAACGTGTCGTTCGACGACGAGATGAACCCCATCACGGCGCAGAGCGTCTTCTTGGACTACCGGAGCGTGAGCGAGGACTGTCCTGCATGTGCCGCACCCGAACTCGAGGGGTTCTCGATGCAGCATCACGCGGGCACGAAGTGGCTCACCACGAAAGCTCCGGTAAGGTCCGAGGAAACCATCGAGCTTGTGTTTGCCCTGTTCGACCTCTCCGACTCCGTGTTCGACAGCGTCGTCATACTCGACAACTTCGATTGGACCTGCAGCAGCAGCCGCCCCATCACGACCGAGGGGTGAAGGTTCGAAGGCCGTCTCACCATGGACGGTTCGAGAGAGCCAACGGATGAAGGCTTGCAAATATGCTCTCGCCCTCTGGGCGACCGCGGCGCTCGGGTGTGAGTTCATCACCGGGCCGCTGCCTGAGCCTCAAGAGGCGGATCCGTCGGAGACGGTCGGGACCACCGCCGTCGGTTTGACCAGCACCGACGAGTCCGGTGTCGGCGACACGACCGGCCCAGGAGAGATTTCGACCGGTGCACCGGTCGGCTCGACCTCGACCGACACGACGGGCGCCGATCGCGGTGGCGCCTGTTGCGAGCCCCACCGAGCCCCGGGCTGCGATGAGCCCGACGTCGCGGCCTGCGTTTGCGCGGAGGACTCCTACTGCTGTGACGTCGCGTGGGATGCTTCGTGCGTGGAGGCGGCAGCCCTGTCCGGCTGCGGTCGTTGTGATGTTCAGCCGCGACCGCAGAACGCGGGTGCCTGCTGCGAGGAGGCGGCCGACGGCAGCGTCGGCTGTGAAGACCTCGAAGTCGCGGCCTGCGTCTGCGCGGAGGATCCCTACTGCTGCGAAGAAGAGTGGGACCTGCTGTGTGCGGACGCGGTCGACACGCTCGAATGTGGAACGTGTGGCGAGCGCTACGGTGGTCCGGCGTGCTGCTTCGCGCAGCCCGGTCCTTCCTGCGAGTCGGATGAAGTCGCAGCATGTGTGTGTGAGTTCGACGCCTTCTGCTGCGAGGTGCAGTGGGACGGGCAGTGCGTTGCCGAGGTCGAGAAGCTCGGGTGTGGCCCCTGTGACGGCAGTGGTACGAGCAGCGGGACGACCCTGGGCGAAAGCACCGGCTACGGAAGCTCCGGCGGTTCGTCGAGCGGTTCCACGACCGAAGGCATCAGCGAATCCGGGCTCACCGCAACGGCCCGGTGACGCCGATTCGGAAAAAACAAAAAAAGTCGGCCTGGCAATGAAGGAAAAGCCCGCCGCGGACCATGACACAAGTGTGGAGCCCGAAGGGTTCCATGGCCGCCGGGGTTGACCCCGACGGTGACAGTCCAGACAAGGTCGGCATCCCTGGCGCGGGTCACTTCCCCCTACTTGAGTGGCCCGCGCCGCTTTATTTGAGCCGAAGACGAAGAACGCGAGCACCGACACCGGGCTCGCGTTTCGTTCGTGGTGGGATGGCCCGCGGGCGGCTAGAGGCCGTCGAGGGGGTTGTCCCCGTCGGGCATGTCGAGGCCTTCGGCGCGCTTGTTGCCGGGATTGACCCGTAGCGAGACGAGCGACTTTCCGTCGTCGCTCTTGAACTCGACCCAGGTCTTTCCCTTCACGGAGGACTCGGCTTTGACTCGCTCTTTGCCGGCGGCCTTGTAGACGACCTCGACCTTGTAGCCGCCGCCATCGGCCGACTCGACGTAGACCATGACCTCGTGCTTCTTCTTGCCCTCCGTGAGGACGAGGACGAGCTCCTCGCCGGTCTCCATCTTGTGGCCCGGGTGCTTGAGTTCCTTGCTGCCGTTCTTGATCTTCAGCTGGACGAAGACCTTCTCGGCCTCGGCGGCGACGGGCATCGCGTCGTCTGCGTCCGATGCCGCCCGCGTCGGCGTGGGCAGGGCGCTGAGAAAGGCTGCGGCAACGACGGGCAGAAGCATGGGCGGCATCAGACGGACGACCATCGTTCGATATTCACCTAGACAGCGCGTTCGCGCCCATGTTCCGGCTCACGCAGTATGGACAGCGCTGCTGAGCAGCCGTACAATGTAGGTTCGTGTAGTTTGGCGCTCGATGCTGTATTCCTGAAGCGCTCGGGACCCTGTCGACGGCGATCGAACGCACGGAGTGCGATGTTCTCCAAGAGCATCGACGAGGACCCTGCCCGTCTCGCAATCCGCGACGCCTTCCTCGAAGACACCCGCACTTGGGTCGGTGCCCGTTATTCGAGAACCTCCCGCGGCGCACGCCTGCGCCGGCTCTCGAGCTTCGGGGCGCCTGGCTGAATCGGGGTCGCGTGGCCGAGTGATGCCGACCGAATGGGGACCGTGCACTTCGACGTCGATCCGGAGTCCGCCCCGGCGGTTCACTGAGACTTTGCGCGTCGACCGAGCCGAGGCCACCAGGACGCGCGCGGTCGCGGAGCGGTCTTTGCTTCCTCGTCAACAATCTCGGAGCGCGGCTCAATCACCACGGTCGGAGCATCTTCGAAGGAGAACGCGTTGGTCGGGCGATCGGATTGGTCAGCTTGGGGCATTGGACCGATGTTGCCGTTCGCCGCGGAACAAACAAGATTGCCCGCGGGCCGGCCTCGTCCCGATCCGAGCCTCGCGTGCAATGACGCCGCAGACGGCCCGGAATCGGACTGGGCACCTCTGCGCGCCACGCCCACACGAGATGCATGGCCACGCAAAAGCACGACATCGTCACCCTGGGGTTCGGCCGCTGGTCGTTTCGCTCCCTACAGACGTTGGCCGACGCTCTCGACGCGTGCCCGCTCGAAGTCATGTTCTCCGGCGGTCGCATGTTGACAGCGAACGACGACTGGCAGCCCGACGCTGCGCTCAACGAGGACCGGAGCCCCTAGCACCCAGGTTGCTAGGTTCACCGAGCCACTCCGGGCGCCGCCTCCTCACAGGAAGATTGGGTAGCCCGCAAGCGCTCCAAGGGCTGCACCCAGCAGTGCCCACAGCCACCACGGAGCTTCCGCCCCCTGCTTCCGAGTCGGTGGCGGCGTTGCTGGGTTGCTGCGCCACGTCAGCGTTGGGGCGTTGTCGAGTGTCGAGGCTGTGTCGATCGGTGGGGCAGGCCGGTGCTGCGTGCGAAAACGCGATTCAACGCGCATGAGCGGGGCACTGGCGGGACGCGGCGTTGCGACCTCGCTGACGTCAGGATCGGTACGCTCGTAGCGTGAGGCATCGTGGCCGCCACCTCCGTGCTGCATTACAGGTGCAATGGTCGTGGCCGGGGAAAGTCTTCACGCCAGCGAAGAAAAAGGCTGCTGAGTGTGCGCCGCCCCTCATGCCGAGCCAAGCTTGGCCCTCGGCCCCCACCGCTCGGTTCATGCGCGTTTTCACGCATT
>CAYSPB010000159.1:0-15389 GCA_964432695.1 uncultured Nannocystaceae bacterium
CACGACGGGGGAGAACTCCGTCTCGCGGGCCAGCGCGAGCGCGTCTTTCGAGACGTCGAGGGCCTGCTTCGGGTCGCCGGCTTCCTCGTAGGTTTGCGCGCGCGTGATCAGGTTGCGGGTCTGCTCGACGGCGTCGCGGCGTGCCTCGTCGACCGGCACGGGCGCAGCGTCGCCAAGATGGTCGGGGTCGAGGCAGGCCGATGGGTCTGGCAGACCATCGACGACCTGAATCGCCTTGTTCACCAGCCCGTCGGTAGGCGTGGCGAGGACATCGAGCGTGGCATGCAGCGCGCCGCTTCGCTGGCGCAGGCAGGCGGTTCGGCGGTCGAGCAGCGCTGGTTCGATGGCGGTAGCGCAGGCGGTGGCGTGCGCGTCGGCGAGGGCATCCACGTAGGCATCGAGCGCCTCGTCGACGCGGTGAGCAGTGTCCTCGGCAAAGGCCCGGCCCGATCGGGTGAGCGCGCCGTGAATCGAGCCGCGCGTCTGGTCGCCCCATCGCGCCTGAAGGCCTTCGGCCGACGTTGCGCACGGGTCGTCGGCGTTGGTCATTGCGCCGAGGCCGACGACCGTGACGACGGTGGCGGCGCTTCCCCAAGCGAGCCAGGTGCGACGCGCGGGCTGGGGCTCGAGCCGGCCCAGGAGATCGTCCATGGTGGGCCAGCGGTCCTTGGCCAGCTCGCTCAGGCCCCGCACGAGTGCGCGGTGGACCTGGCTGGGAACCGCTGCGTTGCGCTTCGGGGCGAAGTCTCCATCGGCGACCCGCATGAGCAACTCGGTGACCGTGCGAGCGCGAAACGGTCGGGTTCCATGGAGGCCTTCGTAGGCCGTCACGCAGAACGCAAACTGATCTGCCCGCGCATCGATGTCGAAGCCCAAGTGTTGTTCGGGTGCCATGTAGGCGGGCGTACCCTGCACGGAGCCCGCTCGGCTGATGTCCTCGTCATAGGTGCGGGTCGCCGAGTTGTTGGCCGCGGGTTCGAGCGAACTCGTCTGCGCCCGGCGGGCGAGGCCGAAGTCCATCACCACGACGCGGCCGTCGGCGTGAACCATCACGTTCGTGGGCTTGAAGTCGCGGTGCACCAAGCCTGCAGCGTGCACCGCTGCGAGTCCGCGCCCAGCCTGAATGAGCGCGGGCACCAGCTCGGCGAGCGGCCGGTCCTTCATCCACGCCTTGAGCGTGGCGCCACGGACCCAATCCATGGCGAGGAAGACCCGCCCGTCGTGGGTGCCGACGTCGTGCACCGTGACCACGTTCGGATGGGAGAAGGCAGCCATCGCTTGCGCTTCGCGGAGCAGCGCCGTTGCGCGCTTCCCTTGCGGGCGCCCCGGGGCCTCATGCAGCAGCTTGATCGCGATCTCCCGGTCGAGGTCCGGATCGAAGGCGGAATAAACCGTTCCCATACCGCCGGCGCCGAGCTGCCGACGGATGCGGTATCGGCCGACGCGCGCACCCGGCTCCAACGACACGCGCCGCCGAAGACCTACATCCGTCAGGGTTTGCTCGGTACTCGCGGGCACCGACCGGACCGATCCTGGCCCCATGCCCCGACCCTAGCAGCCCGCTTCGGATGTGTCTGCTGGTGACGTCGATCCGGGGCGGAACGGTGGATGAACGGCGTACGGTCACCGGCGCGTCTCCGGCCGCCCGTGACGGGTCGCTCCGTCCGGTTCAGCGGGCGCGCGGGGTGCCGATGTTAGTTTCGTCGTGGTGAGCGGTGACGGGCATTGGCCTCTCAATGAGGCCAGCGGACGGGTTCGCGGCTTCATCTGCCGCGCGTTCACCCAGAGCATCCAGGAGCAGGTGGGGTACGAGGCCGTCGCGAAGAACGTCGACACCGTGGCGATGACCTCGGGCGCGTGGGCGATCGACCCTCAGGTGGGCGGGATGAACTTCCTGCAGTCCCGGTGGTACCCGGCCACCCTCGTCAACGCGCTCATCGAACGTTCGGTCGCTGGACTGCCGCGCGCGCAGCAGCTCGAAGTGGCGTCGCGTGCCGGGCGAAACACGTTTCGCCAGCAGATGACGGGACTGCAGCGGGCGCTCTTCGCGTTGTTCCTCACCCCGGAGCGGCTCGCCAAGCACGCCTCCAAAGCCTGGCGACACAACTTCGGGAGCGGAGACGTTTCGTACACCTCGTTGGATCACTCCACGGTGTCGATGTACGAGCGCTGGGTCGAGCATCATCCGCTGGTCTGCCGCGCGATGATGATGGGGCGGATCGAGCTGTATCGGGCGATGAAGCTACCTGACGTCCGTGTCAAAGTTCTGTGCTGCGACCCCGTCCGTGGATGCCAGTCGAGGATCTGGTGGGGACCGCGGACTGCGGACGAGCCCACGACCTTCGACGGTCACGTCGACGACCCGATCTAGAAGACGACCAGGGCCGCCTGCACGGTGAGCCCGAGCAGGACGAGACTCGACGAGGCGAAGACCAGGAAGCGAACCTCGATCTTGTTCCACAGCGTCTGCACGAGGGTGTGCACGACCCGAAGGCCGACGTAGCTCCAAGCCAACGCCAGATTCAGGCCGCCGCCTGCGTCTGCCACGGCCAGGACGAGTGCGATGGCGTAGAAGAGCGTAGGCATCTCCATCAGGTGGTTGTAGTTGTCCGCCTTCCAGCGGACCTCGGCGGGGAGCGTAGCCATCTGTTCGCCACGGATGGCGAACGGGTCGGACTTCATGCCGGCGCGCTGCATCGCGGGCAGCCGTGTTGCGTACATCCAGCCCCACACGACGAAGGTCCAGGCGACGAGGGCGACGATGGGCGCGAGAATCGGGCTCATGCGGTCATCGTATCGCGTGCGGGTGGCCGCGAGCCGAATCCGCTCGACGTTTGAGGTGCGCTTGCTACGGTCGCATCATGGGGGTGTCTTTGCGGCCGGCACGTGCCAGTGACTACGCGAGCTTCGAGCGCTGGTTCCCCATGCTGGGCAGCGGGGATACGCAGCCCTCGGCGCAAGCGTGGGCGACTCGCTTCGTGCCGAATACGTCGATTGCCGAAGTCGACGGTAAGCCCGCGGGATACTGCTACGCGCAGCAGCTTCCCGAGGATGGCTACGTCCGGCACCTCGTGGTCGAACCTTCAGCCCGCGGTGCTGGGGTCGGACGAGCGCTGCTCAATGGTGCCGTGGCGTCGATGCGGGCCGCCGGTTGCGTTCGGTGGCGGCTCAACGTCAGGCGCGACAACGCGCCCGCCGTTGCGCTGTACACGTCGATGGGCCTCCACCGCGTCCGCGACTGCGCCTCGATGCGTTTCGACTGGACGCTGCTGGAGGTCTTGCCCGCGCCATCCGAGGCGCACCATGTTCGGGCGCTCGAGCCCGCCGACATCGACCCGCTCGAGCGGCGCTATGCGTTGCCGCCAGGTCAGCTCGCCTCGCTGACGAAGACGTTGGGGATGGTCCTGCGGTGCGCAGAGCGTCGAGGGCGGCCGGGCAACGACCTGTCGATCGCCGCCTTCGCGACGCGTTTCCCGGGGTGCTTCCCGTTTCGCGCGGCGTCGGTGCCGGTGGCCATGACTCTGCTGCACGGGCTTCGGTCTGATGCAGCGCTCCCACGCATGGGGGTCGTAGTCGAGGACCACCCCGAGCTCGACGCCGCGTTCGTGCAGGCCGGGGCTCGCGTTCCGTTTCGCTTCATGCACATGGTCGGCCCGCTGTGAGCCGTCATTGTGTCGGGAGGGTGTAGGTGAACCACTGCGGGAGGTGGTCGGAAAGCTCGCCGCAGTCTTCTCGGGTGCAGCCCTGCGCGTTGGAGATGCGGGTCTCGTCCAGGACCCACAGCAGGTCGACCACAGCGGACACCACGATGCCGCCAACCTCGAACGGAACCGTCTCTCGTTCGTCGAGGCTGGCGTGCGTATCGACGTATCCTGCATCCCAGAAGGCGCGGGCAGCTGGTGCTTGGGCCGCGGCCGGCGAGAGGTCGGCAAAGTAGAAGGCGGTGTTCATGTCCCCACCGATCACGAGGTCCTCACCCTCGTGCGAGAGTCCGCGGGCGGCTGTGGCCATCGCCTGGTTCACGCGCGCGGGTTCTTCCTCCAGCGCGTCGTCGTAGTGCACCGAAACCACGTGGACGCAGCGATTGCCAACGAGCACGTCGGCTTCGAGGTCCACGCGCGTGCCTACGCGAGGTTGCTCGACACGGTCCCATTCGTCATTGCCCGTCGGCTCGTGCCGGAAGAGGTTTACGTTGCCGAGCGGGTAGCGCGAAAAGATCGCTTGTCCGTGCTCGCACGGCGTGTCGGTCTCGGGTCCCACCAGCTCGACGAACTCCACCCCAAACGCGTAGTTGAGTCCGAGCGCTTCGGCAAAGGCCAGCCCGCCGTTGATCTTGTCCGAGCGGCCGCAACCTCGGTCGACTTCGCTTGCGAGAATGATGTCGGGCATCGGTAGCAGGCCAGTCTCGAACGCCTCCACCTGGGCGTCGTTTCGAATGTTGCGCTCCATGTTGTAGGTCATGACCGTGAGCGCGTCCGTCGGCGGCGGGATGCTGTCGGCGACGAGGCCTTCGAGGCGGCAGTCGATGTCATGGCGCTCGTCGGTGCGCGGGTCTTCGAACGGTGCGCACAGCCGCGTGCGGACCGGGTCGTAGTCCGCCACGATGTCCTCGAACGCGACCCAGTCGCAATTCGGATCGACCGGCAACGGAGTCCCTGTGCTCTCATCAACGCCTCCGCTCGAGGGCGTCGAACTCGAGCTCGTCCCCGGGCCCGTCGAGCCTGCATTCGCTCCCGTCGTGCTGCCCGAACTCGATGCTTCGTTTTCCGCCGATGCACCACCGTCGTCACAGCCGAATGCCGCCACCAATACCAACAGCGTTGCTTCTCGTGCGCCCAAAACCCGCTTGCTCACAGGCGCCTCATACTGGCTGCGGCCGAAGATCGCCATCGGGGAGCCGATCGAACAGGTCAACTGCGTTCAGCGGTTTTTTGGGGCAGCTCGCCCCTTCGGCCCGCTGCGCGCGGGCGTTACGCTCCCCCCGATGACCGACGGTATCGGCCTGCGGGACTTCGACGTCGAGATGGTTCGATTCGGGCTCGAGCGTGAGCTGGCGGAATCGCTGCGTGTCGCGATTCCCGACTTCGAGGCGCGCCGCAAGTCGCTGGTGCCCTCCGACCCGGGTCGCATCCGTCGACGACTGCTCGCCGATGCGCTGCGGCTGACCGAATCCATGGCCCCAGCCGCCTACGCACGTGCTCACGAAGCTCGCGACGCGCTGGGCCTTCGAGGAACGCTCGAGCTGTACCAAGCGGCAAGCCGACCCAACGCCGCGCTCCATCTCGTCGAGTCGCCGATCCTGCTCGAGGTCCAGAGCCGCTTGTTGTCCCTGCTCGATGATGCCGCCGCGCGGGCGCTGTTTGGGCACGAGCTCGGTCGCTACCTCGCCCACGGTCCGTGGACGGAAATCGGGGCAACGCTCTACGTGGCCGCCGTGTTGGCGGAGCGCGAGCTGCTCGACCCGGCGCAGGCCGAGGCCGCGCGCCGCGGGGTCATGGCGTGTTCGATCACGGCAGACCGGGTCGGTCTCATTGCGTGTCGAGATCTGCACGCGGCGATTCGCCTGGAGATGATCGCGACGACGGGACTCTCCGGAGACGCGCTGACCTGGGACACCGAGGCATACCTCGAAGCGTGCAAGCAGCGGATGGCTGCTGACGACGCGGTGGACACGGCCGATACGTCGCCCTACGGCCTGCGGACGTGGGCGCTGTGGAAGTTCGCGCAGAGCGACGTGTGGGGCTCGATCATCGGTGCATCTGGCGGTCGGCCGCTCGCAGAGATCGATGCCGAGATCGCGGCGGTCGTGCGGGGACCGGGGCTGCTGCGCATCGAAGATGACCGCGCCGAGCTGCCACCGTTCGTGTACGAGTGCGCGTTGGCGTGCGCCGTGCTCGTCGGCGGCGCGGACGGGGATCTTTCGCCGCAGGAGCTGGCCGCGATCGAAGATGCGTTTAGTCCTCACGTGTCGAGCTGGTCCGAGTTTCTCGACCCCGAAGTCGCACACGAGCGGTTCTACGAGACGGGAGGGCTCGTGCGGGCGGGCGGCGTGGACCTGGAGCGCAGGCTGTTTTTGCTGCTCTCGCACGTGATCGGTGCCGACGATGTCGTCGATCAGCGCGAAGTCCAGATGGTGCTTGCCATTGGGGAGGCGCTGGGCGTGGCCGACGAGTTCCGCAGCTGGCTGCAGCCGGCGGTGGCCGCGATGGGCGTAGAGCTCGAAGGTGAGGGCGACGCGCCGAGCTCCATCCCGCTTCCCGCGCGCAAGGCGGAGGTCCGTGATGCTCTGGCCGCGCTGTGCGTGGCGGTGCAGCGGACGCGTCAGACGACGATCTCCCCGCGCCGCCTCCTGCGGCTGTTGGGGGCCGAAGAAGACGACCGCAAGGCCCTGCAGGGCATTGCGGGTTTTTTGGAGCAGCGCGAGATCGACGTCGCGCCCCCGCTTCCGTCGGTGCGGCTCGACGACCTGGTCACCCTGAGCGCTCGGACGACCCCTGCCGAGCCGGAGGTCGATCGCGACGCGGACCTTCCTGCCGACCGCAAGGCCCTGATCGCTGCGGTCAGCCGCCTCCGCGACGAGTTGATCTCGGGGGACGGACGCAGCCCTTCGGTGCGGCTGCGGAAGACGCAGGGCAGCCGCCGCGTGTTCGACCTCTTCCGCCTCGAGGACATTCGCAAGGGGACGCCCGAGCGAGCGCTCGCGCTGCTGCAGGCAGGCGAACGCGCCGTGCTCGTGACGCCCGACGACGCAGGCCGTCATGACGCGGCGCGTGCTTGCACCGAAGATCTTCGGCAGCTCGATCGCCTCGCGCGCGACCAGCGGGAGGAGACCGGGGCCAACGACCTGTTCGTGGGGTACCCAGTGCTACTGGGTAGCGTGGGGGGGGCCGAGGATCCCGGCACGGGGTACGCAGTCCGTGGTCCGCTGATGCTGGTCCCCGTCGACCTGGAGCGTGACGGGAGGGGGGCCCGCGGCTTTTCGATCAAGCCCCGCGACCAGGAACCGATGGCGAACCAGTCGCTGCTGCGACTGCTGTTCAACAAGGCCGGCCTCGCGCTGCCCGATGAACTCAGCCGTGAGTTCGATGCGCTCGCGGCGGATCCTGCCAAGGGGGTACCGGCGCTCATCGATCGCTTGCGCGACGTTGGCGTTTCAGTCGCGGTCGAGGGGACGACCCTCGGACCGTTTCGCGTCCGCAACGACCAGCTCGACGGTGAACAGCGCTTCATGGCGGTGGAGGAGTGCGCACTGCTGGGCCTGTTCCCGCAGTCGAGTTCCGAGCTGCTGCAGGACTACGACGCGCTGCTGCGAGACCTCGAAGCCGCGCAGACGCCGTTGCCGGCGTTGATGTCCGCCGGGTTTGGCTTGCTCCCCGCGGCGCTGCAGACCGACGCGCCGCCGACGATCCCCGAGCACGCGCCAGGTTGGCCCGTGCTGCCTTCGGACCCGAGCCAGCGTGCCGTCGCCGAAGCGTGCGCGAAGAACCTGGTGACGGTGGTGGATGGACCACCGGGCACCGGCAAGAGCCAGCTCATCGTGAACCTGGTCGCCGACGCGATGCGCCGCGGCGCGAAGGTGGCGGTCGTGGCCGAAAAGCGCGCGGCGCTGGATGTGGTGCAGCAGCGGCTGGCGGGGTGCGGACTCGAAGATTCACTCGCGCTCGTGCACGACGTGGGAGACGACCGCAAGGCGCTGTTTTCCAAGATCGCCGGCCGTCTGAAGGACTTTGAGCCGCGGCGGGCGAACGCGATGCGCATGGACGTGCTTCGGCAGGACCACGCCCGCGCGGCCGAAACGCTCGAAACCCGGCGAAGGACGCTGGCGACCCTGCCCGAGGGTGTCGGGTTGTCGGTCGGCCAGCTGCTCGCGCTGGCAGCTGCGGGCACGGACCAGCTGCAGACGGGCTCGCTGGTCGACCTCGGCCGGGATGCGCTCGAGCGCATGCTGGAGCTGGTCGAGCGCCTGCATCCGCTGTCCGATGTGTGGGGTCCACACGGGTGGTGGCGGCTGCAGGGCGAGCGTCCGGGCCTGGCCGACCTCGGCGACGATGATTTTGCACAGCTGCAACGAGCGCTGGCCGAAGCGTGTACCGAGGCCGCGTCGAGCCGACGTCTGCGAGAAGACCGTCCGGTTCCGGTCGCCACGCTCCGGGCGGGTGCCCAGGGGCTGGCGGCGGTCGCCGACCTGTTGGCCAAGAGCGAGGGCGGCGACGCGGCGCTGGTGTGCGCGGTCTGGACCGGCGCCGCACTCGACGTGAACGTACTGGCGCAGGCGTGGTCGGACAAGGCGACCGCGCTGCAGACGTGGACTGCACCGCTGGCGCCGGCGGACGATTCATTTGCCCGCGGGGTTGCCGTGCTCCGCAGCTACGCAGGGAACTTCTTTCGCGTCTTCTCCCCGCTGTGGTGGCGAACGCGAGGGGAGGTTCGCGCGGCGCTGGCGACGGTCTGGCCCGAGCGCGCAGGCGCCGGATTCTCGCCGGCCTTTCTCGGAGAGCTTCAGGGCCGAGTCGATGCGAGCCAGATCTGGGCGCAGACCCAAGCCGCCTTCGCTTCGATGGGGCACCCGCAGCTGGTGCCCAGCACGGCTGCGCAAGCCAAGGCCACCATCGCGCTCCTGCAGGCATGTCAGGCCAGCGTCGCGGTGGTGCAGCAGCACCAGGCCACGCTCGACGCGTTGGGCATGCCGGCGCCGAAGAGCGCCGCCGACCTCGAGGCGCTTCGCACCGCGCTCGCGCATCGTCAGGCTCAGCTGGCTGCCGACGACCGAATCCGCGAGCGTCTTGGGCCAGTCGGACCGCGCTTCCCGTGGTCGCAGACAATGGAGGCCGAGCAGCTGGACGACTTCGCGACTCGCCTCCGGGCCGATGGCCATCGGCTGCGAGACGCCGATGGCTGGCTCGGCCAGCTCGACGAAGTCCATCCCGACGCGCGCAGCGTGCTCGATGCGCTGCTGGGTGCAGCCCAAGCCCAGTCGGCCGAGGAGTGGCGGGAGGTGCTGGCGCGCGCGTGGGCACAGGCTCATCTCACCCGGCAAGAGGCATTCCTGCCGGCTCTGGCCGACCTGGGCACCACTGCGCAGGGGCAGCGAGCAACCGACGCCGTGGACAAGCTCGCCTCGCTCGAAGCCGAAATCGCCGAGCACGAGGTCGAGACGATCTGCGCCAAGCTCGATCAGGCCGAGCTGCTCGCGATCCCGGACGCCGAGTACCGCGCTCGGCGTACGCCGGAACAGAAGGTCAAGGAGGCACTGCTCAAGGAGACGTCGAAGTCGCGTCGATTGATGCCGCTTCGTCAGCTGGTCCGAGACTTCGCCGACGATGGCCTGCTGGATGTGCTCCCGTGCTGGCTGGTCTCGCCGGAGACCATGGCTGTGCTGTTTCCGCGCGCGCCGCTGTTTGACGTCGTCATCTTCGACGAGGCGTCACAGTGCACGGTGGAGGCTGGTCTCCCGGTGTTCCTTCGCGCAAAACAGGTCGTCGTCGCCGGCGACGAGAAGCAAATGCCGCCCACCTCGTACTTCAGGATGGGCAGCAGCGGGACCGAGGACGAGGACCTCTCCGAAGACGAACGCGCGGCGCGAGACATGTTCACGGCCGAGTCGCTGCTGTCCTTGACGCGCAACCGTTGCCCACACGCGGGCTTGAAGTGGCACTACCGCTGTCGCGAGGAGGAGCTGATCGCGTTCAGCAACCACGCAATGTACGAGGGCGAACTGCTCACCATCCCGTCCACATCGGGGCCGCATGGCAACCCCGCGCTCAAGTGGATTCAGGTCGAGGGTGGCGAGTACGACAGCGGGCTCAATCGGCCCGAGGCGGCGCGCGTGGTCGACCTGGTCGGGGAGCTGCTTTCTCGGCCCAAGCCACCGAGCGTGGGCGTGGTGACGTTCAACCTCAAGCAGCGGCAGACCATCCTCGACCTGATCGACCAGCGGGTCGACCAAGACGACGCGTTCGCGGCCGCATGGCAGACGGCCAGTACCCATGACGAACTCGACGAACGACCGTTCGTGAAGAACCTCGAGTCGGTCCAGGGCGACGAGCGTGACGTGATCGTGTTCTCGCTCGGGCACGCGCCGGTGCATCGCAAGCGGCGAGGCGGGCAGGGGGAGCTCTACGTCCCGTCGCGGTTCGGTCCCTTGGGGCAGCGCGGCGGTGAGCGACGCCTCAATGTGGCGATTTCGCGGGCCAAAGCCGAGTGCTACGTCGTGTCGTCGTTCGACCCTGCGCTGCTACGGGTCGGCAACGCGACGCACTCGGGTCCGCGCTTGTTCAAGGGGTATCTCGACTTCGCCTACGCCCTGTCGCAGGGGCGGTTCGACGTGGCCGACCGGATTCTCGATGCCGTCCGCGGGACGCCACGCTCGGCGGGTAACACGGAGGCCCGTCGCTCGCTGCTCGATGGCCACTTGCCGCTTCCAACGCAGATCATGATGGCGCTCGAGCCGATGGGTTTGCGATGCACCGTCGGTATGGGCACCTCGGACTTCCGAATCCCGCTGGCGGTGGGCAAGGCCGATGCCGAAGATGGAGCCTATTCGCTGGCGGTGATGACGGACGAAGGCTTCGGCGGAAGCTCGGCGTTCGAGCAGTTCGTGCATCGTCCGGCGGTGCTGCGCATGCGCGGCTGGACCGTGCTGCACGTCGACGCGGCAACGTGGGCCCGGCGGCGCAGCGACGTGCTCGATGAGATCGGTGCCGTGTTCGGGGTGAAGGCATGAGACGGCTGCTGTTTTCCGCATGCATGGGCACGCTCGCCTGTACGCCAGATCCCCGTCCGGACGCCAAGCGGGCACCGTCGAAGCGGGCTGGACCGATGCCGACGGCGCTGCCGATGGAGCGGGTACCCGTCGCAGCGCTCGCAGGGGCGGCCTCACCTCGCCTGACGCCGGGTCCCCGCGGGCTCACGCTGAGCTGGCTGGAGCCCGATGGTGATGCAACCCGCCTGCGCGCCCTGCCGTGGGGCGCTCGCACGCAGCCCGAGACGGTCGTCCGCGACGCGACGCTGCTGCAGAATTGGGCCGATGTCCCCAGCGTGACGGCGTCGAACCACGGCTGGATCGCCGCGTGGCCCCAGCGGACGGGGGCCGAGCACGGCTACGACCTGCGGTGGTCTCGTCGCGACGACCATGGCGTGTGGTCCACCGCCGCTGCAGTTTCCGACGCAACGCAGGGACCCGAGTTTGGCTTCGTCTCCTGGGCGCCTGCGCCCGATGGCACGATGTCCGCGTTTTGGCTCGACGGCCGCGAATCGACGCGCAGCCGTGGCGGCGCCATGCAGCTGTGGACGGGCATCGTCGACGGCGGAGGACTTCGAGATCGACGGGTGGTCGACCCGCGCGTTTGCGACTGCTGTCAGACCGCGGCAGCGTCCACGCCCAGGGGGCCGGTCGTGGCGTATCGCGACCGAGATGACGCCGAGGTTCGCGACATCTACGTCGCGGGGCCCGACGCCGGGCAGCGCCGTCGCGTGGGTGCGGATGATTGGCGCATCGAGGGGTGTCCCGTCAACGGACCCGCGATTGCGGCACAGGGGCAGGACCTCGCCGTGGCCTGGTTCAGCGCCGCCGACGACCGACCGCGCGTGCGCGTGGCCTTTGCATCGGCGGACGCGGCGTTCGGCGAGGGCATCGTGGTTGACGACGGGACGCCTCTGGGGCGCGTCGACGTGGTCTGGCTCGACGCATCCTCGGTGGGGGTGGTCTGGATGGAGACCGTGGGCAAGGTCGCGGAGCTCCGGCTCCGCCGGGTACGGACGGACGGTTCCCGCGCCGGCACGATGCGCATCGCCACAACCGAAAGCTCCCGTCGTGCCGGCTTTCCACACCTCGAGCGAGACGGCGCTGCGCTGGCGCTCACGTGGGTCGAACTCGAGGGAAACACGAGCACCATCGCGGCCGCGCGCGCACCGATCGCTGGTGTCCTCTAGGGCTCGCTACAGCATTCGGCGGCGGCGGAAGTAGGCGAGCAAGCCGCCGGCGGTGGCGAGCATGAACACCCACAGCGCCGGATATGCCCACGGCAGATGGAGCTCGGGCATCTGTTCGAAGTTCATGCCGTACACGCCGACGATGAACGTCAGTGGAATGAAGATGGTCGCGATCACCGTCAGCACCCGCATTTCTTCGTTGGTCCGCTGGCTGACGAGGGCGAGGTGCAGGTTGACGAGGTTCGAGATCATCTCTCGGTACATCTCGATCGAATCGACCACCTGAACGGCATGGTCATGAAGGTCGCGGAAGAAGGGCAGGTTGCGCTTGCCGATTCGCTTGCCCTCGTTGAGCAGCAGCGTCGATACGGCCTCTCGGGTGGGAATGGCGACTTTGCGTAGCGCCATGAGCTCGCGCTTGTGGTCGTGCAGCCGCTGTGGCAGGCCATCGACCTTCTCCGAGTCGTTCTCGTCGAGGTCTTCTTCGGCCCGCTCGACGATCTCTCCGATGCGGTCGACGGCTTCGACGTAGCCATCGACGATCGCGTCCATCAAGGCGTAGGCGAAGTAGTCCTGCTTTCGCTCGCGGACTCGGCCCACGGCGCCGCGCAAGCGGTCGCGCACGTGTTCGAACACGTCGCCGGGCTTCTCTTGAATCGTCAGCACGAAGCCGTCGCCGACCACGAGGCTGACCTGCTCGAGTGTGACGGTCCCGTCGTCGGAGACCTCGGGCATCTTGAGCACGAGATACGTGTATTCGGTGTAGTACTCGATTTTGGGGCGCTGCTTGGGGTGGACGACGTCTTCGATCGACAGCGGGTGCAGGCCGAACACCTCGCCGAGCTTTCGGACGAACTCGACGTCGTGCACGCCGACGACGTCGAGCCACGTGATGCTCTCCGCATGTTTCAGCGCGGCGGCTTGCTCGAGTGAGATTCGCTCGAGTTCGTCGACGCGGTCTGCGGTCCAGTCGAACGCGCGTACATAGGGCTGAAAGTCCCTCGCGGGGCCCGTGTAGACGGCGCGCCCGGGCACCGCTCCGGCGTGAAACCCGGGCGAAAACTGGCTCGTGGGGGACGCCGCTGCCATGCCGGCAGTCTACTCGCCAGCGGAGCCCATGCGTCGGGTCGCGAACGAATGCTCGAAGACGCCGGCGACGTTGAGAAACACCGTGTGCTGCTCGTTGGCGAGGCCGGGCGCGTCGACAGAGATTGCATCGTTTCGAAAGAAGAACCCAGCGTCCGCCGTGGACCGGTCGTAGCGATACTCGGTCCGCACGAGCAGGGCGTCGAAGAACCGGACGGCGAGCGTGCCCGTGCCCGAGAGCAGCCACTGGTCGACGCCGTAGATTCGACCACCGCGATCGCGCCAGGCATCGGGGCGGATGGCGACATCAACGTCGATGCGTCGCCCGTCGTAGGCGCGACCGTCGACGAAGAGTCCTCCTCCGGTCCACCACTGCAAAGGGGCGCCGGGAAGTGTCGTGACGCGTTCGCGACCGTAGTCCCAGACCGCGGCGATGCCGAGCCGACGACCCCGCCACCCAACTTGCCCATCGGTGTGGACGCGCCACGCGTCGGCGGAAAGGTCGACGTCGTCGGGACCGAAGTACACGAAGGCTGCCGCGTTCCAGAAGCCCGAAGGCACATCGCGGTTCCAGGTCGCACCGAGCAGTCCCGAGGGGGCGCCGTTGGCATCCGCGAGCGTCTGCCAGCCGTTGACCAGCCAGGCCTGCACGCCGAAGCCTGCAGGCAGGTCTTGGAGGACGCGAATGCCCGCGAAGTAAAACGGAGCGGCGTTCGACTCCCACGATGGGCTCACGTTGGCGTTGAACGGGGACCAGAACCCTCCGATGCCGACCGGGCTCGAGAACAGGCCGGCACCTAGCTCGGTGCGCGACGACGCGATGCGGCCCCCCGCATTGGCGACGGCCAGGTGCTTCCAGGTCTCGGCCCCGGCGAAGGCCCCGTCGTCGCCACCGGGAATCGGCTCTGCGGCGACGAGTGCGTCCGCGGCGGATCCCGCTTGCAGCCCGAACTCCACGCGGTACGGCTCTTCGTCGGTCGCATCGTGACGTAGGGCAACAGCGCCGAGGTTGACCGTGAACTCGTCGGTGCGGGGCGTGGTCGAGGTACCGCGGTACAGATGGTTGTCGGGGCGATTGCTATTGAAGGCGTAGCCCGTGTCGACGAAAGCGGTCACCGTCCAGGTTCGTGCAGGCTCGGACGGACTGTCACGCTCGAGCGCGGGGTCGGGCGTCGGCGTTGGCGGGGGGGTGGGCCTCGGCGCCGGGGCGGGTTTGGCCTCCGGCTTGGGTTCGGCTGCGGTCCACGGCACTGCATCAGGCACGTCGGTCGGGGCGCGCGGAGACTCGAGGACGAGGGGGGCGAGCAGCGTGGAAAGCACCAGCACGACGCGAGCCAGGCTACCGCAAGCCGTCGACGAAGAAGCTGCTACCGTTGCCGCCGATGCAGGTGCTTCCGCGGCGAACGCTCGGCGTGCAGATGGTGACGGGAGGCCTCGTGGCGCTCATCGTCGTCGCGTTCGTGCAGACCTCCGGCGCGCCGGCCTGGGCCTATCTCCTTGCACCCGTCATTGCAGCAGCAGTCGTGGCCCTCACGCTCCGCAAGGCGCTGCGGCGAAGGGCCCTGGCGCGGCAGCCGTTCCCCGAGGACTGGAAGGAACTGCTCGACAAGCGGGTGCCGTTCTACACGCGTCTCGACGAGAATGGCCGGCGCCGCTTCGAGTTCGACGTGCGGGTCTTTCTCGCTGAGCAGACGATCTACGCAGCGCTTCCCGAGGGAGGGATGGGCCCGGTGGAGGAGCGGACCAAGGTTCTCATCGCTGCGTCGGCTGCGATGCTCGTGCACGGGCGGCCCGACCTGGAGTGGCCTACCGTGCGGGACATCGTCGTGTATCCGACCAAGTTCAACGAGGACTACACGGTCGGTGAGGGCAACATCGCGGGGATGGTCCACGCGCAAGGTCCGGTCATCTTTTCCAAGAAGGACCTCGTTCACGGATTCCGCAAGCCGCACGACGGGCACAACGTCGCGCTGCACGAGCTGGCCCACGTGCTGGACTTCGGGACTGGAAGTGCTGACGGTCTACCCGTGGGCGTGGACTTCGTTGCGACAGCGCCATGGATCGGCGTGGTCGCCGAGCGGTTGGGCAAGGTCCGGCGCAAGAAGTACCGCCACGTGCTGCGCGACTACGCGGGTACCAATGAAGCCGAGCTGTTTGCCGTCGCCGTCGAGGCGTTCTTCGAAAAGCCCACGAAGCTCCGGGCGCGCGACCCGGAGCTGTACGGCATGCTGCAGGACTACTTCGCGCTCGACCCCGCCGAGCTGTTCAAAGGTCCCGCAGCCAAGCGCTAAGAGCGGGACGCCGAGGCGCGACGGCCACCGCCGCCACCGCGACGACCACCGCCGCCACCGGCGGATGACTTCGGCGGAGCA
>CAYSPB010000160.1:0-15382 GCA_964432695.1 uncultured Nannocystaceae bacterium
AGGGCTCGCTTTATCGCTTTTCGTGGGTGTTCCCGAACAAGCGCGAGGTCGCCGGCGGGATCGGATTCTCGAACGAGGAAGGACTGCGAGACGCGTTGGGCGAGGAGACGTTCGCGCGGCTGAGCAGCGACGAGATCGACGCGCGCATGGCCGATGAGCACAAGGACCATCCGCTGTTCTTGCTACCGGTCCCCCAACGGCGACGGCTGCTCGAGGACGTGTGCGCCGGCTCGCCGGACTTCGTGATCAGCGATGCCGTGCTTTACGGCGAACTCTCGCATCGAAACCGGAAGATCTTCGACGCGCTTCTGACGGGATACCAAGGTGACCTGCGCAAGGTGCTGCAACACGTCCAGCTGGAGCGCTTCTTCTGCAGCCGCCAGTACCGAGCCGCGCTGGTCACGGTGGAACCCAAGCAGACCGTCGATGCGCGGAGCTTTCCGGTCACCGGGGACAGCGCCTACGGCAGCCTGCCGGCGTCGGTCGGCGGTCAGGCGCTGTATGCCGTGCAGGGCGACCTGGTCGACGCCAACCGCGGCATCGTCAACTTCTCCGATCTGCTCAAGCGGCCGTACGAGCACTACAAGTATCTGCTCACCGCGACCGAGGCGGGATCCATTGCACTCGACCACCTCGTGCTCGGCCTCGACATGCTGTTCACGGGCAGCGCGAACGACCTCGACCTGCTCGAGTTTCGCGCCCTGCGCTCGGGCGAGTACCAGAGCTTTCGGGCCCGCCTCGAGCTCATTCGGGTGCCGTTCCTGCTCGACTTCCGGGTGGAGCGGAAGATCTACCAAGAACAGGTTGGGGACATCCTTCGCGGGGTACACGTCGCTCCTCACGTCACCCGCATCCTCGCGCTGTGGGGCGTGATGACGCGGCTGCGTCGTCCCGACGCCTCGCAGTACAGCCCCAAGATCAAGGACGCGCTGGGCCGGCTGACGCCGCTTGAAAAAGCCGACCTCTACGCATACGGCCGCGTGCCGCGAGGGCTCAGCAGCGAGGAGGCGCGGGAGCTTCTGGCCGCGGTGCCGACGATGCACCAAGAGCGGTTCGCGCACGCTGTGGTGCGGGCCGAGGGCAGCGATCACGTGCTCGGTGACTACGAGGGCAGCTTCGGTGCCAGCGTTCGCGACCTCAAGGCCGTGTTGCTCGCCGCTGCATCCGAACCCGGGACCACGCACATCACCGTGCCCAAGCTGTTCGAGGAGATTCGCGCCTACCTCGGCGACGCTGTCAACTACCGGTGGATGCTGCTCGAGCCGCAAGGCGCCGGTTTTCACAAACTCGACGGCGATGCTGCATCGATCACGGGTGCCTGTTGGGAGCGCTGGCTCGACCTCTCGGACTGGGAAGTTCGCGAGGCGCTCGGCTTGATCGACGAGGACCGCTACATGGAGCTGTTCCGCAAGTACGTCGTGCACGTATCGCACGCGCTGAAGAAGGAACGGCTCTTCGACGAGGTCACCGGCGAGCTGACTGACCCCGATGAGCGCTTCATGAAGCAGCTCGAAGACACCATGGCGCCCGACGCCCCGCCCAGCTTCCGCGCCGACGTTCTGTCGCGCATCGGTGCCTGGGCGTTGTCCCACCCGGACGAAGACCCCGCCTATGACGAGATCTTCGCCGACTACTTCGCGCTGCTTCGCGAGGATTACTACAAGAAGCAGAAGGAAGTGGTGCGTAAGAGCCTGACCCGGATGCTGGAGCTGCTCGCCGAGAATGGCGAGCGCATGAACACCGAAGACGTCAGTCTCACCAAGACCGAAGAGCAGAACGCTGCGCACGCGCTCGAAGTGCTGCTCGGCGAGCACGACGGCGAATCCCGGCGCGACCGGCACACCCGGGAAACGCTCCGCGAGACCTTGGTGTACCTGGCGAAAAACCGGTACTAGCGTCATCGCGCTCTTCGGCGGAGCCCGGGTTCTGCGGCTCCCCCCTTGGGGTGAGGGGGAGCCTCCGGACCCGAACGGTGCAGCTTCAGCGCTCGACGCTGTTCTCTTCTCCCGCTGCGCAGACCCTCCGGGTCCGCTTCGCTTGCCGCGTCGTCGCGCGTTTGCGTCATCGCGCAGATGGGCTCCGCTCGAAAGCGCGAAGACGCGGCCGTTCTCAGCAAGAGAGCGAGCAGACCCGGAGGGTCTGCGGAGCGGGAGAGAGGAAGAACGTCGAGCGCAGGAGGTGCAGCGTTCGGGTTCGGAGGCTCCCCTCACCCAAAGGGGGGAGCCGCAGAACCCGGGCTCCGCCCGAAGCGCGAAGACGCAGCCTGTCTCAGCGAGAGAGCGAGCAGAACCGGAGGGTCTGCGGAGCGGGAGAGAGGAAGAACGTCGAGCGCAGGAGGTGCAGCGTTCGGGTTCGGAGGCTCCCCTCACCCAAAGGGGGGAGCCGCAGAACCCGGGCTCCGCCCGAAGCGCGAAGACGTTCAGATCCCGCGAGCCATTCGGTACTGCGCCGTCAAGTCGGGGTCGTTCGCGATCTTGTACATGAGCGCGTCGAGCTTGTCGCGATCGAGGTCGTTCGAGGCGAGCAGCTCATCGGCTTTCTGGGGATCGCTGGCGATTCCGGCAGCGACCTTGGCGGCCTTGGCGACGCGCGGGTCGTAGCCTTCAAGGGTGTCGTCGCGACCGGCGTCGTCGGCCGGTACGGCCTCGGCAGGCTCGGCGTCGGCCGGTACGGCGTCGGTAGGCTTGGCGTCGGCAGGCTTGGCGTCGGCAGGCTTGGCGTCGCCCGTCTTGGCGCCCTTCTTTGCATCGGCCTTCGCCGTCTTCGCATCATCGGTTTTGCCGGCGTCATCGCAGCCGGTGATGCCGAGGGCCAAGGTTGCGAGCAGGAGCGTGGTGGTTCGTAGCATCGTCATCGGTCGGGTCTCCTGTGCGCTCATTTGGGGCCTTTACCCTTCTTCCCCTTGGGGCCTTTACCCTTCTTGCCTTTGGGCCCCTTGCCTTTGCCCTTGCCACCTCCGCCGGCGGCTTGCTTGGCTGCACGCTCCGCTTTCTTGGCGGCTTTCTCCGCTCGCTCCGCGGCGCGGTCGGCCTTGCGCTCGGCCTTGTCGGCCTTGCGCTCGGCTTTCTCGGCCCGGTTCTCGGCTTTCTCGCCGCGATGCTCACCCTTGGCGTCCTTGTGGGCGTCGCGGGCGTCTCCGTGTGCTTCGCGGGCCTCGCCCTTGGCCGCCTTGGCGGCGTCCATTGCGGCCTCGGCAGCATCGAGCGCGGCCTGGGCGGCCGCCTTTTCCTCGGCGGTGTTGGCCGCCGCCATTGCAGCCTTGGCAGCTTCGAGGTCTCCTCGGGCCGCGCCGAGATCCTTCTTCGCGCCGTGCAGGTCTTTCTTGGCGCCCCGGAGGTCTTTCTTCGCGGCGATCAGGTCCTCACGAGCCTCCTTGAGTTCCTCGTCGAAGCGCTTGTGGTCCTCCTCCCACTTCATCCTGGCCTTCTTGCCGCCAGCCTTGAGCTTGGCGCGCTTGGCCCGGATTTTGGCGCGTTGCGCCCGGCGCTTGGCTTTGTGCTTGGCGATATCAGCTTTGAGCTTGGCTCGCTCGGCATCGTCGAGCTCCTTACCGGCCTGACGCTTCGCCGCGAGCTTGGCGATCTCGTCGGGCGTCTTGCCCTCGGCGAGCTTGCGACGGACCCAAGCATTGAAGCGGTCCTGCTTGCCGCGGCCTTTCTTGGCTGCGTCGACCTCACCAGCAAAGACGTGCGCCGCTTCGCCGGCAGACAAACCCGCTTCGGTCGCAGCATCGAGCGCGTCAGTGACTTCCTCGTCCGGAATGCCAGCTTCACGCGCATCGTGGGCCGCCAGGGGCAAGTCGATCACGCTGAGGATGTCGTCCTCGAGCGCTTCTTCGTCCGATGGTTCCTCGGCGGCGGCTTCATCCGCCTCTTCGGCGGGGGCTGCGAAGACCGGCGTGACGAACAGCATCGTCGCGACCGACCAGGCACCCGCGCGCCATGGGGTCTTGGAAAGGGGCATGCGCGTAGCATTTCACGGTGCTCGCGCGACGGACAAGACGGCTTACGGTGTCTTTGCGGTCCCGCTCGGTACGCCCTCGGCATCGGTGGGGCGTAATGGCCGACCCGCGGCAAAACGGGACACGAGCAGTGCGACATCGTTCTGCACGGTGCGTGCTGCCGCGGTGGCACCCTTGGGCAGGTCGTTGAAGACCACGGAAAAGGCGATCGGCTTGCGGCCCTTGGCACCGGCGTATCCCGACAGGGCGGAAATGCCATCGAGCGTCCCCGTCTTCACGCGGACCCACCGGGCTGCGTCCGTGTCGGCCAAGCGGGAGCGCGTCGTTCCATCCACGCCCATCACGGCAAGCGAGGCGAGATAGTCCGCGCGATAGCGAAAGTCGCCGAACATGCGAGCCAGTAGCGTCGTGACGTGCTGCGGCGTGACGCGGTTGGTGTCGTACAGCCCCGAGCCATTGGTCAGCGTGGCGCCGTCGAGGTCGACGCCCAGTCGCTCGAGCGCGGTCCGTTCTGCCGAAACCGCAGCCTCGAACGATGCCGGGGCCCCCGATGGCGAGAGGGTCTTGAGCACCTGCTCGGCCATGAAGTTGTTCGAGAACTTGTTGACCGAGCGTATGAGCAGGCTCAGCGGCTCGGAGAAGTGCGTTGCCAGAGCGCGCGCATTCTTCGGAGCCGTGCCGACCTTGACCGTACGGCGGCCCAGCTTGATGCCGTTCTGCTTGAGTGCGTAGACCAGCACGTTGCCCGCGTTTCGGCTGGGGTCGACGACCGGGTAGCGATACCGGCCGGCCGAGGCGTCCTTCCCAATGCTGCCGCGGAACGTGATCTCGATGCTGCTGCCCTTGGTTTCCAGGTCGGCGAACAGCTTGCGACGGCGACCCTCGGCCGTGGTCGCCTTGTTGATGAGCTTGATGCCGGCGACGGGCGGGTCGAGGCCGACGAGGGCCGCGGAGCCGACCTTGGCCCCCGGAGCTGCACGTACCACGAACGTGTTGAAGTTGACCGACGCTGCGCCGCTGGGGGCTCGGTACGATGCCAGCTCGTTCTTTTGGTCGAAGCCCGGAGGCAACTCGTCGCGGTCGAATGCGGATGCATCGACGATCACACCACCGGTGATCTTGCGAATGCCCCGCGCCCGGAGTTCCGCCGCGAGGGCCAGGAGGTCCTCGGTGACCAGGTTGGGATCGCCACTGCCCTTGAGGTACACGTCGCCCGAGAGGACGGATCCGGCCAACGCTCCGTCGTCGCGGAGCAGCCGCGTTGCGTAGCGGTGCTCGGGACCATGGACGACGAGGGCAGAGGCCGTCGTGAACAGCTTGACGTTGCTCGCGGGGTTGAGGGGCAGGTCGGCACCCCGCGCGTACAGTGTTTCGCCCGACTCGAGGTCGAAGATGTGCACCCCGACCGTAGCGTCTTCGAACAAAGGCTGGTCCAGCAGCAGGTCGATCTGGCCTGCGAGGGTTGGGTCATCTTCGGAGGCGACCGCGGCAGGGGGCTGCGCATCCGAAGGGGTGGAGGTGAGGGCGGCCCCCGCGATGAGCAGCAGGGGAGCGAGCGCGCGCGCGAGGCGAGCGGGGGCGGAGGCGACGGCGTGCAGCACGAGAGTTCCCACGGGGCGCCCTGCGGGTGCGGTCGCGGGGCAGACGTCCCTACCTTCACGGTACCCGACCAGGCCCGAGACTGCACTCTTGGTGCGGTCCTCTTGGAGTGGATACCCTCGGGGCGGTAGCCTCGCCCGAGGGCGACCCATGTCCAACGTACGTAGCCTGATCCTTTCTTGTTCTTTGGTCGGACTCGCTGGATGCCCCGGCGAGTCCGGCGGCACGGGCAACTCGCCGCCGGTCGGGAGCGCAACCGACGGCAACGTGACCGTCAGCGCGACCAACCCCGACACCACCGCGACCACCGGCGAGGACACGGACGCCAGCGCGACCGACGGGCCGACGACGGGCACATCCACCGGCAGCACGACCGACGACAGCGGCCCCACGACGACCAACTGCGGCGACCTGCAGTGCAGCGACAACGGAAGCTGCGAGATCGACGCGTCGGGCAACGCCTTTTGTCTTTGTGATGACGGATACGTTCTCGACGATGCGCAGCAGACCTGCGTCGTCGACGAAACGTGCATTCAAGTCAGCTTTCTCGAAGACGGCTGCCGCCAGAAGATCTCCGGTGAGCCCGCGGTGGCGCTGTTCTTCGCCGTGGACTTCTGCGCCGGCACGGCGGTTACGCCGGACAAGGTCGAAGAGCTCGGCCTCGTGTTCGACGTTCGCGAGAACGACATCTCGATTGCCGACAACGTGGAGTCGGACGCGACGATCCTCGACACTGGTGTCGAGAGCTACGTGATGCTGATGGTCGACGTCTCGAACTCGATCACGCAGAGCGAAGACCTGCCCGCCCTCGTCACGGAACTGCGCTCGCTCGTCAGCGCGCTCGAAGCCGAACCCGGCGAGCCGGACGTGTACGTCTCGGTCTACGTCTTCGGCTTTGCGGCCGCCGAGTACGTGCCGTTCACCCGAGACCTCGGGGCGGTCGACGCGGCCCTCGAGGCGCTGGCCAATGACCCGGCGCCGGCGGTCGAGCTGGCCAGCGGCGGGCAGAGCACCGCGCTGTTCAATGCCACCGCCGAGGGCATCCGAGAGACGTCGCGAATCCGCGAGCTCCGCGACGCCGTGTCGTGGGGGGGCGTGCTGACCACCGGCACCGTCGTGGTGGTGACCGACGGCTTGGATACCTCCAACGCCGATCTGGACACCAGCCTGATCGAAGATACGACCAACCAGGTCATCTCGATCGGCATCAGCAACGAGATCGACGACGACGAGCTACGGGCGATCGGTCGCGACGGATCGTTCCTCGCGCCGACGCCCGAGCAGTGGACGACGGCCTTCGAGGCGATTGCGACGCGGGTCGACCAGTACCCCGAGCGCTCCTACCTGCTCGCGTACTGTTCGTCTTCGTCTGAAGGCAGCCCCGACGTGCAGGTCGGCGTGCAGGGAGCGACCGTCACGAACGTCACCGTTGCCCAGTGTGGTTTCAATGCGGAGCTGTTCAGCTCCCAGGGCTTCACGTGCAACACCGACTTCTTTCTCGGCGAGTGCAACGCGCAAGCCTGCGGCGGCTTGACGGGCTGCGGAGCGTGCCCGGATACGCAGTGCTGCGACGGGACGCAGTGTGTCGGTCCGACGTCGGCCAACCAGAACCCGCCGGTGACCTGTGGTGGCCAGATCCACACCTGCGACGCCACCAACCAGACCTGCACGCAGGGCATCTGTACCGATGCGCTGGGCGACGGGTCGTTCTGCGATCCGGCGGCGGATGGATGCGGGCAAGGCGTCGACTACTGTGGTCCCAACCCCGACTACGACGCGATGACCGACCCGCCCGAGGAAGCGAACGTGTGCCTCGACGCGCTGCCGGTGGGCTCCGTCTGCGACTTCCCACGGCAGTGTCAGTCGCTCAACTGCTACTTCCCGAACCCCGAGAACCCGTTTGAAGGGCGTCGCTGCCTGCCCGAGGCGCGGATCGGCGATCACTGCGGATCCGAAGACGCGATTTGCGAGGCGGGGTCGTACTGCCAGGGTTCGCTATGCCTGCCGAAGCAGGACGAGCTGACCAGCTGCAACTCCGGTGAGCAGTGTCGCCGGGGGGTCTGCGAGAGCTTCGATACCGGGGGCAGCTTCTGCCAGGCCGAGCCCGCGTGCTTCTGGCCTTGGGAGAGCAAGATCCCGAGCTAGAGAGTTCCGTCTTTTCGCGACGCCATCTCGTAGACCCGGGGGCGGTTGCTGGTGTCGAAGCTGGGTCTGCGGTAGGGGGAGCGCCGGACACGGTGCGCTCTCGGCCGCCGAAGCCCGCGGGATGGCTCCGTCGTCAGTATCGGCTGCGGAGTTCGTCGAGTCCGGGGTAGGCGCCCGGCAGCTCGCTCGGACGCGCTCGCAAGCCGCGACTCCCGGCTTGCGCCTCATCGCCGTCACCATCATCGGCATCCTCGTTGGCGAGTGGCGCTGGGCAAGCTTCGCCGCTGAGCAGCGCGAGCGCTGCCGCGATCGCTTCCTCCGTGGGGTCACCCAGCGGCGCGGAGAGGCCGTCGCCCGCCTCGCAGTCGACGTCGATGCCTTCGAAGTAGTCCCCTTCGCGCTCGGCGTTGAGCAAGCGGAAGGTGATGGGGTGGGCAGCCTTGTCGCAGAAGGTCCACTGGGCCGAGCCCACCGGCTTGCCGGCAGAGCGGCTGCCCACGACGCTGACGTTCGTGTAGGGGCGCACGGCGTTGATGACGAGCTCGCTCGCGGACGCCGTGGAGCCGGTGTTGATGAAGACGACGTGGTCGAGCGCCTCGAGGCTGGCGCTCTGGCGCGAGAGATCGCGGTCCCTGTCCTCCGAGGAGAGCTGCGGCGCGTACTCGGTGCGATAGGCGACGCGGCCGTCGTTTTGCCCGCCGACGAGTAGATTCATGAGGTGACGGGCTGCCGAGAGCCGACCACCGCCGTTGTAGCGGAAGTCGACGATGACCTCGCGCACCCCGGCCTCGGCGAAGTCTGTGAAGGCCATCGTCAGCTCGTCGATGCTGGGTTCGACGAAGGTCGTGAAAAACACGTAGCCCACCGCCGTGTCGCCTCGCTGGAGCACTTCGGCGTACGGGACGGTGACCAATGGATACCAGTCCTTCGTCACGCTCACGGTGCGGGGCTGTCCGCCGGCCGAGCGCACCTGCAGGTCGACGGTAATGCCCGGCTCGCTCTCGCCGAAGGCTTCGCCCCAGGCATCGTCGGCATCGAGCTGTTCGGCGGTGCGGTCGCCGACGCCCACGAGCACGTCACCGCGCTGAAGACCCGCTTGCCCCGCCGGGGACAGGGGGTCGACGAAGCCGAGCACGACCGCCTCGGCGGCGTCGCGTCGGGTTCGAAAGCCCATGCCGACGACCATGCCTTCGTTGAAGAGGGCGTCGCTGGTCACGAGATCGGAAACGCGGCTCCAGCGGTCGAGCTCGGCGTACCGGACGTCGCCCACGAGGTCGCTGGGGGACTCGTACGCGGCCGGGTCCACGTCCGAAGGCACGAACTCGTTCCACAGGTAGGCCTCCTGCATCAGCGTGTACATGAATGCGTTCTGCTCGGGGATGGAGCAGTCTCGCGGGCCTCCGAAGTCGAACGGGTTCTCCTCCTGACAGCCTGCTGCGCTAACCGAGAGCACAACGCTCATCGACACCCCCACCAACCAACGACGCATCACCAACCTCGACGCTAGCAGCGGGCGTCGGCTCTCGCCATGGGCGAGGGCCGGTCTTCGCTTCGTGCGACGCGGAGCCGCAGGCGGGCGTAGGGCCGGGGGCGGGCGGCGCCGGCTCGAAGGCGGTACGCTCGGTGCCGATGCGCTGGACGACTGCCGCCGGAGTGTTCGCATGCGCGCTCGGAGTTCCGAGCGCTGCATGGGCCACCGAGGCGACGATGACGATGCAGACCGTCCGCCGCGTCCCGTTCCGCGCAGGCAACGCGACCGCCATGGACCTCGTGGTGCCCAGACTGCGCGGGATCCCGGTGCGACGTGCGAGCCGCATGGTGCCGGTCGATGCGGGCGGTGCGTGGCTTCGGGCTCCTTCGACGCCGACGCTCGCGCCGCCGCAGGTCGACCCCGCAGACGCGACCGTGTCCGCCGAGGCGCTGCCGGGGTTCGTGGCCGACGCCCTGGCCCTCGATGCGCCGCCGCGTTTCGAGTCGGCCCCGACACTGGTCTACATCGTCATTCTCGGTCAGCCGGTGCTCGCCTGGGAGGTGCAGCTTCCGCTCACGCTCACGCCCATCCCGTCACGGCGGACGCTGTGGATGAGTGCGATGACGGGGCGGCTGCTCGATGAGGTCGAACAGGTCCGCTCGGCCCAGGCGCGCGTGTTCTTGGAAAACCCTTCGACCACCCCCGAGCCGGTCGTGGTGACGCTGCCGCGTCTGGGCGAGGTGGCGCCAGGCGCGGTGCTGGAGTCGGAGACCGTGGCCGCCTTCAACTGTGCCTCCGAGCCGCCCGAGACGGTCCCCGAGTGGGTCGACGAGGGCGACTGCTATCCGGTTCATTCGGCGTCCGCCGACGCCGATGGCAACTTCTTCGTCTCGTTGCCCGAGGTCATCGTCGAAGACGACAACGTGCAGGCCGACGACGACTATGCCGAGCTGAGCATGTTCTTCCACGGCGGCCGATTCCTCGACGTGCTCGCCGAGAAGGGGGTGCCGCAGTTCCAGTGCGAGCAGGCGACGATGCTGGCCAACGTTCGCGCGTTGACCCCCACCGACGACTTCGACTTCGAGCCGGTCAACAACGCCTTCTACACCAACCAGTGCGACCCCGAAAAAGGCGTTGCGATGCTGTTCGGCCAGGGAAGCGACGTGGACTTCGCCTACGACGGCGACGTCGTGTACCACGAGCTCGGTCACGGCGTGGTCGCCATGCTGACGCCCGAAGGGCTCAACGGCCGCAAGCTACGCGAGGACGGCTCGCTCGTCGATGCCGGTGGCATGAACGAGGCCATCGCCGACTACATGGCCTACATGATGACCGACGACCCGCGGGTCGCCGAGTATGTGGGGCGCTTCTGGACGTCCACGACGCGCAAGCAGATCCGCACTGGCGAGAATACGAAGCGCTGCCCCGACGACACGATCGGCCAGGTGCACAACGACGGAGAGCCCTTTGCTGCCGCGCTGTGGTCGGTCCGCAGCCGTGTCGGGGAGAGCGTCGACACGCTGGTGCTGCGTGCGCTGCCGCTGATGCCCTCCGACGCCTCGCTGGAGGAAGGGGCTGACGCGCTGCTCACAATTGCATCCGAACTCGTCGCAGAGAGCACGTGGACCGCGGACGACGTCGCGCTGCTCGAGCGGGCTCTTGCAACGCGGGGGCTGATCGATTGTCCGCGAGTGATCACCGACCGTGCGGAGGTGGAGGACGGCCGCACGATGCATCTGCGTCGCCGCAACGCGACGTTGCAGCCGTTCCTGCCCGGGCCGATGCAGCTTCGGTACGTCGTCCCGCCCGGTACGGAGCGACTCGAGGTGCAGTTCGGTCTGCGCGGAGTCGACGACGAGGGCAACACGGCCGCGGTTCTGGTCAAGCGGGACGATTCGATGATCCGCTTCTCGTACGACCTCATCGCCCTGGACGACCCAGGAGATGCGACTGGAGAAACCGGGCGCATCCGCGAGGTCACGCTCGTGCAGGGGGACTGGGACCTGGAGCTGGAGCCGGTGGAGGTCCCCGGAGGAGGCTACGTGGTGGTGATCCCGAGCGTGCGCGAGGGCGAGGTGCTTCACGTCGCCATGGGCGGTCTGAGCACCGCCGACATGGTTGCCACTGGGGTCGCAGTGGTCCCCGTTGGCGCAGAGGAAGCGGACGTCGAGACGGACAGCGACGACCAGGAAGACGGCTCAGGGGACGGAGACGTCGTGTTCGCCGAGCAGACGACGGCCGGCGGCTGCGGTTGCCAGGGTGGGGCGGGTTCGGCGATCCTCGCGCCGTGGTTGCTGCTCCCGATGCTGCGCCGGCGCCGTCGAAGGACGAGCGTGGAGTGATGCGCGGCGTGGGTCGCCTCGTCCACGCACTGTTCGTTCTGGCGGTCGTCTCGCTCATCGTCGTTCCGAACATTCCCTCGAAGCACTTCGCGCCCAGCAGCGACCTCGCCAAGCTCGCGTTGAAGGTCTCCTTCAAGCAGGGCTGGCAGATGTATTCGCCCAACCCGCAGCGCTCGCAGACGTACATGAATCTGACGGCGATTTACGCCGACGGATCGGAACGACGGCTCGAAGAATCGGCGCAGGAGAACGTCGCGTGGAACACCCACTGGATGTGGAACAAGACCCGCGTCGACATTTGGCGGCAGTACGCGAACTTCAACCCGAAGAAGCGCAATACCAACCGAACCTGGTACCTCAAGGGCGTGTGTGTTCGCGAGGCCCGACGCGGTCCGGTGCCGCACCGCATCGTGATGCATCAGGTGCGGCGTCGCTTCACGAAGCCGCACAAGGTGGCCGAAGGGGCACCGGCGCTGGGCAAGCCCAAGCGGACGTTCGTGACGGTGCAGTACTGCAAGCATCCCGTCGTTCTCGAGATGATCGAAGCCGACCAAGCAAGCGAGGCGCACGGCTGACGTGGGCGCGTTGAAGCGACTCGACCGCGTCGTCGGCAAGCTTGCGCTCGATGGGGAAGACCCTACAGCGCTCGGCCTGCTGCGCATTGTGGTGGTCACGGTCTTGACCGCAAGCCTGTTGACCCACGTCGGCGCGGTTGCCGACTACTTCTCTCGCGATGCGGTGTTGTTCGGGTCCTGGGCGGAGCAGGCGTTCCCCAGCCGGCTCTCACTGTTCTTCTGGGTCGATGCGCCGTGGGCGGTGCGGGTCATCTACGCGGTGGGCGTCGTCGCGCATCTCCTGTGGCTCGTCGGTCGTTTCACCCGAGTCGCTGCCTTCGTTTCGTGGGTGGTTTGGGTGAGCATGTTCGGCCGGCACCCCTTGCTGTACTCGCTCGCCGACCAGCTGCAGATGGTGCTGTGCACGCTCTTGATGCTGATGCCTGCGGGCAACGGCCTGTCGCTCGATGCTCGCGCGCGTGGGACGAAACCGGTTCCCGTATGGTGCCGACGCGTCATTCAGCTGCAGATGGCGGTGGTCTACACCTCGACGGGATTGCTCAAGACGGGCGACACGTGGCACCAGCAGGGGACGGCGCTCTACTTCTCGCTCGCCAACCCCTACAACCGACACTTCGCGATTGGGCCGCTGCTGGCGACGCTGCAGCCCTACGTGCTGCGTCCGATGACGTGGGTCGTGCTGGTCTGGGAAATTGGGTTCGGGGCCTTCGTCGGCCTGCACTGGCTGCGCTCGCTGCTCGGCCGTCCGCGTCGCATGCCCGACCTTCGCTGGCTGTTCCTTCCCTTCGGCGTCTCGATGCACGTGGGCATCCAGGCGATGCTGTACGTCGCGTTCTTCAGCCCGCTGTGCATCGCTACGTACGCTGCGTTCCTGAGACCGGGCGAGGTGCGGCGCATTGGTGCGTGGCTGCGCCGACGTGTACGCCGCAACGAAGCGCGCCGGGCCGCCTCCGAAGAGACCAACCCGGCGTGATGTACGGCGCTCGGCGTGGACTCAGCCGCCCGAGCCGAGAATCTCGACGTCGTCGATGTACCAGCCGCCGCGTTCGTTGCCACTATCGCTTCCGATGACGAAGCGGATGTAGAACTCGCTCTGTCCGGAGAACTCGGTCACATCGAAGGTGGACTCGACCCACGTTCCCTCATCGGGGTCGTTACCCGAGAAGGCCGGGTTGTTGTCGACTGGTGGGAACGCTGCGTTCACGCCCGGGACGTACACGGTTCCTCCGTTCGGTGCGATCGTCGACCATGACGCCTCGACATCGGGATTTTCAGTCGCGATCTGCACCACACCCCCGTCGGAGTTGAGGATGCTGCCCTCAAACGTGAACCAGTGTCGGATCGTCATGGTGATCGTCTGGTCGCCGCAGTTGGACAGGTCGAGCGCGCCGGAGCGAACGTAGCCACTCTCGTTCGACCCGTAAGGTCCGTTGAGCGCGGTGGCCCACATGCCGGTCTTGCCGACGCCCGGCCCGTCCGCGAATGCGCCGGGGTCACCGCACTCCCAGGTCTGATCGCTGGCTGCCCCGGTCGTACGAAACGCAGTCCAGTCTCCGGGGCATTGCTCTCCTTCAAAGTTGAACTGGTAGCCGCACTCGGTGCATGCGGTGGTGTCGACCTGGCAGGTGTCCATACAGGTCAGCTTGCCTGCGGTGCCCTTGCCGAGCTTTTGGCAGCTCGTGGTGATCGGCTGGTCGAGCTCGCAGACCTCGTTGCCGTTGATCTCGCCGTCCCCGCAGTACACGCACTGGGAGGTGTCGTAGCGGCAGCTTGCGGGGTTGCAGCCCAGCGGGCCGCCGGTCAGGACTCCCGGGACGAGTGGGTCCTTGGTGTCTTGACAGGCCAGGCCATTGAGCTCCTCGGTGGTGCAGTCTCCGTCATCGCCGCAGTCGCATTGCTCGTTGCCTTCGATCACACCGTCGCCGCAGATCGAGCCGTTGAACCCACCCGAGCTGCTGTCGCTACCGCTCGATGACGACGTGCCGGTGGTGGTGGTGGTGTCGTCCCCGTCGCTCGTGCTGCTGCTCGACGCGTCGGCATCGGTCGTGACGCCGTTGCTCGTCTCGGGGTTTTCGGTGGTCGTTGGCGTACCCGAAGTACTCGGGTCGAAGTTGTCCGCCACCTCGGTGGTGCAGGCTGCGAAAACAACGGACGCACCCAGGAGACATGCCAAGCCGCGGAAGTCCATGAAGCGTTTATATCGGATTTCTTCGGGGCCGGACTCGACTGTCGGGAAACGTAAGTGTGGGTCTTCACGGGTCTTGCTCCACGCCTGAGCCAGCGCCGAGGCTGCGCGGCGGTAGCATCGGGCGCGCCCGTGGATCGTTTCTCTCGTCGTCGGTACCTCATCTGGGGCGCTTCGGTGCTGCTCATCGCGCTGCACATCTGGGCCCCCGCATCCGACGCTCCCACCCTCATCCTCGGCATTTTGCCCTGGGATCTCGCGTTCCATCTGGCGTGGATGGCCGGGGCAGCGCTGCTCATTCATCTGGCGGCGCAGTTCGCTTGGCGTGACGTCGATGCGGGAGTTTCCGATGAGTGACGCAGTCGTGCACGGCACGGTCGTTGCCGTCTACTTCGCGATCGTGGCCGCCATCGCGTGGGCAGCATCACGAACGACGCGTGCCACGGCCGAGGATTATTTTCTCGGTGGTCGCAGCGCGCGGACAGTGGTGCTGTTCATGGCACTGCTCGGAACGAACGTGACCCCGTTCGTTTTGATGGGAGTGCCGGGTATTGCGTACCACCAGGGAGTTGGCGTGTTCGGCTTGAACGCGGCGATCGTTGCCCTGGGGATTCCGCTGAGCTTCTGGGCGATTGGATATCCGGTGTGGCGCGCTGCCCGAGCGCACGAAGCCGTGACGCCTGCAGAGCTCTACGCGGCGCGACTGCAAAGCCCGGCCTTGGGCGTGGTCCTCTTCGTCGCGTTCGTCATCTACACGGTGCCCTACCTCGTGTCCTCGGTGCTCGGTGTGGGCGTGGCGGTCTCGGTCTTGACCGGCGATGCCGTCTCGCTCGAGGTCGCGGCGGCCGGGCTGCTTGCGATTACGCTGCTCTACACGGCGACCGGAGGCATGCGCGCGACGATGTGGACGAACGTGTTCCAAGGCATCGTGTTCGTCGGCTTCGTTCTCGTCGCATTCGTGGGCGTTGCCCAGCACCTCGGGGGGTTCGAGCGCATTTCGGCTCGCGTGGTCGCTGAAGCGCCCGAACTCCTCACCCGCGGCGAACGACCAAAGTATGCCACCGGCGCGTGGGCGAGTTGGGGCCTGGCGATTTCGCTGACCGT
>CAYSPB010000161.1:0-15366 GCA_964432695.1 uncultured Nannocystaceae bacterium
CCGTCACAAGTCTCTCTGGTGGTCGCGCGGAAATGCTTCGGCGCCTTCGAACACGATGTTCACGCGGGTCGGGCGCGCGCCGAGGCAGCTGTGCGCAGACTCGGTGGTCGACCGATGGCGGGTGCAACGCATCACCTCCGATGCTTGCTTCGGTGACGTCGGGGCGCTGCTGAACGGCTCCCGGCGTCACGGCGCGGGGGGTCCTTGCGTCGCTCGTCGGTTGCCGCTTTGGGGGTCCGCCCCACGACGTCGTCGAAGGCGTTCTCCAGCGCCATGCCAGCAGGACGATGAACGCGCTGGTAGGGATCTCGATGGCTGCGAAGAACGCGTAGTAGAGCGTGGGCGTACCGACGAAAAGCGTCGCGAGCATCGCGAGCGTCTTGAGCGTCCCCGCCGTGATGTTGGCACGGAGCATCCAGTCGTAGGGCAGCACGAACACGAGCAGAACCATCGCGATGGGCACCTCCATCAGGACCGCCGCCGAGAGCAGGAATCCAGGCGTGATGCTCAGCCCCGAGACTTCGCCGGCGAGATACTGCGGTAGGAGCCGGGAGTCCATCAGCGAGATGACGTCGGCGTAGAGGTAGTTGAACATCAAGAACGACCACAGCGCGGCGAACAACAGACGGACGCGAGGGGGGGCCATGCCCGAACGCAGCGACGAACCGGGAAGCAGCGGCGCGAAGGGGGAGGTCTGCAGCTCCTGCACGACGCTCGATCTAGCTGTGCATTCGTGCTCAGGCACTGGGTTGTTTCGCACGCTATCTGTGCAAAAAGGTGCAACGATGAGCAGATGAACTGGAACGACGCCCGATACGGCCTCGCGCTGGCTCGTCACGGCACGCTCACTGCGGCTGCGGCGGCGCTCTCGACGTCGCACACCACTGTGGCTCGGCGTGTGCAGGCCCTCGAAGACGCGCTGGGGAGCCGGCTGTTCGACAAGCGCGAGGGACAGTACGTCGTCACCGATGCCGGCGCCGAGCTCGTCGAGACTGCTGAGCGGCTGGAGGCCGAACTGTCCGGGTTGCAGACCCGGGTACGCGGACGGGACGCGCAGCTGCGGGGGGAGCTTCGCGTCGCGACGATGGACATTCTCGTGCCCCGCGTGACTCCGATCCTGCAGGGGTTTCAGTCGGCCTATCCCGACGTCGACCTGACCCTCGTCGTCGGTGATGAGAAGGCGTCACTGGAGCGCCGGGATGCGGACGTCGCCGTGCGCATGACGAATGCACCCGATGAGCATCTCATCGGGCGTGTCGTCGGCCGCGTTCCATTCGCCGTGTACGCCCAGCGGGGGCTGGCTGCGCGACTGCAGAAACGACGCAAGACACCCGCACCTCTGGAGCGCTTTCCCTGGATCCACTGGGACCGGCGCCTGCACATGAGCTGGCTCGACGGATGGTTGGCTACGCACGCACCCGCGGCGGAGATCGTCCTTCGGGTGGACGTGAGCTCGTCGGTCTTGCACGAGCTCGTGGCGTCCGGGGTGGGCGTCCACCACTTGGCCTGTCACATCGGCGACACGGACGACCGGTTGGTGCGCATTGCAGATGTGGACGATACGTGGACCCGCGAGGTTTGGCTGCTGCACCTCCGCGAGCTACGTCACCAGCGTCGGCTACGCGCGTTCGTGGAGCACGTGAAGCGGCTTCGCCCTCTATGGGGATAGGCCTCGGGGGGTCCAGCCTTTCTCGGGACGTCCGAGGAGGAACACATCGCCGCGTGCAAGGCGACCCTCGGCTCGCGCGTGTCTCGTCGTTGGGGAGTTCAAGGCCGGTCCCGGCTCTGCCCGTCGGTGCCGGGTCGAGTCGCCCTCGGCTCATCGCCAACGGTCGAGCGGCATCGGCCCGTGCGACCCTTGAAGGCGCAACGCGGCGTGGCCGGGCCAAACCAAAAGAAAACGCCGCTCTTGCGAACGGCGTTTGAAGCTCCTCAGCACGGACTCGAACCGCGGACCTAGGGATTAACAGTCCCCCGCTCTAACCAACTGAGCTACTGAGGAATGGGGCGCGCTACATACCGCTGGACGGGGCAGGACGTCAAGCACTTCGAGTGGGGGTGGTGCACTTTTGAGGTGAGGGGCCGTGGGCGGGCGAATTTCAGCTTCGGACGAGGCCTTCGGCGCGGGGTCGCAGGGCGGCCGCGAGCGCTGCGCAAAGTGCGGCTACGACTCCTGCGAGGCCGAGGGCGGGGAGGAGATCCCACCGGGCTGCACCGACGAGCAGCCACGCAGTGGCGCCCACGAAGGCGACGACGCGCACGGCTTCGAGGGTCCAGGCCCACGGACGAGCTTCGACCATCGCTAAGAACGCCACGAAGCTGGCGATGAGCACGGCCGACGCCACGGCCAGCTGGACGGGTTGGAGGCCATGTTCGAAGAAGACGACCACGCCCATCGCCACGCCGGCGAGGGCGAAGTGCGTGATCAGGTAGGTCCGCAGAGCGCGGGAAACCTCCGGCCGATACTTGCGGTAGCCGGCCCGCTCGACCTTGGGTGCGGGGTCGCGGACGCCCTGTGGCAGCCATGCCGGGTGGGCAACCCAGGCCCACAGCCGCTCGCGGGTGGTGCCGGCGAGGCGCCCGAGCGCGCGGATTCGATCGATATGCACGAAGTTCGCCCACAGCGGGTTGTAGCTTCGCAGCGGAACGGTGGTGCCGTAGACGGGCTGCTCGACCTCGGGCTCGAAGGTGCCGAACACGCGGTCCCAGATGATGAGGACCGCGCCGTAGTTCTTGTCGAGGTACTGCGGATTCACGCCGTGGTGCACCCGGTGATGGCTGGGCGTGTTGAGCAGCCACTCGGCCCAGGCGGGACCCTTGCCGACGCCTTCGGTGTGGATCCAGAACTGATAGAAGCGGTTCACGCCGTACGCGGCGATGTAGACGAGCGGGCTGACGCCGAGCAGGGCGAGCGGGGCGTAAAAGACGAACCAGGTGACGGGCTCGAACAGCGGTTGCCGAAGCGCGACGGCGAGGTTGTAGTCCTCGCTTTGGTGGTGCACGCCGTGCACGGCCCACAGCACGTTCACGACGTGGCTGACGCGATGCCACCAGTAGAAGAGCAGGTCGACGCCGATCATGCCGACGACCCACGGCCACGCCGAACCCTCCTCCCAGGTGATCAGGCGCGCATGCTCGAACAGCCACGCGTACGCGGCCACAAAGACCAGCTTCAAGACGAGCTCACCGGCCTGGAACACGCTGCCGCAGGCGAGGTCACTCAGCGCGGTCCCAAACGCGTAGCCGTCGCGGCCCTGTCGCTTGGCGATGGCGACCTCGATGATCGTCGCGACCAAGAAGATCGGCACCGCCAGGGCCGCCCAGTTGTATCCGTCCTCCATCGCGCCTCCAGCCAGTCTGCCGCGCGGGCCCGGATGCCGCCAGTCTCGGTCGAGGCCGGACGCGCGAGAAACGCTCGACGTGCGTGGTGGACCGGGCGTGCACCGAAGATCTGACCCAGGCTCGCGGGACCGCGGCCCAGCTCGATGCGCGCAGTCGGCGCGGCGGACCAGGCTCGTCCACGTGTCCCGTCCACGGCCGCGTCGGCGTCAGCGTTGGTGTTGCACCGTCCCAACCCCAAACGCAGAGACCTTCAGCGGAGGCTCGGCGATGGTCCGGACCCCGCACTCGAAAGCATGACCATGGGCGACGGAGTGATTCGGCCACTACGCAACGATGGACCTCGCGCGGTGGCGCAGCCGCCCGAGGGCAGCCCCGGTGGCCCGACGGCAGCCGACAAAGCGGGCGTCGCGGCGCTGCTGGGGAGCTGGTTGGGGCTGCTCAAGCGGCACCGCGGCATGGCGATCGGCGCTGGCCTGCTGACGCTGACGCCGTTCGTCTTCTTTGGGTTGTTCGCGCTTCCGTCGTACTCGAGTTCGGGCGTGGTCCAGGTGGCCAACGAAGGGGCGGGTCCGGCACCGATGCTCGAGCTCATGGGGGACCTCGGTGGCAGCCAGGTCGAGACCGAGGTCGAGATCCTTCGCCGGCGCGAAGCCGTCGTTGCCACGTTCTCGAAGCTCGGGCTGCACGTGATCGATCCGAATCGACCGTTCTTGGTGACCACGGACTGGTCGGTCGCGTCGGGCAAGGAGAGTCCCACGCCCACATGGCTGACGTCGCTGCGAGAGACGATCAGCATCGCGCGCGTCAGTCCCGAGCGCTTCAAGGGGCTGCGGGTCACGATCGAGGCAGACGGTGAGGCCGCGGTGCGCGTGACGATCGGCGAAGCCGAGCAGGCCACGACCCACGCGATGGCCGTGGGCGAAGTGCTCGAGGCGCAGGGGCTTACGCTGTCGTTCCGCGACGTTCCGGTCGAGCCCGGCGGGTTGGCGACCGTCTACGTCGAGACCGAAGGCGAGATGCTCGAGCGGCTGCTGCCGCAGCTTCAGGTCGCGCCCGTCGGGGCTCGTGACCGCTCGACCGACCTCGTCGCGATCCGCTTCACGCACGCCGACCGCTTTGCCGCGCAGGCGGTGGTCGACGACTTGATGCGTCGCTACCTCGCGCAGAGTCTGGACTGGCAGGCGACGGGGGCCTCGAAGTCGGCCGAGTTCATTCGGCAGCGCCTCGACGACGCGGACGCCGAACTCGTGGACGCCGAGCAGAAGCTGCGCGAGTTCTCCGAAGCCGAGCATGCGGTCCAGCTCGATACGCAGGCGCGGGTCACCATCGAGAACGTGGCGATGATCGAGGCCGAGCTTCGCCAGGCCGAGGTCGAAGCCAACGTGCTCGGCTCGCTGCACAAGGGGCTGAAGACGCGGCTCAAGGACGGGCAGGGCGCGTACCTGACCGCGAGCTTCGTGGGCGACCCGGTGCTCTCCGCTTCGATCGCGGCGCTGACCGAGAACGAGACCCGGCTCGCGACGCTGTCGGCGACGCTGACCGACGACCACCCCAAGCTTCGCGAGACGCAGCGGCAGATCGCCCGTCAGCGTCGCGAGGTGCAGCGCCTGCTCGGCACCGCCCGCAAGAACGTGGGCAGCCGGGTCGCCAACCTCGAGCGCGAGCGCGACTCGGCAGCGGCGGCGCTGACCGACTTCCCGGCCAAGAACCTGCAGCTCGCGCGCTACATGCGAGACGTCGAGGTGAGCCAGAAGCTCTACGCGTTCTTGCTGGAGCGCTACCGCGAGGCGGAGATCCTCGAGGCGTCGACCACCATCGACAAGCGCATCGTCGAGAGCGCCCACGTGCCGCACGACATGGCTTCGCCCCGCCGTGGTCGAATCTGGGCCTCGGGCCTGGCTGCCGCATTGTTCGCAGCCGTCGCCGCCGCCTGGCTTTCCCACGCGCTGCGCCGCCGCCTGCAGTCGGTCGACGACGTCGCGAGCGAGTTCGACTTCGGGGTGTACGGCGTGGTGCCGATGCTCGACGAAGGGCGGAAGGCCGACCGCAAGGACAACGCTCGCCTGCCGCACACGGCGATTTGGGCCGAGACGCACTCGCCTGCCGCGGAAGCCTTCCGCGCCCTGTGCGTGTCCGTGACGCTCACCCCAGCCGAGGCCGGACGCGGACGGATCATCGCGCTCAGCTCCAGCCAGCAGGGCGAAGGCAAGAGCACGGTCGTGTCGAACCTCGCCGTCAGTCTGGCGCGTGCGGGGTCGAAGGTGCTGGTCATCGACCTCGACCTGCGCCGACCGGTGCAGCACCGCGAGTGGCGAAGCAAGCGCGACGGCGGGTTCACGAACCTGCTCGCCGCCGACGACATGAGCAACTTCGGCGACTACGTCCGGTCGCAGGACTGCGGCGTGGACGTGCTGACCGCCGGCCAGCGCGTGCCCGACTCGCTTCCCTCCTTGATGTCGCCCAAGCTGCCCGAGCTGCTCGAGCTGGCCCGTGCGCAATACGACTACGTGCTGCTCGACAGCGCCCCCTCGTTCGTGCCCGACGGCAGCGTGGTCGCTCAGCATGCCGACCTGCTGCTCGTGGTCGCCCGACCCGGCGTGCTCGAGCGTGCCCATGCCCGCCGCGCCCGCGTAGTGTGGTCTCGCCTGAGCGCGCCCAAGGGCCTCGTGCTCAACGCGGTCGAGCGCAACCACGGCGGCGATGACGGGTACTACTACTACGGCGGCGGCTACGCCTACGCCGCGGAGTACGGCCAAAACGACGCGCCTGCGGAGGACGACGATGACCACGACGACGTCACGGCCGTCGCCTCCTGAGCTGTCCCGGCGCGCCAGCTTCGGCTGGACGCTCGCCGGGCGCGTCGTCTACGGGGCGGCGCAGTGGGGCACGCTGGGCGTGCTGGCCAAGCTCGGCTCGATCGAAGACGTCGGCCGCTTCTCGCTGGGCCTCGCCGTCACGGCGCCGGTGATGGTGTTCTGCAACATGCACCTGCGGAACCTCTACGCGACCGATGCCGAGCATCGCTTCTCGCTGGAGACCTTCTTGCGGGTGCGCCGGGTGACCACGCTGATCGGCGTGCTGGTGTGCTGGGTGATGGCCAGCTCGCTCTACGCCGGATGCACGGCGTGGGTCATCGCCGGCGTGGCCGCGGCCAAGGCCGTGGAGATGCTCGAGGACCTGCGCTACGGCGTGTTCCAGCGGTATGGCCGCATGGATGGCTTCAGCCTCTCGCTGATGCTGCGCGCGGGCCTGGGACTCGGGGCGTTGGCGTCGGTGCTGGTGCTCACCGGGGACGTTCGCTGGGCGGTCGCGGCCATGGGCGCTGCGTGGGCCCTGGTGTGGCTGCTTCATGACCGACCCCGTGCACGTCGCCTCGCCGCCGCGCACGAGCCCTCGGAGCCCGGCCGGGGGTCCCCGCGCGCGCTGGTCTTGATGGCGCTGCCGATGGGGCTGATGTGGCTCATCGACTCGCTCAACCAGAACCTGCCGCGCTACGCGGTCGAGGCGTTCCTCGGCGAAGAGGCGCTCGGGTTCTACGTGCCGATGACCTACGTGGTCACGGTCGGAAGCGCGTTCGTCTTCGCGCTTGGCGCTCCACTCGCGCCTCGGCTGGCGCGCTACGTGGCACAGCGCGACGCGGCTGCGTTTGCCAAGGTCGGCGGCGGTCTGCTTGCACTGGCCGCGGCGCTCGGCCTGATGGGCATCGCCGTCGCTGCGACGATCGGCGACGTCTTTCTGGCCACCGCGTACGCCGACTCCTTCGGGCGCTACCAGCCCGAGTTCGTGTGGATCATGACCGGCGGGGCGCTGCACTTCGTGCTCGCGCTGTCGATGTACGCGCTCACGGCGGCCCGCTACCTGCGAACGCAGGCGGCGCTGTACCTGAGCGCTGCGGTGACGACGGGGTTCGCGGCGTGGTCGTGGGTGCCGACGAAGGGGCTGATGGGCGCGGCGCAGGCCAGCACGCTCGGCCTGGCGGTCGGGGCGACCGGTGCCGTTCTCGCCATTGCACACGCCTGGAGTCGGCTGCGGAGGCCCGATGTCTGAGTCGTCCCCGCAGCAGTCGGTCGCGCGCATCACCGGCATCACGCTCGCGCTCTACTTGCTGTCGGGGCGGTGGAGCCTCGCGCGCCTGGACTTCCTCGAGGCGTGGGTCTTGTTCGAGCCGCGCGTGTGGATCGTGGCCGCGCTGGTCGCCATCGCCTATTCGCCCGCGCTGAGCCGGGGGCTGCCGTTTCGCGCGTCGATTCGCGGGTCGCTGCTGTCCTCGACGCTGATGTTTCTCGGCTTCTTCATCGTGAGCACGCTGTGGGCGCCCTCGTCGGACATGCCGTGGACCAAGGCCTACGAGATGGTCCTGGTCGCCGCCGTGCTCGCCTCGGTGGCTCGCATTGCGCGGTGGGCCGGACCGCACCGGGTGATGCAGGCGTTTTGGGACGCGCTCGCGGTCGCGCTGGGGCTCATGGCGTTGATGGGCCTGGCGTCGTCGGCCAGCAACGGGGGGCAACGCCTCTCGGTGCTCGGCGGCGGTCCGAACGTGTTCGGTCGCAACATGGTGGTGCTGCTGATGATCGCGCTGTCGTCGATCCTCGGGGGCACGCGCAAGCGGTCGCTGTGGGGCGGCGTTGCGGCGCTGGCGGCCGTGCTCGCGCTGCTCTCGGGCAGCCGTGGCGCCATCTTGGGCATCATCGGCGGCACCTCCACGCTCGTGTACGCCAAGCGCCTGCCTGTGGCTCGCTTTGTTCGCATCGCGATAGCGCTGGTGATCTTCGGATGGTTCGTCGTCACGTTCACCGACGTGGGCCAGACCGCGCTGCACACGTTCGAGGACCGGTTCTTGCGGCTGACGATCGAAGACCGCCACGACGCCGGTCGCATGCCGATCTACGAGCACGCGTGGGCCATGGGCTGGGACGCGCCGCTGGTTGGGCAGGGGCTCGCAGCGTTTGCGGCCAGCGGCTTTCACGTCTACCCGCACAACATCGTGCTCGAGGCGTTCTGCGAGGGCGGCCTCGTGGGGACGGCCCTGCTCCTGACCATCTTGGTGCCGACGCTCGCCCGATTGGTGATGCGTGACCCCACGGTGCGTCCGCGAGACCTGGCGATCTTCGTGGTCCTGCTGACCTCGTCGATGTTCACCGGCGACTTCTACGACTCGCGCGGCGTGCTGCTGCTCGCGTTGCTCATTTCGATGCAGCGGGAGCCGCTTCACCCGCGTTGACGCGGTCTTTCAACCAGGTCTCGATGTCGTCGTGCAGACCGTCACCGCCGGCTTGCCCTCGCGTGCGGTCGAGTGCGATCTCGGCGAGTGAGCGTGCGCGTGGACGGTCCTCGCCGAGGCGCCACAGCGTTTGCGCGAGCAGAAACTCGCCGTTGGCCCGCTGAATGGGAGGGCTCTCCGTCGTACGGTGAATCGCAAGCGCACGCTCGCGCCGTAGCAGTGCGGCTGCGTCGTCGCCCCGGTGGCTTTCGATCGAGGCCATGCGCTCGAGGCTGGAGGCTACGGCGGGGTGTGATTGGCCAAAGGCCGCTTCGTTGATCGTCAGGGCCTCCTCAAACAGTGGCGCGGCCTCGTTGTACTCGCCACGGTCGGTGTGAAGGGCACCCACGTTCGACAGCGTCGCGGCGATGCGAGGGTGTTCGGCGTGCAGGAGCTTGCGCTCGAGCTTCAGCGCTCTCGAAAACAGCGCGAACGACTCGTCGGTGCGACCTCGCGCCCGGGCGACGCTGGCCATGTTGACCATGAATCCTGCGACGTCAGGGTGCTCCTTGCCGTACGCGCGCTCGAAGATCGACAGCACGCGCTGATACAGCGGCCAGGCGTCGTCGTATTGCCCCTGCTGTCCTTTGGCGTTGGCGAAGTTGTTGAGGTAGGCGCCCACGTTGACGTGGTCGGGCCCGAACACGCGTTCTCCGATACTCACCGCGCGCCCGTACAGCGGCGCGGCCTCTTCGGGCTGGCCCTGGTCCATCAGCACGTTGGCGAGATTGTTCAGGGCGTTGGCGACGTTCAGCGAATCCGCGCCGCGGGAGCGCTCTCGGATCTCCAGGACCCGCTCAAAGCGACGCTGGGCTTCCGCGTATCGTCCCATCTGCTGAAGCAGCGTCGCGTAGGTGTTTCGTGGCGCGCGCGTGCGTCGTCGGTATCGAGCTTGTCGGTCCAGGCGCGACTTTCCTCGGCGTACAGGCTTGCCCGCTCATGGTCGTGCAGCAGCCCACCGAGCACGAAGGTGAGCTCGGCGGACGCGTTGGCGGCCACGTCGTCGTGTCCTGCCGCAATCGCCGCGTGATAGGCTCGCTGGAGCGTTTCGTGTGCTTCTTCGTAGCGGCCGCCCTTTTCGAGCAGGCGACCGAGCAGATAGAGAACTTCGGCGCGAATCGGACCGTAGTCGACCCGCTCGGCGGACACCAGGAGCTTGCGCGCGTCGGCGAGGGCCAGCTCGTGGTGACCCGCTCGCCGCTTTACCTCAGCTTCTTCGAGCCGCTCCTCGATGGCGACGACCTCGGCGGCGACGGATGGGTCGTCGGGGCGACCCATCGAGGAGAGCAAGTAGTCCTGGTCGCTGCATCGCGCCAGCATTGGCAGCCCGAGCACGGCACGGACGGCATTGCGCGCAACCGTGGTGTCGCCGGGGGTACTCAGCTCTTCGATGGTGGAGGCGAGGGCAGCGCCCGCGCGGTCGAGGCACGCGAAGCGCCGGTCCATGAGCGACTCCGACTGCTCGTGACGCACTTGGGTGGCCGCACAAGCGTCGTATCGGGCGTCGGCCCACTCGGTCGCGTACGCATCGAGACGCGTCGCGGTGCGCTCGGCCGTATCGGCCGCGAAGGGAAGGGGTGCACTCTGCAAGCGCTCGTGAAGCCGCGTCTCGACCTCGGACGTCCACAGCTCTTCGGCGGCGGCGCGCGTGGCTGCGCAGGGATCGTCGTCTCGGGCCCGATCCGCGACGGCCCACGCCGCGCCGACCGTGCCGGCAGCAACCACCGCACCGGCCACGTAGGGAAGCCGGCGGGTGCTCGGGTCGGTGTCTCGGTCAATCGCCTCGAGCAGCGCATTCATCGAGGGGAACCGACCCTCACGGCGCGGCGCGAGGCCTTTGCGGATCGCCTTGGCAAGCCACGCCGGGACCGGCGGAGACGTGGGCCACGTGCGCATGCCCTGCTCCTTGAGTCGTGCCAGGGCCTCGAGCTGGTCATCGACGAACGGGCGCCGTCCGAAGAGCGCTTCGTACAACACGACGCAGAACGCGAACTGGTCGCTGCGCTCGTCGATGGTGCCCGCGCGGTGCTGCTCCGGCGGCATGTACGGGGGCGTGCCGAGCACGGTGCCTATCTGCGTGAGCGGGCCGGCGGTGTCGACCGAGTCGCTGGAGGAGAAATCGCCCGTTTCGGTCTCGATCCCGCTGCCGCGCGCGAGGCCGAAGTCCATCACGCGGACGCGCCCGTCGTCGCCGATGACGATGTTGCTCGGCTTGAGGTCCCGGTGCACGAGACCGGCGGCGTGGGCCGCCGCGATTCCACGACCGGCCTGGACCATCAGGCCCAGGACTTCGCGCCACCACGTCGCTCCGGGTTCGAGCGGCCGCTTCTTGAGCCACGCGCGCATCGTTTGCCCCGCGATGAACTCCATCGCGATGTAGATGCGCCCATGGGCTCGGTCCACGTCGTAGACGGGTACGACGTTGGGGTGGGCGAGGGCGGCCATCGCCTGCGCTTCTCGGAACGCACGCACCTCCATCTCCGACGTTGTGGTGCGTAGCAGCTTGAGCGCGACCTCTCGCTTGAGCTTGGGATCGTACGATTTGTAGACCCGGCCCATGCCGCCGTGCCCGATGAGGTCGAGCACGACGTAGCGCCCGACCGAGTCGCCGCGAGCGATGCGTGGCACGCTCTGGGGCGCGGGCGTACCGTGGACCGTCGGTTCGAGGTCCCCGGTTTGCGAAGCGTCCTGTGCGACGAGGTCGCTGGGACCGTTGTCACCCAACGCCTCGATGATAGCCGCCGGTCTCGACCGACGCTCGCGCCTGCGGCGGATCAGCCCAGGCCGCCGAGTTCGCGAAGCGACTGCGCGAGGTCGTCGATGTTCTCGATGGTGCGGGGGATGACGAGCACCGTGTCGTCCCCGGCGAGCGTGCCGAGGATGTCCGGATGGCGCATGTCGTCGAGATCCAGGCCCACGGCCTGTGCACGGCCGACCTTGGTACGGAGCACCACCATCGTCTCGTTATGAGTCACATCGAGCAGCATGTCCGCTGGGAACGCGGTCTCCTCGGTTGGGCGAAGGTGGTACGCGAACTCACCATCGTCGCGTTGGTAGCGCTGCGCCCCGAGCAGCTTGAGGTCTCGGCTGATCGTGCTCTGCGTGGTTTCGAAGCCGCGCTCGGTGAGCAGGTTGGACAGCTCGGTTTGGGTGCCGGTCTGTCCGCTCAGCAGCAGCTGTCGCAGGGCGAGGCGTCGGGCCTTGGGTCCACTCATCCGAGCGCCTGCCGGGTGATGAGGGTGCCGATGCCTTCGTCGGTGAACAGCTCTCCGACCAGCGCATGGGGAACCCGAGCGTCGACGACGTGGAAGGCTGGCAGCCCACGCTTTGCGGCATGGCGCGCGAGCACGAGCAGGTCGGGGTCGGTCGCGTCGAAGCGGCCGCGCTCGAGTCCGGTGAGAAAGGTGTCGGGCGAAAGGCGCTGCACGAGGCCGTGTTTGTCGCGCAGGCCCGGCTCGCTTGCCAGCACGATCAGCTTCTGAATCCCGAGCTTGAGCGCGAGATCGACGACCGCATCGGGAGCCGGCGAGGACTGCGTGAGCAGGCACAGGTGCCCACGGTCGAGTTTGTTCCGAATACTCACCGGGTCGGGTGAGACCGCAGCTGCGAAGTGTCCCGACTCGTGCATGTGGGCGGTGACGGTCTCGACCGCGGCTTGACTGGGCAGGACGGCCAGCGGCTTGAGGCCGGCGTCGAGGCACAGCTCGAGGTCGTTGGCGAGGCTTGTGACCGCATTGCCGAGGTTCTCGTTGCGCGGAAGGTAGACCATCGCCTTGAGCCCGGCGAAACGGCGCACGTATGAGAGTCCTTCACACAGCAGCTGGTGCTTGAGGCGGGGTGAGTAGGCGGCGAGCGTGAGGTTCCGGGTGACGCCCCCGGCACGGGTCACTTCGATCTGCTTCGACTCGTCGGCGTTGATGCGAACGTAGTCGTAGCTCATGTCGCATCCGTACGCGATCGAGCTGGCCTTTCCCGAGCCGAGGTCGATGGTCCAGCGGACTTCGGTCTGTTGCAGTCCGGTACGCAGCGCCGCGGAGTTGTGCCCCAGCTTGGGCCCGGCTGCGTCGTACAGCAGCGTGCCCTGGGCGCTGATGCTGATCGCATCGGGTCCGACGTCGAGGTCCATTTCGGCGGCGATTTGGCCGATCGCCATGCCCACGCGACCCCACTCGGGCTGCCCCGCAAACGCGCTGCACTTCACCAAGTTGCTGCGGCACACGCCACGGGCCAGCGCGCGGGCGATGTCCTTGGACGGCGCACCGGTGACCTCGACTTCGAGCAACCGGGTGGCGCCCTCGCCATCACGCGCGACCTGCTTGGCCAGCGCTCGCAGCACGCCATCGAGCGCCTGGGCGAAGGCCGCCTCGGCATCGGGCCCCTCCGCGTGCATGCCTGATGCTCCGTTGGCCATGGCGATGACCATGTCGTTGGTCGAGGTGTCGCCATCGACGGTAATCGAGTTGAACGTTTCGTCGACCGCGTTGCGAAGCAGCGCGTCCAGGCGTGCCGGCGAAAGCGCAGCATCGGTGACGACGAAGCCGAACGTGGTCGCCATGTTCGGGTGAATCATGCCCGAGCCTTTCGCGACGCCGAGCAGGCGGATCGGCTTGTCGGCGCCGGGCAGCGTGACCTGCGTGTGCGCGACCTTGGTGTGCGTGTCGGTGGTGATGATCGCCTTGGAGAACGTGCGCGGGTCGGTCTCGAGCTTGGTCGCCAGGTCCGGTGTGCATTCCTCGACGAGCTCGATCGCCAGAGGAACGCCGATGATGCCCGTGCTGCCGGTGAGAACAGCGTCGGGGTCGGTTCCCAGCGCGTGTCCAGCGGCGATTGCCATGCGGCTGTTGGCTTGCGTGCCGAGGGCACCAGTCATCGCGTTGGCGTTGCCGCTGTTGACCAAGAGTGCACGTACGCCGTCGGCCGGAAGCAGCGACGCGTTGCGCTCGACGCACGCGGCACGGACCTTGTTCTTGGTGAAGCACCCCGCGGCAACGGCCGGTGTTTCGCTCACGAGCAGCCCCAGGTCGGGCCGCGCGTGCTTGATCCCGCAGCGGGACCCGGCGAACCGGAAACCGGCAGGAACCACGTAGAGGTCTTCGATCTCGGTGTGAACGGGGGAGTTGGAGTCGGTCATTGCAGGGCTCGCGTCATGGGAGGCACGACGTTGCCGGCGTGCTGCAGGGGTTGGGGAAGGCCAGTCTCGAGCGGTAGGCCGCACCAAAGGTTGAGGTTGGCGAGCGCCTGGCTGGCGGCGCCGCGCATGAGATTGTCGATCGCGCTGAACACTGGGACCTGGCCACCGTCGGCGCTGGGGCCGACGGCGAGAACGGCCTGGTGCGACCCCACGACATGGGCAACGCCGAGGCCGGGGCCGGGCTCAGGCAGCACGGTCACGTAGGGATGGGTCTCGTAGGCGTGCCGGAGCGTCTCGAGCACGTGGGCCGGACCGCGGGTGGGCGTGACGAACCCGGTGACCAAGATGCCGCGGACGATCGGAAGCAGCTGGGTGACAAAGCTGATCGGCGCCCCGAGATGCCGCGCGATCTCGGGGATGTGCTTGTGGCTTCCAACCTTGTAGGGGAACGTGTTTCCGAACAGCGCGCTGAAATGGAGATCGTCCCGCAGGCTCTTGCCGGCGCCCGAGGTTCCACTGGCGCCGACGACCGCGATGGGCGCGGTCTGGATGGCACCGGCGCGCAGGAGCGGGACGAGCGCGAGCAGGGTGGCGGTGGGGTAGCACCCAGGGTTGGCGACGATACTGGCGTCGGCTGGGGGCGCGCCCCACAGCTCGGGCACGCCGTAGTGGATGCCGTCGGTCCGCCGGTAGGCACCGGAGAGGTCGAGCACGCCGATCCCGCGCTCGGTCAAGGCCGTTGCCCAGGCTTGCGCTGGACCGTCGGGGATGGCGAGCGCGACGACGCGGCATTCGCGGAACCGCGCAAGTGCATCGTCGGTGGGGTCCCGGTCTGAAGCCAGGATAGGCTCCATGCAGTCATGTTGCATGAGTAGCGCATGGAGCACTTGGCCCGCATAGCCGGTTGCTCCGACGATTCCGATGCGTGTGAGGTCCGTATTCACCGCTTTTTCGTCGCTCCTGAAGGCGTTCTACTTCGACGCCCGTGGGGGTGCAAGCGCAACGCGACCCAGAAGCACATGCGCATTTATGCATAATCGCACGAGGCGACAAAAAAATCGAAGATGAGGGTTGACTCTGCGGCGGGTTGGGGACACTATCCGCGTCCCGTTGCGGGAATAGCTCAGTTGGTAGAGCGCAACCTTGCCAAGGTTGAAGTCGCGAGTTCGAATCTCGTCTCCCGCTCCATAGATCGCTTCGTTCGCCCCGACCGGCTTTCCGGCGGGGCGTCGTCGCGTCGGGGGCTGTGGTCCTGGGCCCTGGTGGCGTCCCTCGTGGCGGTCACCGGCCTGACCCCGGCCTGTCGGACCGAGACCGAGAAGGAAGCTCACCCTCGGGCCCACATGGACGGCGAGCGCCACCAGGTGGAGCCCTTCGACGACGACCAGGCCCTGGGCGGCCACCCGCCGCCCGTGACCATCGTCCTGTTCTCCGACTACGCCTGCCCGCCCTGCGGCCGCACGTGGAAGGTGATGGACAACCTCGTCGAGGACTACGGGGCCGATCTCCGCGTGGTCTTCCGCTCATACACGGTGCAGGCCCTGCCCGGCAGCGAGCGAGCGTCCGAGGCGGCCTTCGCCGCGGGAGCGCAGGGCAAGTTCTGGGAGATGCACCGTCGGCTCTCGGCGCAGGG
>CAYSPB010000162.1:0-15348 GCA_964432695.1 uncultured Nannocystaceae bacterium
AAAGGGCTCCGGAAGCACGACCACGCCCTCGCCGAGGTCCGAGCAGCCCGACGCCGTGGGTCCACACTCACCGCGGTCGTCGTTCACCGGCTTGATGCAGCTGGTGTTGTCCCCTTGGCAGCCAACGCAGTCCGCATCGACCTCGCAGGTGCCCGGGCTCTGGCCCGGGATGCCGCACAGCGGAACGCAGACCCCCTGGTCCGAGCAAAACTCCCCCGCGGGGCATGAGATCGGCACGGCGCTGGTGTTCGAGCACTCGGCGCACGGGCGGTTCTGGCACGCGGCTGGCGGCGGCGCGTCTTCGTCCGTGGTCGTGCACTCACCACATTCGTCGTTCGAGCTGCACTCGGTCGGGCACTTTGCGACGCACTCATTGCCGACGCAGCTCTCGGTGGACTGGCAGGCGTCGGTCGCGTCACCACGACACATCACGCATCGGCCTGCGGCACAAACCTGATGCTCTGGAGCACACGCTGCGCAGCCAGCAGGAAGAGGCCCAATGGCTTCATATAGATGCGCCGGCGCCCGTCGGCATCATCGACGTCGCAGGAGAGCCCCTCGGGCACGCACGCGCCGAACTCGGTACACGTTTCACCGCCCTCACAACCCATCCCGGTGTCGGGATCACAGGCGACGCAGCGCTTCTCGGAGAGGTCACAGAGACTTCTGCCCGCATCACAGCCCCCGCAGTCCGCGTCACGTTCGCAGTTGAACGAAAAACAGAGATCACTCTGACCATCGCTGTCTGGATTGTCGCCCGGTGAGGCCGAGTCATTCAGTGACGTCGTGCCCGGAGTGACACCACCGGGAAGCGCACCAACATCTTCGAAGCAGCCAGACAGGCCCAACATGGGCACGAAGAGTGCGAGCGCGTGCTTGATCGGACGGGTCGAGAGCATTGGTGGAGTTCCGGGCTCGAGGGGGGGCTTTGGGTTGGGTCCCCCCCAAGCTCCGGGAGTGTAGCTTCAGCCCGCGTCGAGAGCTTGTCTCGAACGCACGATGCCCAAGCGCAATCGAATGCACAACGTGGTGGGAACGACATCGTGGGGTTATGACGTCACGCTCTTTGGCACCACGTCGAACGTACGACCCTCGACGAAGGACGCATCACCATGATCGGCACGGAGCGTCACGTTCGAACCCGAGCCGCCCCCAACTCTCCGCGCCGAACGACGTCGAAACGTTCGGCTCAACCGACGTGCTCGCATCAAGTGTCACCCTCCATGAATATTGCGCGCGATGCCGAAATACACATGGTTTGCCCTCCCCGTCCCAACGCGCAGTTGGCGACAATGGAGCTGCACTGTAGATTCCGCCGCCATGACCACAGAGACTTGCTCGGACCTGCCTCCTTGGCGCGTGCAAAACCTTGTCGAACATATCCAGCGAACCCCAGGAACATCCCGGGACTGCCTGCTCGAGATGCGGGAAATGAACGAGTCGAGGCTGAGCAAGCTCGAAGGCATGCTCGGCGACCTGATGCTCAGCCTCCACGACGGCACGATCGACATCCCCTATTCGCTGAGGGACGTTGAGCAGCGGATCGGCTCCGAACGCCTTCAGACCCCGCTCCACCAGCTCTAGCAGTCCCGCCCGCGTCCACCGCACAGAGCGGAACGCGGGCACTTCGCCAGCGGGAAGGCCTCACGCGCTCGCGCGTCCGATACCGGTCATGGACCTGGAAATCGATGACGAACCGGGGGTTTAGTGGCTTCAGAGCGCCTCGCGAGGCGAAGACTGCTCCGCCTCGCCTTGCGCGTCGTTCCCCTTGGGACTCCTCCCCACGACGAGCACGATCCCGGTCTGCAGTCGCACGAACCGTCGAGGCGCACCGGACTCGACAGCTTCACCTTCCGCTCCCAAGCCTGCCTGATGTTCGTCCCTCATTGGATGATCAGCGTAGCCGCACATCCGCGGCTTTCATCCCGTGAGGTGAGAAAATACTCAATGGGGCGTCGTTCCCTAGGCCGACGGACCCCAAAGACAGCCGCATCTCCGGTTGTGTAGGGAGCTCGACGACACGAAACCATTCCGCGGAAGGGCGCCGCGACACAGCACGGCTCGAAGGTGCTCGCGTGTGCCCCACGCACGCCTACATGCAATGCCCCCAAGAAGGCCTCGCGCGTCCCACTAAAAACATGCCCCTGAGAGACATACAAGACAAACGACTTGCCACCATCCATAGGGCATTGCGCCGGGTCAGCGACCGCCATCAATCCCAACGGCCCACGCCCTTTTGAGGATACTGTCAACCTCCGAGGGTCCGTGGTACGGACCACTTCACTGTGCAAACTCGGCGCAGATTCCCGATGTCGCGGACCCGGTCTCACCCCCACAAACACACGCTTGCCCGACCGATGTTTCTCCTCGGAGCCGCCATCGGGGTCCTCATCCTCGCTCGCCTACGCGGAAGGCCTCACAAGCCCGTAAACCGCCCGAAATCCAGCGAATAGCGCCCACGCTCGGGGACGCCACGGCTCGAGACATACACCTGGAGCGTCCAATGACAAACACGACACCAGGTCCCCCCTTCTCGCCAGTCTTGCTTGGTATCACGATACCTCGACGATCCCCGCGGAAGAGCACATCACATTCAACGTGCACAAAGCGGTCGGCCGGGTTACGGGCGCAGGGCAGGCGCACGAAAAAAAAAGTCGCATCAAAGTCCAACGGGAACGGCACCATCGTGGTACATCGCCGCATCCTCCCGAACGCGGCGATCCGCCGCCGGGTCCACCGCCGACCGGACCCGTTGTCCCGCCCCGGCCGTGCCTTCCCGCGTGCGGCCGGGGCCGCGGACGGGGAATCGCGGGGCACGGCCGGAAACGCGCCCACACGCGGCTCCCTCTCACCGGACATGCTCCTCCGTCACGGAGGAGGGAGCGCTCTCGACCCGGTCGTCTCCGAGCTACCGACTGCGCGAACTCGTGCGCGACCCGTCTCGACCGAAGAGATCCTCTGCGGAAGCGCGGGTATAGCGGTTTACAGAAATCACGCGAGCGCACTCTGAGTCGAAGGTGAGTCTACAACCAGTCATGTTTGATCGATGCAGGACGAACCGCCCTGGGACGCGATCACAGTCAAGACAGCCCCTCGGCTTCCCACGCAGCGGAACCTACCCGCCGTCGAAGACTCCCAAGGGTGGAAGTGGGCGCTCCTGGCCGCGCTCGTCGTGACGTTCTCCGTTGCGGCCTGGGCCCTGCCCGGAGTCCTCGAGTAGGTCAGACCTCTTGCCAGTGGCCAGCAAAGCGGCCACGTCGACATGCCGGACGGCAACAGGACGGCGAGTGACAAAAAACGGCGGGGCAGAACGACCCGCAGAGGCACGTTTCACCCACTCACGTTCGGAGTCCCCGGGCGAGTCCCTCGTGAACAATGCGGACGAAGCTTCGGCACGTGAATGGCATGCCATGAGTGCACAGCCACCCCGTAGCGGCTACCCAGCAGAGCCGCAAGAGTCACTTTCAACTCATCGCACTTCAGCTCGATGGTTCAATCCACGTTCGATCCCTGGTCCGGGCGACGTCGTATGCCCAGCTCCTTTCCGAGCTCCTGCATCGAGCGTGGTGACCCGCGCTTGCGTCGTCCTTCGAAAGGCACGTCCCGGCAGCTTGGAGCAGCTCGGCGGTTCGCCTCGACATGACGGAGCGCATCTAAAGGATCGGCGACAGGGGTGGCGCCAGACTCGACATGACCAGACGGCAAGAGCGGGACGAGCGCGGAACCGTCAAACGACCTTCACTCGTCCGAAAGCGACAGGGGGACATCAGGGATGAATGCAATGACCAAGAACATGATGAAGTGGGTAATAGGCAGTAGCGTTGCAGCACTGAGCCTCGCTACGGGCGGATGCGCCAGCACCTGTCTGGACGACGGGCTGCTCCAAAGCGAGGCTTCCGAATGCCCGGCAGCGAACTCGGCGAACGCGACCACCGGAGAGCCGGAGACCGGGGCTGCAACCGACGGACAGAACGCCAGCTGTGACGATGGCATCCGCAATGGCGACGAAACGGACGTCGACTGTGGAGGGGGCTGCCAAACCAAGTGTGAGACGGGACAAGGCTGTGGCGTCGACGATGACTGCATCACGGTGACCTGCGAGGACGACGGTCGATGCGGCGGCCCTTCGGCGACGTGTGACGATGACGCGAGCAATGCTCGAGAAAGCGACATCGACTGCGGAGGGAACTGTGGCGCAACCTGCCCTCCAGGGGACCGATGCCAGTGGTTCCTCGACTGCGAAGCCTATGTCTGTGACCTCGCGATGGGGACGTGCGCGGACCCGACGTGCGATGACGGTGCTCCGAACGGGAAGGAGACGGACGTGGACTGCGGTGGCCCAGACTGTGCCCCTTGTCCCGTCGGAGGCGGCTGCCTCGAGTTGGCCGACTGCGCGTCGCTGCTCTGTGAGGTCGACGCAGGGGAGTGCATCGCAGAACACTGCACCGACGGCATGCAGAACGAGTCCGAAACGGACGTCGATTGTGGCGGCACGGACTGCGCCCCGTGCGACGACGGTCAGGGGTGCACCACTTCGACCGACTGCATCTCCAACGCGTGTGGATCCGACGACACCTGCGCCACCGCAAGTTGTGACGATGGAGTCCTCAACCAGGATGAAACGGACACCGACTGCGGGGGTCCCCAATGCGACCCGTGCATGCTCGGAGAGGACTGCGCCGTGGGCACGGATTGCGAGTCGGCACAATGCGACCCGCAGCATCTCGAGTGCGAGGCATCCAGCTGCGCTGACGGCATCCCGAATGGAGAGGAGACCGACCTCGACTGCGGCGGCCCCAGCTGCGCCCCCTGCGTCGATGGAGAGACATGCAGTACCGACGCTGACTGCGACGCGATGCGCTGCGACAGCGGCGTCTGTACGTCGCCAACCTGCGACGACGGCGTCAGGAACGGAGGAGAATCGGACATCGACTGCGGGGGGGACATCTGCGATCCCTGCGACGTTGGAAAGAGCTGCGTGCTCGCCACCGACTGCACGACCACGCTTTGCCTGCTCGAGACCTGCACGCTCCCGACCTGCTTCGATGCCGTGAAGAACGGTGCCGAGACCGACGTCGACTGCGGTGGATACACCTGCGGTCCGTGCGACGACGCAGAGAACTGCCTCGAAGCGGAAGACTGCACGTCCCAGGTCTGCACCCCCGCGGACAACACATGCTCGGCCCCGTCGTGCGACGACGGCGTTCGAAACCAGGACGAGACCGATATCGACTGTGGCGGAGACATCTGCTCGCCCTGTGACAACGGGGGCGCTTGCCTCGAAGCAGACGATTGCCTGTCAATGCTCTGCAACCCGGGTGCACTCGTCTGCGAAGCGGGCTCTTGCAACGATGGCGTCCTCAATGGAGGCGAGACCGACGTCGACTGCGGTGGCCCCGAGTGTGCCGCGTGCGACACCGGTGAAGACTGCATCCTCGACGGCGACTGCGTTTCGCTGAGCTGCAATGACGGGAATGGCACCTGCGACGCCCCCGCCTGCGATGACGGGCTGCTCAACGGAGATGAGACGGACGTGGACTGCGGTGGGTCCTGCCAGCCCTGCAGCGACGGGGACGACTGCGTTCTGGGCAACGACTGCATCTCGCTCGTTTGCGACCCCACCACCAACACCTGTGCCGCGCCTTCATGCATGGATGGCGTCCTCAACGGCAATGAAACCGATGTCGACTGCGGTGGAACATGCGGTGCGACATGCACCACCGGTGACGTCTGTGTCGACGATGGAGACTGCGAGACCAGCGACTGCCAAGGCGGCATCTGCCACACGACGATCTCCTTCGACGAAAACGACGACGACAACGGCGCGGGGATCGGCCAAACGCTCTCCGACGCAGCATGCCCGGCGGTCACCGTCTTCGTCGACGGCACTGCGGCCGTCGGCGGCACGCTCGACCTCGATGACGGCCTGCTCCATTGGAGGCACAACGTCGATCAGAGCCCAGGGCTCGGCACCCTGACCTTCAGCGGACTGTCCACCGACAGCGAGATCACACTCACCCTCTCGTCGTTCAACGTCGGCGAGTTCGTCGACGGATTCAACCTCGCACCCGACGCCTACGTCCAGGTCGGCACCGACGTCACGCTCGAGTGGAATGCGGCGATCGCCGGCGCCGCGGACCCGCTCGTCTTGACCTTCGAGATGGAGCACATCCGCGTCCCACCCGACAACACCTACCTGGAGACGATTTCCATCTCCAACGTCGATGATTGCGGGCTCTAGATGCACTCGCTTCGCACGGCGCACGGAGCTCCAATGGAGTGCGTTCACGACCATAGCGATGGGCATGGGGACGCAGCGCCGTGCGAAGGACGGCCGCGTTCGCGTTTTGCCATCGTGCTCATGACCGCCTCATTGCTCGTCCACGCGGGCTGTCGCGGGCAATCCACCTGGCCTCCGCCGGACGAGTCCGGCACGGGGCCCGTCCCTGCCCTCTCGAGCGCACAGCCCGAGGCCTGCGACGGAGTTGGGACACCGTGGAGCGGCGCGCAGGGGACATGCCTCTACGAGGTCGACGGCTGCTGCTATGAGGACGCGCGGGCAGCATGCCGGGCAGCGCAGTGCCCCCCGGACGCGTGCCAGGTGCTCGAGGTGTCGCCGGCGCAGCTGTCGTGTCATTCGAAGTGAACCGGGCGCACGCGGGCGCACCCGGGCCGGACCCTGAGAATGATCCCCCACATTCCCGAAGGACAGGGGCCTTGCCCGGCTCTGCCGCGTCGCCGACACTCGGGGTGGCATGGCCTCACGCCCGATCAAGCTGAACCTCGATGGGGACGAGGTCTACCTGGTGCCGGGGCGCGACCTCGAGCGCTGGGCGGGATACTTCAACGCCCGACGCGCGGCCTACGAACTGGTCACCCCCGAGAACATCCGGGCGATCCGTGACGCACTGTTCGTCCCCCCGACGATGAACACGGCGGAGGTATTCGACGAGCTACGCAAGCAACTCGAAGACGGCTCCGCCTCGTTCTTCGAACTCCCCCCCGCCGCGGTCTCCTTCGACGCCCCGGCGGGGACGGACCTCATCGACCTGCTGCCCGATGGCAGAGGCGACGGCGACCACGCCGACCGCGGCACGGACCCGAGCCTGCATTGGATCGAGATCGTGTGCGTAAACGCGGACCGACAAGGCTACGCCGGCGCTCGAGGCCGTGTTCGCCTGCCCGACGGACGCAGTGAATACGTCACGCTCGACGGTCGTTCGTCCGTCCGGTTCGACGACCTCACCGAGGGCGGCACCGTGCACTTCGAGCTCTCCGCCGACGCAGAACCATCGGGGATGCTCGGACTCGATCCGGGTACAGACTATGCGCTCGGCGGCTCGGTGGGCTTGAGCACCCGTCGCCGGCACGTGCTGCGCGTCCGCCCCAACCCCAACGCCTTCGTCTCCGTCGAACTGGTTTTCGACGATGGCGAACCGGTTCTCACCGGTCAGTACACCCTCAGCACAAAACGGGGCGACCAGGGCGGCTCATTCGACGGCACGCCCACCCGTGCCGACAACCTCGTCTTGCCGAGCAACGCGACATACGCCTTCAAGGCGGTCCTTCCTCCCCCAAGGCCGGCGGATGAGGCACGACCCGAGGGCCCGCTCCTCCCGGTCCCAACCGGACCCGACAGCTCCACGCATGCGCCTCGCAGTCCAGATGCGCCTCGCAGTCCAGATGCGCCGGACCTTGCTCCTGACGCGGTGTCTGTCTCCATCGGGCTGTCTGATGGCACTCCTGTGCCCGTAACGATGGTGTTCGCGGGGACGCGCGCCGAGACGGTCCGCGGCGATACTGCAACGCTGCAGGGTGTACCCGGTCCACTGACGCTGACACTGTCGGATGCGCTGCTTCCGGACCGAAGCGACGCCTAGCTCCGCTCCCAGAGCAGCGCATCACAGCAACAAGGCCCGCTCAGCCTTCGGGCTCGAAGTCCTGGCAGATTTGGTCGATGTTGTCGGTGAGGACCTGCTCGACGACCATTGGGACGTTGGCGCCGCAGAGGTCGGCGGTGATGCCTCGTTCACCGAGCATGTCGGCGAACTCGTAAATGCGGGTGGCGTGGAAGACTCCGCAGTCGAGGCCATTGCAGCCGCAGCTGCCGGGTTGGCCGCAGAAGTTGAGGCCGCCGTCGGTGGTGGGGTCTCCGGCGACGGCGATGACGGCAACGGCTTCCTCGACGCCGCCCTTGACGGAATCGACGAGCAGCGTCTGAAGCGCGTTGAGGTTGCTGGGCGCGGTGCCACAGCCGATCCCACACTCGTTTCCTCCCGCTTGGTCGTATGCGCCGAAGTCATCGACGTCGGTGAGCAGCACGACGACGAGCAGTGCGTCATCACGGACAAAGCCCGAGGTGTCGCCTGCAAGCAAGTTCACAGCGGAGGTGAGCGCGTGCTCGCAGCCGGTGGGCGGATCGCCCAGGTTCTGAATCTGGCCGACCGCTCCGTTGAACGCGAGGGAGAGGGTTTCGAGTTCGTTGGCTTCGGAGTCGAACCACGGCTCGGGCTCCAGCCACCCCAGCGGGACGAGCCAGCCATGGTCGTTGGCCGTGGTCAAACCGACGCGATAGTCGATGCCTCCGCCGTTGAGGCCTTCGAGCGTGACGAGGATCTGGCTGAAGGCATTGGTGGCCGCCAACGCGTTGCGCTCTTCGATCATCGACCCGGAGGAATCGAGCGCGAAGACGATGTCGATGGCCCGGCAGCCGGAGCTCGGTCCGATATCCGTATCTTGGCTACCGACGTCGAGAATCAGCCCGCCATCGTCGGAGCTGGTGTCGCCCGAGGCCGTGGTGCTCCCCGAAGACACCGGCGTCGTGGTGGCGTCGCTGCTCGTGCTACCGGCCGTGGGGTCGGGAGTTCCGCTGGTTGCACCGGTCGGGTTGGTGGTCTCGGTCGTGACCACGATGCAGACGTTCTCGACGCAGTCGAGGCCGGGGTCACAGCCACCGCCCGGCGTGCATGCACAGTCCAGCGCACCGATGGAGCAGCTTCCCTCGGCCGTGCCATTGCACGCCGCCGCAACGCCCATCAAACATCCACTCAACGCCCCTACGATCGTCCATCCCCTCACGCTGTCGAGTGTCTCTTTGCAGGTGGCGCCCTGGCAAGGGGACGACCGGCGTCGGCTCGTGCCCTGCCCGGGATGGTCTGAGGTGAGCGCATCCGCGGGTGTGAACACGGTCGACAGGCAGGCCTGCAACCCATCGTCGGGGACGAAGACGACGATGTGGTCGAACGTCGCCGCGATGGCGGGCCCCGGATGCGAACGTTTCGACGGCCGACATCCGACGCTCGTCACACCGACGTAGACCACCAATAAACCGGCCAGAAAACGCATCCAGTGGGGTCTACCGCACGCCTCAGGGCGGACCAGGGATCCAAACGCGTTGTCTCGCGACAACCGTCCGTGATGAAGCGGTGCATGCCCCTGATGGCGGCACTCGCTGGACTCGTTGCGTCGGCGTGCGACTGCGATGAGTGCGGTGGGTATCCGTTCGAGATCGTCGATGCGCGCACGGGCGACCCGATCGCCGATGCCGAAGCCGTCGTGGCTCAGGATGCGTTCGCCCGTCGGTTCCCGGTCGATGGGGTCCTCGATCCGGGCGTGTATCGGCTCTGGGTCCGAGCCGACGGCTATCGGCAGCACACCGAGCGGGTCGATCTGGCGCTTCGCTGCGCGGACGAGGATGGTGGCTGCAACCTGCCGACCTATACGGTCGCACTGGAGCCCCGATGATCGCGGCAAGCCTGCTCGTCGGCACGCTGGCGTTGGCGCCCCCGGCCCCTCGGCCGCCCACACCACCCCCGACCGCCCGCTACGTCGCAGAGACCGAGCGAGGTGCAAAGCGGTCGTTCCTCGTCGGCGGACTGCTCCTGGGCTCGACCATGCTGCTGAGACTCCGCGCCGTCCTCGTGGCGCAGCGCCCCCCACCCGACGCCGACTTCGACCGCGAGCGGAGCCACTGGAACGGCGACCAGGCGGCCCGTATCACCAGTGCGCTCACAGCCGTGGCCGGGCTCTCCCTCCTCGCCGACGGGAGCTATCACGCCGCCGAGGTCCGCGCGCTTCGGGGCCAGTCGGTGGTGCAGCGGCCCGCGCTGGGCTGGACGCTTGCGGGCGTCGGCGGCGTGATGATGATCGCCGCACACACGGTCCCGCTGGCGTGCTTCGAAACGACCTGCGCCATGGTGACCGCCGACGCGCAGTTCATGGTCGGCGTCGCGGTGGCCGGCACCGGACTGAGCCTTGCGGCGCTCTCGCTGGGCCACCGTCGCGGCCGTAGGCGGCTGCAGGTCGCGCCGACCTACGACAGACGCACCGGAACCTCGGGGCTGACGCTCAGCGGCCGCTTCTAACCGACCGAACCCACGGCATCGTCGGCTCTCTCCGCATCCCCCGCGCGCCTCGCGATGAAGAGCTTGTGGAAGGCGAGGGCGGCGACGAACCAGCCGAAGCCGAGGAACACCGAGGCGTCGCCGTCCTTGGCGAGCATCACCAGCACGAACACGCTCGACCCGGCGTACAGCAGGGGGGTGAGCGGGTAGCCCCAGGTTTTGTAGGGCCGCGCGAGGTCCGGCAGCTTGCGGCGCAGTACGAAGACCGCCATCACGGTCATCGTTCCGGTGATCAGCATCGCGGCCGACGTGTAGTTGACCAGCTCCTCGAAGCGCTGGCTCATCATCAGGCAGATCGTCCAACCCGCCTGCATCCACAGCGCCACCGCCGGGGTACCGAAGCGGCTCAGCTTGCCCGCCGCCGGAACGCACTGGCCGTCGCGCGACATGGCGTACGCAATGCGCGAGCCCGTCAGCACGGTCCCGTTGATCGAGCCGAGCATGGCCAGCAGGATCAGCGTGGTCACCACGAACACGCCGAGGCCGCCGAAGAGCGACCGCGCCGCGGCCGTGCCCGCTTCGCCGGTGTTCGCGAGGTCATCCATCGAGAACACGGCCAAGAAGCCGACACACAGCATGAAGTACAGGACAGTGACGCCCAGCGTGCCGCCGACGAGCGCCCGGGGGAGGTTGCGCGCGGGGTTGCGAATCTCGCCCCCCACGAAGATCGCGGCGTTCCAGCCCGAGTACGCGAAGTACACAGGCAAGAACGCGAGCGCGATCGCGGTGACACCAGGAAGCTCGAACGACGACGGTTCCGCGCCGGTCCATGCACCGCCCTCGGTCCCCTGCGTCAGCAGCACGGCAAGGGTGGCGAGCACCAAAATCGCGATTGGGATGCCGGTGATCGCAACCTGAAAGCGCCCGGATATGACGACGCCGACGTGGTTGATCGCGGTGAGTCCGACCACGATGACCACCGCCCAGAACATGGCTGGGTCGATCGGGATGCCCGACCAGGCCGACACGTCGTACGCAGACCCCAACACGATCGGGAACTGAAACTGGGCCGTGCCGACGGCCATTGCGGCGAGCGACCCTGGAAAAATGGCCAGCAGTTGCAGCCAGCCGGCCGCATATGCCCAGCCCGGGCCGTAGGCGCGCCGCAGATACGGGTAGTCGCCCCCGGCGGTGGGCATCATGCTGCCCAACTCCGCGACGGAAAGCGCTCCACACAGCGCCGACACGCCACCGATCATCCACAGAACCAAGAAGGCGCCGGGTCGATCGAGCTGCGCCGCAACGACGGGCGGCGCGATGAAGATCCCGATCCCCAGCATGGAGCCGGCGACCAACGCCATGGCGGGGAGCGCCCCGAGCGTGCGCGCTTGTTCCGGTGGTGCAGACACGGTGGAGAGGGCCGGAGCGTACCCCAGCTGGCCGGAGATCCGGCAATTGTGCGCGTGCGCGCACGACCGCGCGCCGCCTCCTCCTCACGCCCGAGCGCGCCAAACTCTTCCCAAGGCCTCGTGCGGGGCACCACAGGTCTCGCGCGAGTCGCGGCACGCGCATTGACACCCCGAAGGGCCAAACGTACGTTCGCGCGAATCCGTGCGACTTCGACCGCACCATCTTTGGGCCCCTCTGCTCGCCTTCACCCTGGCGGGGGGTTGCAAGACCGGGCCCGACCTCTCTGCCGACTACGCGCAGACCGCTCGCGAGAACTACGAACTCGCGATCGGCGAGTTCAGCGACAAGGACTGGGAGGAGTCGATCCAGTACGCCGACTTCGTCCGGATCCGCTTTCCGTTCTCCCGATACGCGGTCGAGGCGGAGCTGCTGATCGCACGCGCCGAGTTCGAGCAGGGCAACTACATCACCGCGCAGGACGCCTTCCGGCAGTTCGCCAAGCTCCACCCTACGCACGAGCACACGCGCAACGGTTGGGCCAGCTTCATGGCCGCTGCGTCCGCGTTCATGAACGCACCGACGGGGTTCTTCCTGCTTCCGGCCCCCGAGCAGCGCGACCAAACGCCGCTGCGCGAGGCGATGCAGGAGTTGCGCTACTACTTCGATCACTACGCCGGGACGCTCACCGAGGGCTACGCGATGAAGCTTCGAGACGAGGTCAAACGCCGGTTGCTGCAGCACGAGCTGTACGTCGCGGACTTCTATCTCGACCGCGACAAGCCCGAGGCTGCGATCGGCCGACTCGAGACCGCCCACGCCACGTACCCAGGCATCGGCCTCGACGCCGAGGTGCTCTTCCTGCTCGGAATCACGTACCTGCGCATGGACGAGATCGAGCTGGCCCGCAGTACGTTCACCGAACTGCAGACCCAGCATCCGGACCATCATCACGGCAAGCAGTCGCGGATCTACCTCAAGTACATCTACGACACGTACGGGCCGACCGATCCCAACCGTCGACGGCCCGACCGCAGCCCGCCGGTGCCCAAGCCACCGAAAGAGCCGGCCAACAAAGACCGCCCCGATCGACCCGACCGGGCCAAGGCGCCTCAAAAGCCCGAGGGCAGCAGCGCGCCGCCAGCTTCGACCCCTTCCGCGTCGACCCCCTCGCGGTAGTCGTTCGACGGTGTACGATCGCGTCCACCATGGACGCGCAGCTCAAGCACCACTTGGCCGCCGGTCGCGACTACTACCACGCAGGCGAGTACGACAAGGCCAAGCCGCACCTCGAAGCGGTGCTCGAAGCCCACGAGGAGTTCGCGGACGTCCACAACATGATGGGCGTGATCCACTACGAAGCTGGGCGTCCGACGAAGGCGCGCGAATCCTTCGAGACTGCGCTCGAGCTCAACCCGCACTACACCGAAGCCGCGCTCAACCTCGCCGTCGCCTACAACGAGCTGGGGCGATACGACGAAGCCAAGGCGGTGTACTCCCAGGCGCAAGGCCAGCGCGAGCCGGGCGGTCTCGACAAGCTCGACAGCTTCGTGCGCGGGAAAATCGCAAACATGCACGCCGAACTCGGCGACGCCTACGTGGCGGTCGGACTGCTCGACCATGCGACGAAGGAGTATCGAAAGGCGCTTCGGGTCTGCCCGACCTTCGTGGACATCCGCACCAAGCTCGCGACCACGCTCCGGGACCTGGGCAAGATCGCCGAGTCCCTCGACGAACTCATCGCGATCCGCGAGTCCGCGCCGGACTACCTCCAGGCCCGGATTCACCTCGGCGTGACCCTGTGGCGAGCGGGCCGTGTGCCGGAAGCCCGTGCGGAATGGGAGCACGTGCTTGAAAACGACGACACGAATCGGAGCTGTCGCGTGTACTTGAAGATGACGGCCGGCCCCGGTGACGGCTCCGCCACCGACGGGGCCTGAGTTACACGCGTCATTGTGTCACGGGCTCCGACGCGCTTCGTGACGTAGACCCCACGCACTGCCGGCTACGACCGTTTTGGCCGGCGTTCGGCGCACCGATCGCTGGCCCCTCGGGAAGGTATCGGCTACCGTTCCGCGGTCGACGCCATGGGGTTCAACATCACTGAGAAGTTCTTGGACTTCGCTCTGCTTGGCGCAGAGTGGGTCATGTGGGTGCTCGTCGTCCTGAGCCTGATCAGCGTCTACGTGATGGTCGAGCGCCTGCTGTACTTTGGAGGCGCGACGAAGGCGGATGCAGACGTGCGCCGCGGTCTCTTCGAGGCACTCGGCGACGCCGATTACGACAAGGCCGCCAAGCTCACCCGCGACACCACCGGTCCGGGCGCCCGCATCATCGGCGAGATGGTCGCCGTGGCCACCCGCGGCAAGGCTGCCCTCGAGGCCGCCATGAACAGCGGTCGTTCCGAGGAGAAGATTCGCCTCGAGCGCAACCTCAGCTTCCTCGGCACCTTGGGCGCAAACGCCCCCTTCATTGGCCTCTTCGGCACGGTCCTCGGCATCATCCAGGCGTTCAACGAGCTGGCCAAGTCGGGGGTGAAACCCGGCGGTGAGCAGAGCGCGTCGGTGATGGCCGGCATCTCAGAGGCCCTCGTGGCCACCGCAGTGGGCCTCATCGTGGCCATCCCCGCGGTCGTCGCCTACAACATCTATCAGCGTCGCGTGAAGCGAACGCTCGCCCACGCCGAAAGCCTGGCCACCTCGGCCTTCGCGATCATCCTCGAGCACCAAGACGGCGACAACGCCTCGAGTTCGAAGGCCGACGACGCCAAGGGCGAGAAGGAAGACTAGCGATGGCTGGAGCATCCACCGACGACGACGGCGAAATCTCCGCGATCAACGTCACGCCGCTGGTCGACATCACGTTGGTGCTGCTGATCATCTTCATGGTGACCACCAGCGTGATCACCAATCAGGAGGGTCTGGCCATCGACAAGCCCGAGGCCAGCTCCGGCAGCACCATCGAGGGTGCCAGCATCCTGATCCAGTGCGACCCTGATGGGAAGATCGCTGTCGACGCCAAGCCGGTCGGAAGCGACGACGAGATCAAGGCAGCGATCGCCGACAAGCTCGGGACAGACCCAGACCTGCAGGGGATCGTTCAATGTGACGAGGCCTCCAACGTGGGCCAGATGGTCCGTCTCATCGACCTCCTTCGGGAGGCCGGCGTGAAGAAGTACGCGATCGCCACCAAGAAGCCCGCAGCGGGCCAATAGCGCCCCCTTTCCTTCCCGATGAATCGTCCCTTCTACCTCGAGGTCCTACCGCCCCTGGTGACCTCGCTGGTTTTGCACCTATGCGGGTTCCTGGTCATCGACTGGATGAAGCCCGAGTGTGGAGACGGCCGGGTCAGCGGCGTCGAAGAATGCGACGACGGCAACCTGCGGTGGGGTGATGGGTGCTCCCCGCAATGCGAGATCGAGCCCGTCTGTGGTGACGGCGTCATCGAGGGCGAAGAAAAGTGCGACGACGGCAACACGGTCGACGGCGACGGCTGCAACGCGCAGTGCGAGCTCGAACTCGACCTGCGCGAGATCCAGCCGCTCGAGCCAGAGCCAGAGCCAGAGCCAGAGCCAGAGCCAGAGCCAGAGCCAGAGCCA
>CAYSPB010000163.1:0-15331 GCA_964432695.1 uncultured Nannocystaceae bacterium
GCGTTCGCTTCTAGCACCACGAGCTGCTCGTCGTCTTGTGGTGGGCGTTGTATGTCCGGCGAGGCGATGTGCTTCATGGTGTTTCTTCGCTGCTGTCTGAATGCGCGCATTCTGTAAATGATATGGGGCATGGTGTTACATGGCGCTACGCTTCGCGACATAGGGGGCTGATGGAAGAAGAGGAACGAGATGAAGCTGAAGTTCAAAAAGTGGAATGCGGAGAAACAGTCGATTGCGATTTGTGTCAATGATGTGACCGGAATTGTGAAGGGCGCAGTCAAGCCCAAGTCGATCACGATTCCGAAGTTGCAGTTCGAGGTCTATCTCGAAATGGACGCGGCGAACTACAAACTCGTCGAGAAGGACGACCGCGTCGCCAACGATGTGTTCGATGAGGTGAGTAAGCTCTACAAAGTGTGTGTTGCTGATCTCATTGAGTCAGCACGGGCGCTCGATGAGCAAGCACTGTCTGATCCGGCGGGTGCGCGTGCGGCGGTCAAGGCCTGGCCCGCAGTGGCAGAACGGCAGCTCACAGAGGCTGGCACATCGATGAAGGGGGCGGCGGAGAAGGCGATCGCAGCCCGTGCCAAGGAGAACAAGGCGTTCAAGAAGTTCCGCTTCAAGACGGTCATGCGCATCTCGGTGGGCACGGTCGGGGTTGCAGTTGCGACCCTGGGATCGGTGGTCGCGGTGCCGGGAACCGGACCCGGAGCGATCGCAGCCGTCTATGGCAACGTGAAGGCTCTCGCCGCACTCCTCACCGAGATTCGCGAGGCGGCCAAGTCGTTCGAACGGGCGGAATCCGACCTCAAAGACAGCATCTCGAAAATCGAGACTCAGTATCGGCAGGGATGTAAGGCGAGCAACACCGCCTACGAGGTCGGGAAGATGGTCGCAAGCGCGTTCGCACTGGTGCCGACGAATAGCTTGGGCGACGCCCAGCGCGCGCTCGAGCAGTTCGAGGGAAAGCTCGTGGCGCTGACGAACGTTGCTGCAAAGGGCCAAAAGAAGATCGAGACGTTGGTCGAGCGCGAGAAGGCGCTGTCGGAGGCGTTGGCCGAAGCGGAGAAGGTCGCGTTGACGAAAGTCGGAAAGTCGTCTGCAAAGGCACTCTCTCGCGTCGTGAACAAGCAGTTCGACGTTCAGAAAAAGACGGCTGCAGCGCTTCAAACCCTCAAGCGACTCTACGAGAAGATCAAGATCGCCAAGGAGCACGAAGACCACTACCAGAAGACCCTTCTCGAGCTGAACAAGCTCGTCAAGGGATCAGTGGTTGCAGTGACCGGTCTCTTGATCCCCATCCCAGAAATCGCGCTTGCGGCGGGGTTGTTTACCGACTGGTCATCGGTCGTTCAGGCCATGATCATTGCCGATACCATTGGCGTCGAGGTCGACTCGGCCTTGCTCGAAGCCATTTGAGTCTGGCGGCGACGGCATCTGCAAGGGGCACGTTTCACGCTTCGCGCGCGGGACGTGCCCCGTTCGTGTCTGCGCTGCGTTAGCGGTGCGAAACGTCGTCGTACGCCCGAAGGGAAGGACGCGGAAACGGCGAGAGCAATCGCAGGAGCGTTGTGGTGGTGACGCGCGTCGGTCCGATTCCCGTCTCCGGCTCGATTGGATGCCAATCATCCGGCTGCCACGCTGCACGGCCGGGCACGGGACGGATCGAGGGGGACCACACTCTCCGCGAGAAGACACGGTGGAGCAGCCCAGCGGGCGTATGCGGATTGAGGGGATCCTGCGCCGCGACCCGCGTCATGCCGAGCGCAAGTAGGACGGCCTCGCACGCCGGCGGTTCGTCGTAGGTGGTCTCAGGCACGCGACGGCGAAAGTCCTGGCCGCGGACGCTGCCCACCGCAATGGAGCCGTACGCGGCGTACACCACGAGGTCGTCCCCGACCGCGAGCAGCTTGTCCTCGTCCCAGGTGAGCGGTCGGCCGTCGGATGCCGCGCGCGGCCGAAATAGGGCGTCGCGACCCGCGGTCTCATCGACCGCGAGCGCCTCACGTTCGACCGTCGCGTCGGCGCGATCCAGTACGGGCATCGATACACCGTCGACGCTCACGCGGTCGAGCGTACCCTGCAGCGACCAGAGGTAGGCGAGCGAAGGGCCGCCGTCGCCGACGTCGAGGCCGTAGCGAAACCCGCGATGGTCGGTCTCCGTGCCGACGACTGCGTGATGCTGGCCGGCTTGGTGTTCGACGACGCCCAACGCGTTGCGAGCAATGGTCTGCGTGTGGTCGTCCGCGGCATGACCCACCAGAAGACCATCGTTGCGGTACGTATACCTGCGGGTCTCCTTCCCAGAGCACGCCTCGAGGAGACGCCCCGCACTGCTCCACGTGAGGCGGACGATGTTCTCAGCGTTGGACAGTGACCGGATGCGGTGCGTTCCGCGCTCGCGCTTCACCGTCGTTCGAGGTCCTCCATCCAAGCAATATGCAGAGACGAGCCCTCCTTCGCTTCGATCGAATTCGATGCGGTGATGCGGCCCCGTCGCGCTCTGGCAGCCGTCCTCGGTGTCGTATGCGTATTCGACCCCGCTCGTCTCGGTTTCCCTACGTAGGAGGCGTCCGAAGGCATCTCGCCGAAAGGTCGTTCCATTGCACGCGATGACCGAGCCCTCCGCGTCTCGCTGGTACGTCAACGTTTGGTCACCGTGACGTTCTTCGACGATGCGTCCGGCATGGTCATATCGCCACGCGGAGTGCGGGGTCGCGTCCGTTGCGCTGAAGATGAGGCGACCGTCGGCGTCGTAGGTGAAGCGGCCCGCCTCCCCCCACGGGGTTTGCAGCCGGGCCAGCTGCCCCGACTCGGTCAGGACCATCTCGATCCGGCGCCCGAGTGGGTCCACCACGGTGCATGTCCCGTTCGCGCCGTGCTCGAGACGATACGCGTGGCCGGCTGCGTCGACGACTCGGCGGAGTCGGTTGGAACCGTCGTATTCGAACTTCCAGCTCCCGCCCTGAGGATCCGTACCCGAGACCAGGTTGCCGCGGTCGTCATGGATGGACGTCCACGTCGCTCCATCGCCGTCGTCGTGCTCGGTGCGGTTCGCGTCGGGAATGCGAACATGCGTTCGGGTTCGTAGTCCGCGGGTGACTTTGCAGAGCCGAACGCCTTTGTCGAAGTCGTATTCGAACTCGGTGCGCCGCCCTGATGGTTCGGCGATCGCTGTGACCATTCCCAGCGCGGAGAGTTCGTAGTGCGTCGCGTCGCCGAGGCTGTCGAGCACGACGGTCCGGCCCGGTTGATAGTCCAGAGCCCGATGAAGCCTCCCATCGTCTCCCCAGGTTCGCACGCATCGCGTTCGACCGCGCTGATGCTCGTACCCGTAGTAGAAGGAGCCGCCGCGGCGGTTGGTTTCCTGGACGAGCAAGTGGCGGTCGTACGCATAGCGCCGCGCCGCTCGGTCGGGGTCGAACGCCGCGGCGAGGTCGTGCTCTTTCGTATGCGCGTATCGGGCGAGCCCGTGATTCAGTGATGCGAGTCGCCCCCGCGCATCGTAGCCGAGCGTCAGGATGGTGGTGACCCCGCACCGAAGCTCGCGGAGTCGATCCCCGCGGTCGTAGACGAACTCGATGGGCGGCAGGCCGGGTCGCGTGAGAATAGAAAGCCGCCAGCGGTCGACGAGCGATTGACCGTGGCTCCGATGCGCGCGGCGAAAGGTGCGCATTGAGCTGGCATCGCGGAGGCGCCATCCGGCGTCCCCCATCCACGTGAGCGTTCGGCCGCCGGTCGGGTCGACGAAGATGTCACCGATGCGGAGCGCGCGTTCGGTGGGGACGATGAACGGGATCGTTCGGCCTCCCTCCCGGAGAAGGACGTGGCCCGTTCCCCGTTCCAACCGCTGCTCGAAACAATGACTCCATCCCCACCCAAGCGAGCCGCGGCGGTGTCGCTTCCGCGAGGTGTACGTTCGGACGAAGGCGAGATCGTATTTTTCGGAGTGCCAGTCGGTTGCGGTGCTGATCACGGCGCCGGTTGCGACATCGACTGGGTCGCCAACGAGGTGCAGCAGCTCGGCCGGGATGAGGTCCGGCAGCAGGTCGGGTGGAATCTGCGAGGCTAGGACCAGTTCCGGCGTGGGCTCGGTGTAGTCCGTCCGGACCGGAGAACTCTCGTAGTCCACGGCAGCTTGGGCCGCCGCGGCCTCGACCTCCTCGGGCGGGCGTTCCTCCACGGCCTTGTGAATGAAGACGGAGTTTTGGAGAAGCTCCAGCGAGTGGAGCGTCTCCGTTGGGACCGCGGCGCTGGGGTCGAGGGGGTCGAGCTCAGCGCCGACCTCGTTTTCCATCGTCGACCGTTCTTCGGAGGCCGTCATTGCATCTGGGTCGTCGGGCTGCAGAGCCGCGCCATCGCCTGGGCTGTCCGAAGCCAAAAGGGCGTTCGCATCGTCGTCGCTGGGTTTAGCGTCCGAATCCAGCTCCGGCTCGAGCTCCTGCTCCTGAGGGGGCTGGGGATCCTCCGGCGGTGTGGGAACGCCTCCGGGAGGCAGCGCAAAGAACGAGCCGTGGTCCACGAGTAGCGGTTGGCCGTTGAGGGTGACGCTCGGGCACGTCGTCAGCGGCACGACCGGCGGCAGGGGCTGCGGGCAAATCGCCCATACGCCCGCGTGAGCCACCGAAAGGCCCCGAACGGTCACGATGCACCCAGGTGACGGAGCCTCGGGGGCATTCTCCAGCGAGGCCTCGACCATCGGCTCCGTTTGCGGGGCGAGGAGGTCGGCGGGGTCGACAATCTGGCCGAGATAGGGGGCGCCGTTCGCCGTGCCCATCACGATGTCCGTGATCAGCACCAGCTTGTTGGTCGGCGTCAGTCCGTCTTCGGGAGGTTCGGGCAGCGGAGGCAGCGGCGGATCATGAGGGTCGTCGGGGGTCATTGCGCGTGTCGTCGGGAAGCGAGGGGTGGGCCCTCAGAACCGCCCTTGGAGGGACAGGCCCACCAGGCCGCGGCGGAAGGTGGGCGCGACGGCGAGATAGCGCCTGCGCTTGGCAATTCCGACGCCCAGCATTGCGCCGCCGCTGACGAGCAGGACGCCGGTGGTGATCGAACCAGCGATCAACAACCGGTCGGCTCGCTGCAGGTCTCGGCGCGCGGAAGCCTTGGCGGCGTCGGGCGCCGTATCGCTGTCGATGGTGTCCTTTGCATCCGCGCGTCGTATGCCGCCGACGATCACCATGGAGGACGCTGCGAAGCCCCCGGCCAGCGTTGCCGCGCCTCCGACGATCAGTCCAACGCCCGAGGAACCTCGGGGTGGATCGATGCTGTCGACGACGTGCGAGCGGACGGGAGGGGAGGGCGCGATGACCGGCGGGGGTTCGGGAGGCTGCGCCGCACAAGCATCGTGCCCGAGCTCCCTCGCTTCCGTTTCGAGCGACTGGTCGAGTTCGGCCTTCGAGGCACGGGCGGAGACGCTGGGCTGGGCGTCCTCACCATACGCAGACCGTATCGATTCGTCGTATTGGGTCATCATTTCAGACGCTTCGCACAATGCGGACACCATGGAACCATTTGCGGCGTACGTTTCTTGGTAGACCTCGAGCGCGAGAATGAGGGCGTTGTCCCGCTCTTCTTGGTAGACTTCCGACTCGGGGAGCGTATCGAGGATCTGTCGGTAGGCACGAGCAGCACGCAGATAGTCCCCTCGTTCGTACGCACGCTGCGCATCGAGGGTCAATGAGGCCGAGATGCGTCCGACGTCGGACGCAGATTCCGAGCGCCTCGCGGATGCACCCGTTGGTACGATGGACGTCGCGAAAAATGTGCTGACCGTCCACGCGGCCATCCGGTGCTTCGTTTTCGAGAGAAAATCCGTGCGTGGTGGGGAAGAGTGGGTAAGTCTCATGTTCATCGTCTCCGAATGATGTGGGAACGACCGATTGTGTTGCTGAGTGTGTTGGGGCTGCTTTCGTCCTGTGCCTCGCGCGAATACGTGACGAACCGCGAGCTGCAAGACGTGCGCGTGACGGATCCGGAACTTCGTCGGGTTCGCGTGTACCCCAACGTCTCGTTCGTTGCCGTGTACCAGCGACACGCCGGCGACGTCACCGACGTGAGCACGGCGGGCACGCTGGAGAACGACACGCGCGGAGAGGTCATCGCGGTCTCGGTCCGCCGGCGCACGCCGGGCGCGCTGGTGGACGCGTCGCATTCCGGGAACGCCGAAGTTCTCTGGGTCAGCTTCGATGAGACGTGTGCGGAACGCTCGTGCGCATTCGGGTTCGTCCGTGCGCGCGACGGTTTGTATCGACTGCACAGCGTCCCGTCGTTGCGCGGGTACGGTGCGCCCCGGGTGTATCGTCGGACCATGTCGGCGCGGCACCGAATGGCGCGCACGAAGCTGTACGCGCGCGCCGGCGAGGTCGAGGTGTATCGAACGGTGCGGGGCTTTGCGGCGTCGGTCGGCCTCGAGATCAAGCGGCGTGACCGTGTCGAGGTCGACTTCGTCGAGGCACCACAGCCCGGCGTGCGACCGGGAAGATAGCGAGGCGACCGCCCGCTCACCGTCGCCGTCACGCCTTGCATGGTCCGGACGGCTGGGCGCAGGTGTGGCGAGGGGAGCATGCGCGTCCCGTCTCTCGCAGACGTTGTGCAAGTGAGCGCGTGGACTCGTCTTGGGTGCGTTCGGCTCGAAACCGAATGTGGAAGCGCGCCCGCAAACTGGGAATGGAGTAGCGTGTTCGCGGGCCCGAAGATGTTCCGTCGCGCGAGGATGCGCCACGTCCGAGCCAGGGCACCGTCGAACGAGACGAGCGTCCGGTCGAGCCCGAGCCGGACCGAGCGCGCCGCGTCGTGGGTGGCTCGCCCGTAGCGTGTGCGAGGAGAGATTCGAGCGCTTCGAGCTGCAGCGCCGCCGCGAGGTCGTCAGGGTCGAGACGCAGGACCATCCGCAGGTGGCTGCACGCCTGTGCGAAGCCGGGGCGCGTGAGGGCCAACGCGTTCGCGGCGAGCTTGAGGCGCCGCGTGCGGTCGGGGTCCGCGTTCATGCTCAGCAGGCCTCGGCGATGGGCGCTGCGGTCCGGGGCCGGCGGTCGTACGCGGCGAGCAGGCGGCGGCGTGCGGTGTGCAGTCGGCTGTAGACCGTTCCGATCGGGACTTCGAGCATCCGGGAGATCTCAGAGCATGAGTGCTGCTCGAGTTCGAAGAGCACCAGCACCATCTGATCCTTGCTGCACAGGGACTCCAGCGCCTTTTGGACGCGGGCCAGGGCCAAGTTCGACTCTGCAAGGCGGACCGGGGAGAGCATTGCTTCACCGGAACGCACCTCGATGGTGGGCGACGCCGAGTCCTCGGGGCGCCGACGCTCGTGGCGGCGGCGACTGGACAGAATCCGCACGGCGATTTCCCCGAGCCAGGTCGTGGGTCGAGCGCGGTTGGGCACGAAGCCGCCACGTCGATGTACGACCAAGAAAACCTCTTGGACGAGGTCGGGAATGAGCTCGTTGCGGGCGCCGAGGCGGCGCAGCAGTCCGGCGACGAAGCCAGCATGTTCGCGATACAACGCCGCGGCTCCGATGACCTCGACGTCTTCGGACTCATGGTCTGCGCTCGCGTCTTCGACTCGTTCTCGACGAGGCCACCCCAGACGGGGTTGGCAGGTGTGCTCCGTGTGCCGCTCTCTCGTACCCATACGTTCATGAGGGGAGTTGTCAGCAAGAGGTGGCTCGTCTTGGGCCGGACTCGAAAAACGGCTTTCGCGATGTCGACGTAAGGACGGCCCCACGCCTCGTCATCAGATGTAGTCAAAAGTCGTGAGCAGCCGCATGTGTCGCTGCAAACCCTGGCGTTGCGTGCCGTCTTCGAGAGCCGCATGAGGCCGTCGTGAGGCCCTGCGTGCCGCTTCGCATTCGTCGTCCGGATGCGATCGTCGATGTCTGAGCGGCCCCTTGTTCGACGCGGTGGATGGGGCACGCACTGCCGGGTTCGCGGGGTCTCCCCCGGGCCGTTCGAGCGCCCGCGGCGCTCCCCGGCCTGTCCTTTCGGCCGGTTCTCGCTCGGTCGATCCGAGACGATCTTCGATACTGCGAGTCGTGGATGAGCTTGCGGACTCCAGCGACGGACTGATGCTGACGCAGAGCGCTCGGGGCTACGACGCGGGGGCGGACCGGGCCGTCTTTCGCGTTCGGTCACGTGCCGATGGGAAGCCCTCACGGGTGTTTGCGGTTGGCCGGTGCCTTCGGGTCGGGCGTGACCCCGGCAACGATTTGGTGCTGCGCGATCCGAAGGTCAGCGGCGTGCATGCCGAGATCCGTCTCGTGCGCGGCGGCATGCAGGTGACCGACCTGCAGAGCAAGAACGGCGTGTGGTCGGGTTCGGAGCGCATCACCTCGGCGTTCGTGCCCACGGGCCATGAGATCCGCTGCGGCGACCACTTGCTTGCCGCCGAGTCGGTGGAGGCGTCGACCGCCTCCGCGCTTCCGCTCGACGTCGCCGCGTTCGGGGCGTTCGATGGAGGTCACGTCGAGCTCGCTCGCTCGCGGGCGTTGGTCGAGCGACTCGCCGAGTCGAGTCAGCCCGCGGTGCTCGTCGGGGGAACCGGCGTCGGCAAGGAGCTGTTCGCGCTCGAAGTGCACCGAACCTCTCCGCGTTCCAAGGCCCCGTTTCTCGGCGTGCACTGCGGCATGCGTCCCGAGACGCGGCTCGAGCTCGAGCTGTTCGGCGACCTCGCGGCGTCGTTGGAAGGACTCGCGAAGGCTCGGCACGGACTGCTGGCGCGGGCCGGTGGGGGCACGCTGTTGCTCGACGCGATCGACCAGCTTCCGCTTCCACTGCAGGCGCGTCTGCTTCAGGTGCTTGGCGCGCTCGATCCCGCGGGGCGAGAGCCGCCGGTCGGCGAGGACGCCGTGCGCATCATCGCAACCACAGACCGTCACCTCGGCAAGCTCGTGCACGCCAATGCGTTCCATCCTGGTCTGCACGCGCGTTTCGAGCCGCGCACCATCGAGGTCCCCGGCCTTCGCGATCGCTCTCGCTGACGCGCGTTGGCACACGCGCCTGGTGGTCTGCCCAGTTGCGGCCGGGGGGGACGCAGCGCGACGATCTGGACGCCACATGTCGACCAGCAAGACGATTCAGGTGATCGGTGTGCCCATGGACCACGGTGCCGGACGGCGCGGCGTCGGGATGGGTCCGGCGGCAATCCGCATCGCAGGCCTGCACAAGCGGCTGCGGGGACTCGACTACGACGTGCGCGACCTCGGTGACCTCGAGGTTCCGATCCCCGAGACGCTGCCCGAGTCCGACGCCAAGGCAAAGTTCCTGCCGCACATCGCCGACACGTGCGTCGACCTAGCGAAGGCCATCCCGTCGATGTTCGAAGACGATGGTTTTCCACTAGTGCTCGGTGGAGACCACTCGATCGCGATCGGTACGCTGTCGGGTCTCGCGCTCGAGCAGCACCGGCGTGCAGGCACCAAGCCCGTCGGCGCACCCAAGCTCGGTGTCATCTGGTTCGATGCCCACGGGGACATCAACCGTCCGGAGACCTCGCCCAGCGGCAACATTCACGGCATGCCCGTCTCGTGCCTGTTGGGGCAGGGACCGGCGCGCCTCGTCGACGTCAGCTACCCAGGCCCGAAGCTCGACCCCGGTCGCTTCTGCCAGATCGGCCTTCGCGACATCGATGCCGTCGAGCGCCGGCTCCTGCTCGAGTCCGGCATTCACACGTACACGATGGCAGACATCGACCGTCGCGGCATGGCCACGATCATGGAGGAGGCGATTCGCATCGCGCTCGACGGCAGCGACATGGTGCACTGCAGCTTCGACATCGACTCCGTCGACCCACGCGTTGCGCCAGGGACCGGGACGCCCAAGCTCGGGGGCCTCACGTATCGAGAGGCCCACCTCGCGCTCGAGATTCTCGCCGAGACAGGCCGGATGACGAGCATGGAGATGGTCGAGGTCAACCCGACGCTCGACGACCACAACAAGACGGCCGAGCTCGCCGTCGAGCTGATCGCCTCCGCGCTCGGCTCTCGCATCCTCTAGCGGCCAGCGCGCACGCTTGTGCGTGCTCGTCCAGGGCCTCGCACCGGCCCCCGTCGTCCCCCAGGTTGCGGCACGGCACCGATCTCCTTATTTCTCATGGTTGAACAGTTCTTCAACTATGAGATCCGCGATCCATGACGAAGAACTCGGTTGCGAACACACCGAGGCCTTACCCAAGCCCAGCGCCAGTCCGCGGGCCATCGAGCGCGCCGCTCGGTTGTTCCGGGCGCTCGGCGACGAAGCACGCCTGAGAACGCTCGAGCTGCTCGCGCGGCGCGAGGCCTGCGTCTCGGAGATCGCTGAAGCCTCTGGTGAGTCGGTCTCCACCGTCTCGCACCGGCTGCGTTTGCTGCGGGCAGAGGGCCTCGTCTCTCGCCGCCGCGACGGCCGGCACATCTACTACGCACTTGCGGATCACCATGTCATCGAGCTGCTTCGCAACGCGATCGAGCACGTCGACGAGGACCACCCCTAGGAGCAACACCATGAGCGACTGCAACAAGCACCCCAACCATGAGCACACCCATGGCCCCGGCTGTGGTCACACCGCCATCATGCATGACGGCCACGTCGACTACGTGCACGACGGTCATCTGCACCACCCGCATGGCGACCATGTCGACGAGCACGTGTTGCCCGTCAGCGATCTGAACCCCGATGCGTGCACTCGCGGTCACGCCTGCACCGGGCACGACCCCTCGCACGTGCATGGACCGGGGTGCGGGCACGAGGCCGTCCCGCACGGCGACCACATCGACTACATCGTCGACGGGCACCTTCATCACCCGCACGACGGACACTGCGACAACCACGGCCCCGTCGAAATCGTGGGCTGACCCCGAACGATCATGAGCCCGCGCTGCGGTGCGTTCGTCCTGGACGTGCCGCAGCGTTTTCGTCGGGCCTATTGAAGGTGTTCGGACTTCACGCGAAAGCGGCACGCGTTGTTGCGCTCGCTGAACTCCTTGATCGTCCGTGCCGTGCCGTGTCGACGTCGATCCTCGCCGTCACCGTCGAGGTCTGGTGGGTGTTCACCTTCACCAGAGGGAAGTTCGTCGAGAAGCCCGCTGGCAGGTCGGTCGTTTGCGTCAACGAGTAGACCGTGGTCCCGTCCCTGTTCACTTGGAACGCGCTCGTCACGTCGCGCGCGTCGAGCCGCCCTGCGTTGCGGACCGACAGCCGCAGCCACATCTGCGTGACGTTCACCGGATGACTCTCCAGCGGCTGGGTGCCTGCGGCGTCCTTGAACGCCTCGATCGTGCAGTGCAGGTCCGTCTTGAGCGTCGGGGTGCCATGCCGCGCAGGGCCCTTTCGTGTCGGGGCAGCATCCGACGTCGAGGCAAAGCCCACCAGGGCAAGGAGTGCGGCAGCGATCGTAACGTTCAGCGTCTTCGTGTGACTTTCTCTCGGTTGCTCGTTCGATGCCGCTTCCGGCCCAGTGTGACGCGGGCCCCGAGAATTTTTCAGATGCAACCGTCTCCTCTCGTTGCGGACAGTGGACAGATGCGCGGCTAGGCCGACCTGTCCCCCTACGAAAAACCTCGCAACACTGCGTGAGGTCGGTCGACGAACGCCTTGTGCAACGCTTCGCGATCTCTTCGCCCGCCAACCAAGACCCCGCAACCTGGTGTGCCGAACATCAGCCGGTCATGGACGCGTGGCTCCTCAGGCAGGGCATCGACCCCATGGACCACGGCCACGTACGCTGTCATGCGGCAGCCATGGTCATCAGCGTTCCCACCTTCCGGGCCGAGAGCGAAGCGTCCGTCTTGGCCCAGCGCGAGCCGTTTTCCTGGGCCGACGTCGACGCTTTCGAGGTTCTCATCGGGAACGCGGCGCTCGGCGGATGCGGCCTGCTCGACCCCGCCGACTACGTTGCCGCGATGGGTGACTTCGCCGAACACCTCGGCGCCCTCGGCATTATCCCCGCGTTCGAAGCCGCCACGCTCACCAAGGACTGGCCCGTTTGGTCCGCCCGCCTGCTCGACCTCTGGGAGCAAGGCGGCCGCTGGCTCGCCGACGGCACCTACCTCGACGAAGCCGAACTCGAGCGCCGCCGCCAGATCCGCTACGAAGCCGCCGCCAAGCGCCGAGCCCAATCGAACTTCGCCCGCTTCCGCCGCCAACACACTCGCCCAACCACCAATGCCACCGTCGCGCCGCTCCGCCGACCCCGCCGCGAGTGAGCCGCGGCGCGGACTCGCAGGCGCGACGGCGTCGACATCATCGTGCCCTGCCGGCGACCGGGTACCCCTCGCGCTCGCTACCCGCGCGCCAGTCCCACGCTTCCGTCAGGCTCGGGCCCCAGCCTGCGTCGTTCGACCCGTGGGAAACGCGAAGTCCTCGCTCCTCGCTGCCGTCGTTACCCGTTGCAGCGTGCCAGCCGAGTTCGCCAGCGTTGCGCTGAGGTCGTCGTCGCCCTCGACCGAACCGTGGACTCCACCGTCCTGCGGGCTCTGGTGGGAGGAGGGAGGGCTGCAAATTCGTTCGTCGAAGCCGACGTCCCGTTGCTGGCCGCCCCGCCGTATGGACCCGGGTTGACGGGGCCGCGAAACAACGCGGTTTCTGACGCCGACGCGCCTCTCCATTCGCGGCCACTTCCCAGTCTATCGGTCGAACCGCGTAAACCGGGAATCAACAGGTTGCCGCCAGGCAGGGTGGAGAAACGCACCGACTCGGAGCTTCTCAGCGGCCCTCGGTTGGAGGTCCGTGCGCACGCGCCGGCCAAAGGCGACGTGCCCGTGGTCATCGGCCGTGACGGCCAGCCTCGTGAGCTACTCTTGCTTGCTGACCCCCCTCGCAGTCGCCGCGCCGTTGGGCCTTCGACTCGGGCGTCATCATTGCGTGGAGAAGGCGACGATACGACCCGTCGTCGCCCACTCCAAGCCGGTCCGCGAGTCTACGGGTTGAGGTCCGTATCCTCGGGCGGGTTGAGGTCCTCGTCGTTGTCCTCGAGGGCCTCCTTGAGCTCCCGCAGGGTCTTCTTCCGCTCGAGCTCGGTGATCTCCGCGTTTCGGAGCTGGCCGCCGATCTCTCGGCCGGTCTCGACCGCACCGCTCAGGTCGGCCGCGGTCCGCGACATCTCGAGTTTGGTCAACGCGCCGGTCTCGGGGTCGAATGCGACCGAGACCTCGACTTTGCCCGCACTCCACACCCGTGGGAGAGAGTGAACGGTTCCTCGCTGGGCGACTGCCCAGTCTTTCATCTTGGAGGTCCGGGCCGGCTTGGCCTTCGAGGTCCGTTTGTCTTCCACCCATACCCGCGTGGCGGCCGGACGTCGATAGAAGAAGCTACGTTGGTCCTTCTTGCCACGGGTAGGCGGCACTGTTGCTGAGACGTCGCCATTGAGCGCCTGCAGCCGAATCGACACGGCGTGCTCATCCGTCAGCGCGGCGTTGAGGCGTGCTCGCGAGCACTTCGCGAGCCACTCAGTGGGGGCAGACTGTCGCTGCGGGTTATCTTTGCAAGCCTCTGCGGGAAGCGGCTCGGGGTTACTACGCGCGGGGGGATTGCCAGGCGCGGCGGAGGAGAGAGTGGCCTTCTTGTCGGTCTCCAGTCCGCTCGGAACGATACATGTCGCAGGGGGGTCGATGAGACCGTCAACCATCGACCACGTCAGGAGAGTCGACTCGTCCTCATCGCGTGTCGGCGTGTATTCGCACACGATCTTTGTCGACTTTCCAGGCACGACGCCGGTGAATGCCCCTTCGAGCTTCTTCAGCTGTGCCGTGAGCTTCGCAGCCTTGTATTCGAGCACCTCCTTTGGGTCCTCGGCGCCTTGGCTGCTATGTAGGTCGAGGAGTCGCTTTCGCAGGTTCTTGAGCTTGTTCGAGGCAGCATCGCACGCGTCGAAAGCAGGAGCAGCGGCGACTTGTTGCTGCGTTCCCGCGCCCAGGAATGGCGCGACGATGTCTGCGGCGGCCTGCGCGGCGCCGACCACCGCCGGAATCACGACATCCTCGGCCTTCGAAGAACCCGCCGAAGGTACGCCGGTCGCGCTCATCTCCAACCCGAGCGAGCGAGTGCCGAGCCCGTTGAGCTTCACGGCATAGACCTGGTTCGGATCAGCCTCGGACCGCTTCGAGAGCTCGGTCTTGGTGATGTTGAAGATCTTGCCCTCGTACGGAGACTGCTTCAGCCCCAGCTCCTGCATCAGATCGGTCCGACTTGCACATGACGGGGTCTTCTTGACCTCAGAGACGGTCGCCGTGAAGGTCGCGATCGCGACCGTACGCGGCAGCGCGTAGTACACAAACTCTCCCTTCTTCGCGTCGGCTTGAGGATAGACGCGGTGAACGCGGGCACAGGCGGGCAGCGCCAGCGAGGAAACCAGGAGACCGAGGAGTAGAGTTCGAGCGTTGTTCATTGCGAGTAGCGTTCTTCGGAGTGTTCAGAGTGTTTCGAGGGCGGCCACCGCCCAGCTCTCGGCGACCCATCGGTGCTGGACCACGCGTTCGTGCACCAACCAGTGGCCGCTCTCGCCGACGTCAGCGCCGAGCGAGTCGCGAATCGTGAACCAGTCGCGATCAAAGCCGACCACGGCAACGACGTGTCCATCTCGCCGGTCGCCGACGGACGCATCGGTCAGGGTCGTGGCCTCTCGGCGGGTGATCGCCTCGTAGGCTGGAGTGACGTAGAACCCAGCCACGATCCCGATCCCCCGCCCGAGCGCGCTTCGCCAGTTCGACGCCGTGTCGCCCCCGTCCAGGGTGTAGTAGCCGAGCGTGTTCCAGTTGGGGTCGATGTCGACCAGCCGGTAGTCCAGTGCGTCGTAGTCGGCGGCAGCGTCCGGCCGCATATGGGCGTCCGCCTCGACGTAGGGGCCAAGGGCCCCGCGGCAGGTGGGTGGAGGTTGTCGCGGCAGACTCCGTCGTATTGCGCGGACCGCAGCGCTGCTCGGATCGAGATCGACTCGAGGCGCTGGGAGCCTTCACGTGCTCGGTGGTAGTTGAACAGCGCGGAGCGTCGTTCTTCGATGTCGTTCGCTCGTCCGATGATCTCCATCGCGGTCACGACAGCGCAGGAGACACAACAGGGCACGTCGCCCTGATCCACCGGCGGGCCGGGCGGACGGTGATCCATGGCCCGGACCGACGACTCCTCGTGCGGCCACGACCAATCTCGACCGTCGAAGCCCGAGGGCCTCCATCCCGTGTTCGCCGGCATGCACTTCTAACGTGACGCTGGAGAGGAAAACCGTCACGAGGACGGTCAGAAATCCACCGCTGATCGGGGGCGGCCGCTCCTACTGAACCGCCCCGGGAATTCCAGAGAACTGGTTACGCAAGTCCAGCCGGTGCGGCTGGGGTGTTGATGAGTTGAGGATAGCGGCTTTCGC
>CAYSPB010000164.1:0-15326 GCA_964432695.1 uncultured Nannocystaceae bacterium
CACCATCACGCCGTCGACGGGCGTGTCGTGCTCGAGCGCGGCCACGACTGCGTCGGTGCTCTCGATTCCCCCGTTGAGCTCGACGCGAAGCGAACTCCGCTCGCCGGCCAACCGATGGACCTCGTCGGGGCGAAGCGGCGGAATGGTGCGGTTTTCCTTGGGGCTCAGCCCGTGGAGCCAAGCCTTGCGAGCGTGCACGATGAACGCGTCTGCCCCCACGGCCGACACGACGTCGACGAAGTGCAACATGTCTTCGTACCGCTCGACGTCATCGACCCCGATGCGGTGTTTGACCGTCACGGGAAGGGACGTGGCGGCCTTCATCGCTGCCACGCACGTGGCGACACGATCGGGGTCGAGCATCAGCCGGGCGCCGAAGGCCCCATCTCGCACCGCGGCGGACGGACAACCGCAGTTGAGATTGACCTCGTCGAAGCCGCGCTCCTGAGCGATGGCGGCACAGCGGGCAAGTCGATCGGGATCGCTGTCACCGACCTGAAGCACGATGGGGTGCTCGCACGGGTCGAAGCCCATGTCCTGCTCCCCGCGCCCATCGAGGACCGCCCTGCCCATCACCATTTCGGTGTAGAGCAGCGAGCGTCGGGTCACGAAGCGCACCAGCCTCCGGAAGTGCCGGTCGGTACGCTCCATCATGGGCGCAATGCTGAAGCGGTGCGGCTGCACGGCCGCAGCATGCTGCAGCCGTACGCGCCTGTCGATGCTCAGCCTCCCGCGGCCGCGGTCGCGCACTCGGTGTACGAGTTCGAGAACTCGGGATCGAGCAAGTTCTCGAAGGCTTCGCAGGTCTCGGCCGGGTTGTCGACGATGCACTGGGCGGCCGCCGCGACGTCGCCTTCGCATGCGGCGGTCTGGCCCCCGCTGCCGCCCTCTTCCTCGAAGCCGCAGTCGTTGACCAAAACGTCCCCCGCCTGCTCACAAACGGTCTTGGAGCCGCTTTCGTCATCGTCGCAGCCGGTGGCGGCGAGGCAGAAGAGCGCGAGAGAGCTGGAGAGGGCAAGTCGGAGAATGCTCGTTGGTTTCATGGTCGGTGTCCGTTGCGTAGTCGCACCACGTTGACGCTGTCGCGCGCGCGCGATTCAGGTTGGGTGTGCGATTGACCGAAGATTACGTAGTTTGACCATCATGAAGACCTCTGCGCGTCGCCCCACAACGGGCCGGGTCGCCCTCGTGGGTGGCGGTTTTCTCGGTACGCCGCTGGCTCGAGCGCTCGGCGACGGCACGGTTGTCGCCACCCGCAGCGGTCAGTGGAGGAGCCCTCCGCAGCCGAACGGCGTTCGGATGCACAAGCTCGACATGAGCTCGAAATCGCTCAACGTCGCGCCACTGCAAACCTGCAGCGCTTTGCACATCGCAGTCGCCCCGGGAAGCTCCGAGGTCGACCGGAGATCCCTGTACGTAGAGGGCACCCGGCGGCTGCTCGAGGCGACAGCCGAGCACCCGTGGACCCGGATCGTCTACGTGAGCTCGACCTCCGCCCTGCCCGATCGAGACGGCTGGGTCTTCGAGACGGAGCAGGGTCGTCCCACCAGCCCGCGCGGCGCCGTCCAGCGCGACGCCGAAGACGTCGTGCTCGAGCACGGTCGTCGCAACGACATCCCGACGCTGGTGCTTCGACTCGGCGGCCTCTATGGACCTGGACGCGATCTCGGCCGTGTGTATCGACGTCGACGCGAAGCTCCCCTGCCCGGTTCCGGCAACGCGCCGACCAACCTCATCCACGTCGACGATGCTGTCGCGGCAAGCCTGTCCGCCTTGGCTGCGCCTGCCCACATCGGCGGGATCGTGCACGTCGTCGACGACGATCATCGGTCGCGTCGCGCGATGTACGACGCCGTCGCGCAGGCCCGCGGTCTCGACCCCGTTGCGTGGGAAGCGGCCGTCGGCCCCGAACCGCCCGCGGGCAAGCGGGTGTCCAATGCCCGTCTCAAACTCGATTTGGGCGTTCGGCTGAAGCATCCGACCCACGGGTGACGTACTGAGGTCGAAGGGTCTTGCGGTCGTCGCCAGGGTGCTTAAACCCCAACGCAAGCCTTCACGGAGCTGCCCATGGAACCCTCGACCGTCGCCGATGCCGTCTCGTCCGCCCTCGTCCCCATTGCTCGCGGGGCTCGTGGCGCACTCGCATCCGGGCCATTGGCGGTCGACGAGCACGAGCTGCGCCACGAGCTCGACGCCGTCGCCGACGAGGCGCTGCAGGCGCGGATGGAGGGACTCGGCCTCGCCGACGCGGTGCGCGACGCGCGATTCGAAGCGCTGCGCCAGTTTCACCAGGACCTTCGTGACGCGATGTTCGTGGAGATCCCGCGCGAGCTCGAGCCGCTGGTCGATGGCCTGCGGGCACCCGAACGCGCCGGGAGCAACGCGGCGCTCGGTCAAGCCCTCGCCGCCCTCGCCCACCCGGTGGAGGACGATCCCGAGCCGCTCGCCACCGACCACCAGCGCGCCTTGGCCGAACTGCTGATCTTCGAGTCGGTCCGACTCCGGCTGCTCGTGGCGGCATGGCACAGCGACGCCTTCGAACAGCTCGGCGGCGAAGAGGCCGACGTGGACGACATCGCCTGGGAAGAGGTCGAGGCGCTGCTCGCCAACCCGAACGTGCTGCTGCCCGGCGTTCGCCCGCTCCAGGTGATGTTTGCAGCGGCCTCGGTGAGTCTTGCCAAGGACGCATCCGAACGCGCCGACGAGCTGCGACAGGTCAGCGGCGACGTGCGTGAACAGCTCGCAATGCGAGCCAAGCTCCGCTCCGCCCTGCGAGAGCTTCGGCTCACCGAGTCCGTCCTCCTCGAGAATGCACTTTCCGGCCTACTCGGCCACGACCGAGTGGAGCTGCCCGAGCTTCAAGCCTCCCGCCCCGTCGCCCTCGAGGGCCTTTCACGCCAGGCCATGGACCAGCGGGTTTCCCGAGGCCGTCGCGCGCTCACCCGCGCATCTTCGGCGTGGCCGCGCCGCCGCCGTCCTGCGCTGTACGACCTCCTTCGCGACGCCGAATCCGCGAGCTGACGCCCGCCGTCCGTCGCGCGCAGCTATGCTGCGGTCCGCATGACCGGCCCCAAATCCCGCGCCCGACGCGTTGCGCTGTCGCTGCTGGTCTGCGCGGGCGTGCTGGCGGTCGACCTTTCGAGCAAGGCGTGGGCATGGGAGGCCCTGCGCCGCGGCGGCAGGCGCGTCGTCCTCGAGGGCCTGCTGCGCTTCGAGTTCGCGTTCAACACCGGGTCTGCGTTCGGCTTTCTGCGGCGTATCGATGCGGCGCGTCCGGTCTTCATCGCCATCACGGTGTTCGTGTTGCTCTACCTGGGGCGCATGCTCGCGCGCCTGCCGCTTCACAGCGCCCTCCCCTTCGTCGCGGTCGGTCTGTTCGCGGGCGGCGCAATGGGCAACCTGCACGACCGCGTCGTCCGTCACATGTGGATTTTCGACCGCGGCGACCGTTACGGCGTCGTTGACTTCATCGTTGTCTCGCTGCGGTCGCATACGTGGCCCGCGTTCAACCTCGCCGACGTCGCGCTCGCGGCCGGCGTCAGCCTGCTGATTCTCAGCCTCGCTCGCCGCCCCCGGGCACGACAGGGGTGACTTCATGCATCCGCACCTCTTCGAGCTGCCCTGGGGCGGCACGGCCAACGCCTACGGAACCCTGATCCTGCTCGGCGGGCTGTCGTCGGTGCCGTTCATTCACTGGGACGCACGCAACCGCGGGCTCGCACCGGGCCGACGCCTCTCATTCCTGGTCGACTTCTACCTCGTACTCGCGGTGGGCATGTTCCTCGGCGGGCGCATTGTGCACGTGCTCACCGTGCCGGGTGTGTATGCGAACGATCCGCTCAAGCTCATCGCACTCGACTCCACTGGATTCGTGTTCTTCGGCAGCTTGCTCGCCGTGGCGCTGGGCTGGATCTGGCTGGCGCGACGCTACGCGATCGAGGTCGGTGTGCTCTGGGATGTCGGTCTGACCTGGGTCGGACTGGGCCACGCGTTCGGCCGGTTGGGTTGCTTCGCCGCCGGGTGTTGCTGGGGCGGGCCACACACCGGGGGGGGCGGCGTGCGCTTCGGCCCCGATGCCTTGGTCGTGCTCACCGGTGGTGCACCGGTGTTCGGCCGAGGCGACGCGCTGACGACCCTGCCTCTGCACCCCACGCAGCTGTATGAAGCGGGAGGCTTGCTCGCGCTGTTCGTGGCGCAGTGGACCCTTCGGCTGCGCAAGGGCATCGAGACGCCCTGGCGCATGGCGGCTCGATACGCGGTCGGCTACGGGTGCCTTCGCGCCTTCGTCGAGATCTTCCGCGGTGACGCGTCTCGCGGCTGGGTCTTCGAAACGACCGTGCCCGGGCTCGCGCAGGCGCTTTCCCTCCCGCCGGGGCATCCGCTGTTCCTCTCGATTTCGCAGGCGATCGCCCTGAGCATGGTCGGCGTCGGCGCGCTCGGGCTGTGGAGAACGCGCTCGGTCGCCTAAGCAGCCGAAATCGCGGCGCGAATCGTCATCCTGCGCCGCGGGGTGCCGTACGCTATGCTCCCGCTCCGCCATGACCGACGCTCCCGCCACTCGCGCCGACGATCCGTCCCGGAAGCAGCGACTCATCGAGACGGTGGTCGTCATGGCCATCACCCTCGGCCTCGACCTTTGGTCCAAGGCCTGGGCGTGGGAAAATCTGCGCAACGCCTCGGGCAAGACCGTCATCGACAACTGGGTCTACTTCGAGTTCGGCTTCAACACCGGCGCGGCGTTCAGCTTCCTGCGGGACGCCTCGTACGCCCGGATGGTGTTCATCGCCGTCACGATCTTCGCGCTGCTGTACATGGCCCGGTTGGCCTGGACCATGCCCACCCGCTTTCGCTCCGCCTTCATGGCGGTGGCGCTCGTCAGCGGAGGCGCGCTGGGCAACCTGCACGACCGGCTGATCCGCCAGATGGAAATCCGCGGCGAGCTGCACTACGGCGTCGTCGATTTCATCAAGATCTTCTATTGGGAGGGCAAAGTCTGGCCGACGTTCAACATCGCCGACATCGCCCTCGTCGTCGGCGTCGGACTGCTGTTCATCTTCCTGACGCGGCACGGTGACGCCGTCGACGGCAAGGACAGCTCCGAAGACGCCACCTCCAACGAGCCCAAGGCCGGCGACGCCGCTGCAGCCGCAGACGCTTAGCAACGACTGAGGGTCGGCTGCGCCCGCGTCAGGATGGACCGCGAGAGCCGTCGCCCGCCCCGTCGAGGCGATGGGCGCGGGGCAGCGTGAGCGTGACCATCACGGCTGAGCACAACAAGACGACGGCTCCGACCGAGGCAAGCATGACGAGCCACTCGGGCGATGGTGGAGGGACGCAGTCTGCCACCTCGGCAGAATGCCGCTCAACCGCAGCGTCGACTCGACGTGACTCCGGCGGACCGAGCCCTCGCGGTCCTTCGACGGGCATCAGTTGTCCAAACTCCCGGCGACTCATCCGCGCTGCGAGCCGCGCCTGGCGTCCACTCATTCCGTCCCGTCGGCGACGGGACCACCAAGAGGCAGCGCGGCGTGGGCAGACGCTTAGCGGTTGAAGGCGCGGACCTTGGCGAGCGTTTCGAGGCGCTCGGCTTCGGGATCGCTGTCGATGACGATGCCTCCACCGCCGTGGACGGTAAGGCCGTCGGCATCGGCAACGCCGCTTCGGATGGCGATGCTCGCGGTGACGGTCTGGGGTGTGATCAACGCCAGACCGCCGCAGTAGAGTCCCCGCGGCACATCTTCGAGACGCTCGATGATGTTCACGGTCGCGCGCTTGGGCGCGCCCGTGATCGAGCCCCCGGGAAACAACGCCTGCATCAGCGCACCCAAGCCGGCGCCGGTGGCCAAGCGCGCGGTCACGTCGGTCACGAGGTGATGCACGGTCGGAAGCGTGACCAGACGCGGCCGCGCCGTGGTCTGCACCGAGCCTGGCGCCGCGATGCGTCCCAGGTCGTTGCGGACCAGGTCGACGATCATGACGTGCTCCGCCGCATCTTTGTGGCTGTGCAGCAGGGCCTGGGCGAGCGCAGCGTCCTCGTCGGGCGTGGAGCCGCGGGGCCGCGTGCCTTTGATCGGGCTCGAGGTGACGACCCCATCGGCCCAGTGGAGCAGCGTCTCGGGCGAGTTCGAAACCAAGGCCCGCGCGCCGTCGAAGACCAGCCCGCCGAGCGACGCCGGCGTGTCCCGACGCAACGCCCCGTACAATGCCGCGACGCGAGCGTGCAGCGGCTGCGCGTCGTCGGTCCACGTCGCGTGCAGCGGCTGCGAAAGGTTCACCTGGTAGGTGTTTCCCGCCGCGATCTCGCGAAGCGCCGCCTGAACGCGCGCCCGATACGTGTGTGGATCCACCCGTGCCGAAAGGCGCTGGAGCGGCCACACCGCCTCCACACCCGCACCCACGCCCCGAAGCGTCGCGGCAATCCGCTCGGCTGCAGCCGCGTCGCCGAGCACACCGACGCCCTCGGGTCCCCAGGTCAGTAGCCCCTCAAAACGGCGCAGGCACACCCCGGGCAACGCGCGCGGCTGAGGGGCTCGACCGAGCACCGCGTCGGTCCCTGCTTCGTAGGTGAGCCATCCAATCCAGCAGCCCCGCGGCAGCGTGTCGAGGGCCCGGATGTCGTCGGTGCGCAACTCCTCGACCGGCTCGAGCCCCACAACGCTGCGCGCGTGCGGGCCACCGTCGAGCCAAGACAGCGCCGGGTACACACCCCTCGCTGCCGCCGCGAGTACGGCGGCGCCGAAGTCCTGCCCGAGCGCGGGGTGTACCGGCGCGTTCAGGCTTTGCCTCGGAGTCCGTTGCGGAACCCGAGCGTGTACGTGACCGCCGACGTCAGAGAGAGCGCCAGCGCCATGTACAGGAACATCATGCCCGCAGCGTGAAAGTCGAACCGCACCTCGAACCCGGGGACGCGGTAGGCGTAGCGAACCAGCACGCAGCAGATACCGACGAGCTGAAAGACGGTCTTCATTTTGCCGCCCTCGCCCGCCGCGATCACGATGCCGCGCTCGGCCGCGATTTGGCGAATGCCGTTGATGTAGAGGTCACGCCCCAGCATCACGACCACGATCCACGCTGGCAGCAGATTCACCACAACTAGGTAGATCATCGCCGACATCGCCATGAGCTTGTCGGCGAGCGGGTCGACGAACTTCCCGAACACCGTGACCAGGCCCTGCTTGCGCGCGAGGTAGCCATCGAGAATGTCCAGGCCCGAGGCGGCCGCGAAAATGAGGCTCGCGGCGAGGTTTCGCATCGGGTCGGTCGGGTCGATCAGCCAGATGACCGGCGGGATCAAAAAAAGCCGACCGATCGTGATCATGTTCGGGAGATTGAGGATCTCCCGCTTGAGCGCCTCGTATGCGCTCACGACGGGCTGTCGCCTCCGCGGGAGCCCGGCAGGCTGACGAGCACCGCCCCCTCGCCTTCGCAGACCAAGAACCCATCGTCGTCGGGGGCGACGTGCGGGACCACGTTGCCGACCCAGCCGACAAAGCCATCTGCGCGGACGCGATAGGGCCGATTCTGAGCGATCTTCACAGCGACGAGCTCGCCGGGGATTCGCAGCGCGACGGCGCCTTCTCCCGCGACCCGCACCAGCGAGATCGGGGTCCGCAGGCGCGTGCCGGGCAGCCGTCCGACGTCCCACATCAAGGTGGCTTCGAGCGCCCAGATGTAGCCCTCGACGAAGAAGCACAGGTCTCGCTGCAGGCGCAGCGGATAGAAGCGCTCCTTGGCCTTGGACAGCACGAGGTGGCCGCGCCCCTCGACCGACACGAGTCGCGCGAACACTTCGGGGACCGCGCGGCCCTGCATGCGTCGGTTGAGCGGTCGCTCGTCGAGGTTCTCCGAGCACAGCAGCAAGTCCTGCATTCGCGTCATGACCTCGCCCGAGACGGTCACCATCAGGTGCCCTTCTTCGGTGAGGGACAGCGAAGCGGTGTCGGGCAGCGGGTTGAGCAGCCGCGCGAACGCGAACGCGGTCACGCCGGGGATTTCAGCCCCCGCGGTGAACCCGTCGGGGTGGCGCTGCGCTTCGACCATGGGCCCGACACCATACCAGTCGGCCGCGGACCCCATCGGCGGGTCCGAGCGCGAGCTTTCTCCCCTCGAGATCCCCCTCAGGGCGCGATGTTTCGGGCTGGACCGCGCCGCTGCGCGCCCGCCCCGAGCTGGGCCTGTCGCTCGTACGCGTAGAAGCGGCGAAGCACCGCGCGCACGTAGGCCCGGGTCTCGGCGAACGGGGGCACGCCGCCGTACTTCTGCACGTTACCGGCACCAGCGTTGTAGGCCGCGAGCACCAGCACCATGTCCCCGTTGTAGCGGTTCGCCAGCAGTCGCAGGTACCGCGAGCCGCCGAAGATGTTCTGCTTGGGATCGTAAGCGTCCCGCACCCCGAGCGCCTGCGCCGTCTTGGGCATCAACTGCATCAGGCCTGCCGCACCGGCACGCGAGGTCGCTTTGGGGTGATAGTTGCTTTCGGTGTGTACCACGGCCCGAATCAGGGACTCGGGCAGCTGGTACCGCGACGCGGCGGCGCGAATGAACGTGTCGTAGCGGTGGTAACGCTCGGCGCCCAACTTCACAGAGCCGGTCCGACCGACGCCCTGCGGCGCGGCGCGCCCGTGGGCTGGCGCCTGCTTCGGGGAGCCATCCAGGCTCTTCCACAGCTGCCACGATCCCCGGCTGCGGCTGGGTACGTTCGTGACGTGAAGCGTGCCGTCGGCGTCGGTGTACGAGTAGTAGTTGTTCCGCTGCGTCGTCGGACGCGCATGGGCACCCTCGGGCGCGGCGCCCAACGCCAGGCCGACCAGGGCCAAAGCGCTGAACGCACGCACAGAGCGACGGGCGGCCCAAGCGACGACGGACATGCTCCGAAGTGTACCCGAGGGCCGCGCGGCCCCAAGAAAACCCGCAAGCCCTGCCCCGGTGTCGAGTTCGCAACAGACTGCTAGCCTCGCGCCACGGTGAGCCAATCCACTCCCATCGTACGCAGCCGATACCTGGTGATCGGCAGCGGCCTCGCGGGGCTGTACTTCGCGCTGCAAGCGGCGGAGCGCGGCCCGGTCACGATCCTGACAAAAGCCGCCCCCGTCGACTCGAACACCCGCTGGGCCCAAGGCGGCATTTCGGCCGTGCTCGGCGACGACGACTCCCTGCAGTCGCACGTCGACGACACGCTGCGCGTCGGCGCAGGCCTGTGCAACATGGAGATGGTCGAGCGGTGCGTTCAGATGGGGCCCGACCTCATTCGTCGCTTGGTCTCCGACTACGGCGCGGAGTTCGACCGCGAACCCGACGGCGACTTCAAGCTCGGACGCGAAGGCGGACACACGCATCGCCGGGTCGTCCACCACCTCGACACCACCGGCGCCGAGATCATGCGGGCGCTGCTCGCCGCCGCGACGGTGCACCCCAACATCACCATCGTACCGCACCAGATGGTGGTCGACCTGCTCAGCTGGTCAAAGGTCGACGGTACGCGCGGCTGCTTCGGCGCGTACAGCCTCGACCAGCGCACCGGCTTGGTTTCTGCCTACGTCGCGCCGGTGACGGTGCTGGCCAGTGGCGGCGCCGGCAAGGTCTACAAGTACACGTCGAACCCCGACGTCGCGACCGCCGACGGCGTGGCGATGGCGTATCGGCTCGGGGCGCGGGTGGGCAACCTCGAGTTCATGCAGTTCCACCCCACGTGTCTGTTCCACCCTGGCGCCAAGAGTTTCTTGGTCTCGGAGGCGGTCCGGGGCGAGGGCGGCATCTTGCGCAAGCTCGACGGCAGCGAGCTCATGGAGGGCAAGCACCCCATGAAGAGCCTCGCGCCGCGCGACGTCGTCGCGCGGGAAATCGACGCCGAGCTCAAGCGCAGCGGCCACGACTGCGTGCATCTAGACGTCACCCACCTACCGCACGACTTCATCGCGGAGCGCTTCCCCGGCATCTTCCACCGCTGCTTGGAGCTGGACCTCGACATGCGCACGCAGCCGGTTCCAGTCGTGCCGGCGGCCCACTACATGTGCGGCGGCGTGGTGGTCGACCCATACGGTCGTACGGACATGCAGGGACTGCTCGCCATCGGCGAGGTCGCGATGTCTGGCATGCACGGTGCGTGTCGCCTCGCGAGCAACAGCCTGCTCGAAGCCCTCGTCTTGGCGACCGGTGCCGCCGAGGTCTGCGACGAGTACGGACGCGAGCCCCCCTCGCAGGTGAGCAACTGGAACGAAGGGGACGCGGTCGACTCGGACGAAGCCATCATGGTCAGTGCCAACTGGCAGGAGGTCCGCGCGTTGATGTGGAACTTCGTCAGCATCGTCCGCAGCAACAAGCGGCTACGCCGCGCACAACGACGCATCGAGCTCATCCGCGGCGAGATTCGCGAGTACTACACGCGCTTCCGTCTCACCCGCGACATGCTCGAGCTTCGGAACATCGCGCTGACCGGCCAGCTCATCATCGAATGCGCAGCGCGACGTCGCGAGAGCCGCGGCCTGCACCACACGCTCGACTACCCAGACATCGATCCGGCGCAGCAGCGTGACACCGTGCTCAACAAGTGGGAGGGGCCATGAGAGCCCTCGTCACGTGTTTGGCCGGGTTGCTCTGCGCGAGCGGATGCGCGAGCGGGCCCAAGAGTCCCGAAGCGCTGCGCGAGGCCTACGTCGAGACGCTGCCGAGGTCCGACGCCGCCGCCGCCTACGCCATGCTCGCGCCCGAGGTGCAGGCGGAGGTCTCGTTCGAAGACTTCGAGGCCCGATGGCGAGCAGACGCCACCGAGCGCGCGTCGCTGGCCGAGGATGCGCGGGCCCTCGAACCCGCGCGCGCGGTCGGGCTGCGCGGCGGGACGACGGTGCACGAAGGCGGCCGCATGCTGACGTGGGCTGAGCTCGATGGGGCCTACTACGTCCTCGCCGGTCTCCCGGGAACGCCACAATCCGCCACGCCGGCGCAGACGGTTCGGTCCCTGATCGCCGCGGTGCGAGAGTCCGACCTCGAGGAGATCCGCGCGCTGCTCGGTGACGCGCTGGCCGAGGCCCTCGCTCGCGATTGGCAGGCGCGCGTCGACGCAATCGAGGACGCGCTGGAGCGACCCGGGAGCATCGAACTCAGTGCGGATCTGCGGCAGGCCGAACTCCGCTATGAAACGGGCAAAGCGCTCACGCTGGAGCAAACGCCCGAGGGCTGGCGTATCACCGCCGTCGAGTAGCTGGCCACGACCGTTGCCGGGTTCGCGGGCGCAGTGGCTACGACTGAAGCCACTGCGGAATCAGCGCCCACTCGAACACATCGAAGTCATGGAACCGACATGTGAGGCACGGCGCTTGCTCCTCGCGAGACCTTCACTCTCAGCCTGAGGAGGCTCGTGATGCAAGCGTCATTCAACGTCGGAGACAAAGCTGTGTACCCCGCCCGCGGCGTGGCGGAAGTCGTCGGCATGGAGACCAAGACGATCGGGGAACACTCGATCGACTGCTACCACCTCGAGGTCTGCGGGACGGGCCTGAAGATCATCGTTCCGGTCGCCAAGGCCGAGGAGAACGGCATGCGGCCCGTGGCCGACGAGGGCGCGCTCGACAAGCTGTACACGCTGCTGCGCGACCACGACGTGCCCACCGACCGGCAGACGTGGAACCGGCGCTATCGGGCGTTCATGGAGAAGATCCGGACCGGCTCGCTGTTCGAGGTCGGTGAGGTCTACCGAGACCTCGCCCTGCTGCGGCAGAGCAAGAGCCTCAGTCACGGCGAGCGACAGATGCTCAACACGGCACGCGAGCTGCTCGTCAAAGAGGTCGCGGTCGTGCGGGGCCAAAGCGAGGACCAAGTCGAGTCCGAGCTCGAATCCTTCTTCCGGAACTAGTTATGGAGAGGGCGCGCTCGCCCTCTCCCCGCTCGCGGCAAGCCGCGAACTGCGAGGCCCCTCTCCCTTGCCCGCCCCTTTCGGCGCGTTGGTTCGTCCTCCTAACTGAAAAGGCGCGCTCGCCCTCTCCCCGCTCGCGGCAAGCCGCGAACTGCGGGGCCCCTCTCCCTTACCCGCCCCTTTCGGCGCGTTGGTTCGTCCTCCTAACTGAAAAGGCGCGCTCGCCCTCTCCCCGCTCGCGGCAAGCCGCGAACTGCGGGGCCCCTCTCCCTTACCCGCCCCTTTCGGCGCGTTGGTTGGGGGGCGCGTTCTTCGCGTGGGAGGGGCGGGTGGTTGACCGGGTGTGGGGTTGGGCGCTACTCAGGCGGTCCGTGCCCGTCGATTCGAACCAGCAGCTCGCCATCACCATCTCCACCGAGCCGTGGGGTGACGTCGACGTCGACGCGTTCGTCTGTCCGACCAACTCGGAGGGGCGCATGTCCCACTATCCGGCGTCGAAGGTCCGTGACCTCGCCGGCAAGCAGGTCGAGGCGCAGGTTCGCGCGCACACGCCGCTGGCCGTAGGGGCCGCGTTGGTCACTCCCGGCGGCGGCATGCGAGCCCGACACATCATTCACGTGCCCGACACCGAGAAACCCGGCGGTAGGGTACAGGTCGAAGACGTCCTGCGCGCCACCGCGGCGGTGATCGTCGCGGCCGACACGAAGGGCTTCTCGTCACTCGCGATCCCGCTGATGGGAGCCTTCGAGCGCGGGATCCCGGCCGAGGAAGCCGCACGAGCGATCCACAGCGAGCTCCGCTCGTACCGAGGCGGCCGCGCGCTCTCGATCTTCTTGATGGCCAAGGATGCCGACGAAGTCGAGGTGTTCGAGCTGGCCATCGAAGGCAACGGCTGATCGGCCGTCGCAGCGGACGCCGGGCCCTGCCGCGCCCGGCTCATGCTAAGAAGTAAAGGGTCTGCCCCGATGGCTGAATCCTATTTGCCAGCGCTGCTCTTCGTGCTGTTCGCCCTCGGATTCGCGGGCGTCAACCTCGGCATCGCGATGGTGCTGGGGCCCAAGCGCACCTCGGCCGTCAAAGACGAGCCGTTCGAGTGCGGCAGCGAGCCCATCGGCAGCCCGCGGGTCAAGTTCAGCGTCAAGTTCTACCAAGTCGCGATTCTCTTCTTGGTCTTCGACATCGAGGTGGCCTTCCTCTACCCCTGGGCCTCGCTGTTTCGCGATCTGTCCTGCGAGGGCACCCTCGACGCCGCCGGCATATGCATCGGCACCCCCACCCTCTTCGGGTTGGTGGAGATGGTGCTGTTCTTGGGCGTGCTGACCCTCGCCCTCGGCTACGTCTGGCGGAAGCGTGCGCTGGACTGGGCCTGACCCCACCCGAGCAAGGCACAGGACGCGCGCATGGCTGACCATCCCGGTTTCGTTCCCACCAAGCTGCAAGATGCGGTCAACTGGGCGCAGAAGTACTCCCTGTTCACCTACCCGTTCGCCACGGCCTGCTGTGCGATGGAGTTCATGGCAACGATGGCGGGCAAATACGACATCGCCCGGTTCGGCGCCGAGTTCCCGCGGTTCTCACCGCGACAGGCCGACCTCCTGATCGTCATCGGAACGATCACCGAGCGGCAGGGACCGGTGCTGCGCCGCGTCTACGACCAGATGGCCGACCCCAAGTGGGTGATGGCCTTCGGCGTCTGTGCCAGCACCGGCGGCTTCTATCAGAACTACACGGTCATGCCCGGCGCCGACCAAGTCATCCCGGTCGACGTATACGTACCCGGCTGTCCACCGCGGCCCGAGCAGGTACTCGACGGGCTGATGACGCTCCAGCGCAAGATTCAAGACCATCGCGGGCACGCGCAGCGAGAGCTGGGCAATACCGCGGTCGTCACGCCTACCGATCGCCGTCGCCTGCCGATCGTCACCGACGGCACGAGCATGACGCTCGATCCCGAAGAACGCATGCCCAAGGGCGGCCGCGTCCTGTAGCCCCCGTCCGCCTCGAAACGCACGTCGATGGCCACCTCCGTCCTCACCGCACTGTCTGCATCGTTCGGCGACACGATCCTCGAATCCGGCAGCTACGTCGGCGACGAGATGGCCATCGTCCCCCGCGAGCGCCTGCTCGACGTCCTCGGTTTCCTTCGCGACGACGAAGCGATGGCGTTCAACATGCTCACCGACCTCACCGTCGTCGACTACCTCGGGCAGTCGCCGCGCTTCGAGGTCGTTTACCAGCTGTATAGCCTCTCGCGGAAGCACCGCGTCCGCATCAAGGTGCAGGTCGAAGAGGTCGACGAGCAGTGTTGGGTTCCCAGCGCCGCAGGCCTGTGGAAGGCCGCGAACTGGGCCGAGCGAGAAGCCTGGGACCTGTACGGGATGCGCTTCGAGGGGCACCCCGATCTGCGCCGCATCCTGATGTACGAGGAGTTCGTCGGACATCCGCTGCGCAAGGACTACCCGCAGAACGCCCGTCAGCCGCTGCTACGCCGCCCGGACGCGCCACCGACCGACGACCAAACCACGCGCCTGCTCGAAGGCAGTCACGACCGCCGCACCTCCGGCTGAACACACCATGGCCGTCCCTCCCCACGCCGAGTCGGTCGCCGAGGACCGCGCCCCGACCGGGCGCCAAGCGGGTGAGATTCGTCTTTCGCCCTCCATGCAGGCCTTCGCCGACCGAGCCGCTCGCCTGCCGACCGACGAGGTCATCATCAACATGGGGCCGTCACACCCCGCGATGCACGGCACGGTCCGCATCGTGCTGCGGCTCGATGGAGAGACGATCAAGGACGCCGACGTGCAGGTCGGCTACCTGCATCGCGGCTTCGAAAAAGAAGCCGAGAACGCCACCTACAACCAGATCTTCCCCTACGTCGATCGTCTCAACTACGTCTCGCCGATGCTCAACAACGTCGGCTTTGCGATGGCGGTCGAAAAGCTGCTTGGCGTCACCCATCGCATCCCCGAGCGTGCTGAGTACATCCGCGTCATCGCCGGCGAGCTGTCGCGGGTCTGCGACCACCTCACCTGCATCGTCGCCAGCTTGGCCGAGATGGGCGGCTTCACGGCCTTCTTCTACGGCATGCGTGCACGCGAGCACTTCTGGGAGCTGCTGGAGGACCTCTCCGGGGCCCGCATGACGCACAGCTACTGCCGGATCGGCGGCGTCGCCTGGGACCTCACCGACGACTTCATCCCCAAGTGCCGAGGAAAGCTCGCCAAGGTCCGCAAACTGATCGGCGATACCCGCACCCTCGTCGAGCGCAACCGCATCTTCCTCGACCGCATGGAGGGCGTGGGCGCCATCTCGGCGGAGGATGCCGTCAGCTACGGCATCACAGGTCCGTGTCTACGCGCGACCGGGGTCGACTACGACGTCCGCAAGGACAAGACGTACTCGGTCTACGACCACTTCGACTTCGCCATCCCCATTGCCGACGGGGGCGACAACCTCGCCCGCTACCGCGTGCGCATCG
>CAYSPB010000165.1:0-3068 GCA_964432695.1 uncultured Nannocystaceae bacterium
AGATCACGCGCATCAAGCAGATCAAGCAGGCCGTTCGCGAAGGCGCGCGCCTGTACGCCGAGCTGCAGCGGGGCTACGCCCCGAACATGCAGTTCCTCGACATGGGCGGCGGTCTCGGCGTCGACTATGACGGCTCGCGAACCTCCTACCCCTCATCGGCCAACTACAGCATTGAAGAGTACGCCTCGCAGACCGTCTTCGAGGTCGCAGAGGTCATGGAGCTGACGGGTGCCAAACCGCCCCACATCATCACGGAGTCGGGGCGCGCCGTCGTGGCGACGCACGCGGTGACCATCACCGACCTGCGCGAGGTGCAGGGGGACCTTCTTCCGCTGTCGGAGCCTGCCGAGGGCGACAACCGTCTGATCCACACGCTCCGCGAGACGCTCGAGCTCATCTCGGTGAAGAACTACGAGGAGTACTTTCACGATGCGATCGACCTGCGGGACGAGGCGCTGTCGTTGTTCTCGAAGGGCTACCTCTCCATCGAAGACCGCGCCAACGCCGAGGGGCTGTTCCAGCGGGTGCGTCTGAAGGTGGCCCGCATCGTCGAGACGCTCAAGCGTCCCTCCGAGGAAATCGTCGACTACCTTGGCCTCGCGCAGCGCAAGTATCTCGCGAACTTCTCGATTTTCCAGTCGCTGCCGGACACGTGGTCGATCGATCAGGTCTTTCCCGCCGCGCCGCTCTCTCGCCATGGGGAGCGCCCCAGCGTGAACGCGGAGATCATCGACATCACCTGCGACTCGGACGGCTGCGTGAAGAGCTTCGCGCATCCTGAGGAAAACCTGCGCTTCCTGCCGCTGCACGAGCGCCATGACCGCTCGGAGCCGTACTACCTCGGATTCTTCATGACGGGGGCGTACCAGGACTCGCTCGCCAACGACCACAACCTGCTCACGCGCACCCACGACGTCATCGTGCAGTCGACGGACGCGGCGCAGAGCGAGCTGCCTGGCGTGACGCGCATGGAATTCGCCGAGGGCGTCGTGCTCGACGTCAAGAGCGGCTTCACCAACGAAGACGCGCTCTCGCAGATGGACTTCGACGTCGAGAGTTTGCTGCACGACATGCGTGCGCGACATCTGGGCCGCGGCACCACGCTGGGCGAAGCGTGGGCGTTGGGGATGCTGCAGAGTTACCCGTATCTCACCCGCGAGTAGCCTCGAGCAGGACTGGTACGCTGGTCTCGATGGTGGCCGCGCGCTCCGATGACGCGTTGCGGGTCTGGGTCGGTGACGGCTCGGACGCCATCCGGGCCGCGCGGGTGCTGTGCATCGTGCCGATGGCGCACGTGCACGCGCCGCTGGCTGCCCATCTCGCCGAGGCCGGAGCGCCGCTGGTCGCGGTGCTGCGCGATGTCCTGGGCCGCTCCAGCGTCATGCTGCTGTCGGCGCTGTCGGGACTTCTGATGGCGCGCGTGCTCGCGGAACGGAGCTGGCCACGGGCGATGTTGGGGCGAGCGCGAACCCTGCTCGTGCCGCTCGCGGTCTGGAACGGTCTCGCGCTGGGCCTGTGGGTCGGGATGGGCAGACCCATGCCGGCGAACCTGGTGGACGCCGTGCTTGCGGTGTCCGATCAGGGGATGATCGTCGCGCTCACCTTTCTGCGCGACCTGTTCGTGGTCGCCGCGTGCACGCCGGTCTTCCTCGCGCTCGCGCTCGCGCGACGCCTGGGGCCGTGGCCGGTCCTGCTGGTGTTCGCGGCGGGTGGGTTCGTCAGCATCAAGCCCGTGGTTGCGCATCCGCAGATCGTTGCGTACTACGCGCTCGGCGTCGGTCTCGGTGCGCTGCGGCTGTACGGGCTGGGCGTCGCGGCGACGCGGGCAGGCATTACCAACGGCCTTCGCCATGGGCTTGCTGTGGCTGGCAATGCCGCTGCTCTGTCTGGCGGCGGCGGTCGTGGGGCGTCGGATGCTTCAGCCGCTTCCGGGCTGGGTTCACGGGTTGGTCATCGGTCGCCTCAAGGCAGACCCGCCGCCTTGGGATACGAAGCCGGGCAGCGACGCGCGCTGACCTTCGACATGTTCCATCGCTTCGACCGCGAAGGTCACCTGCGTGTGGATGTCTCGCCAGGGCAGGGCTTCGGGTTCGTGGTCCCGCAGCGCTCGCTCGAGGGCCTTGTTGTACGCGCCGCCGAAGTAGGTGCGCGCCTGCCCGGAGCCACAGCCAAAGCTGGGGCGTTCGGTGGCGGTTGCGGTGAGCACGGTGAGGTTGGGACGAGCGAGCAGGGCGTCGGCACCGGGGGCCGGATCCGGATCTCCGGGCGCGTGATGGTCGATGAATCCGCCCGAGTAGCAGGCCTGCAAGACGACGGTGATGGGGATCGTCGGATCAAACGGGGCGAGCATCGTGGCGAGCGTGCGCGGGGAGAAGACGAGCGCCTCGGGCACGACGTGGTCCCGCAGGGCCCGGACGATGGCCCGCGGTTCGCCGAGGCCGGGGGGCTTCGCCTCGAGGCCAATTGCGGCGGGCTCGAGCACGGCCCGCTCGTGGGCGTCGAGCGAAGCGACGAACCGCCGCGTGCGGGCTCGGGGCGAGGTTTCGAGGCTGCGCAACTGCGAGGGCAGTCCGTGCGAGGAGACGTACAGGTACAAGAAGTCGGGAGACCCGCGGGCGGCGAGGGCGAGGTCGTCGCCGAGCTGCTCCACGCTCGCGGCTCGGCAGGATCGCAGCGCGACGGCGAGCTGCTCGAACTGCGTCCGGTCGCGCTGCCACGCCTCGTCGGTGGGCTTGGCGTAGTAGCACGCGATTTCGTCCTCGCGCAGGCCCGCTTTGCGCCACAGGGTCCGCTGCTCGAGCACCTCGGCGGCAAAGTTGGCGACGTCGTCTCCGCCGGCGACGAGAAAGACCTTCGTGCTGGTGGACACCGGCGCGGTGGCATAGGCCTGGGCCTCGAATGGATTCGGCGGCGGTGCCGGAGCCTTCGTGGCCGCGGGGCGGCAGGCGACGAGCCCCACACACAGGGCGAGCGAAGCTCTCACGCGAAGTACACCTCGCGCGCGCTCGCGACGAAGGCGTCGAAGCCTGGTGGCAGCGAGCTCATGTGCCCACCGGCGACGCGGGCCG
>CAYSPB010000165.1:3109-15323 GCA_964432695.1 uncultured Nannocystaceae bacterium
GCGTCGTCGTCATCGCCGACGTAGGCGTGGTGCGGCCGTACGAGGTCCGCTGCGTTCCCGACGAGCGTGCGAAGCCGGCCTTCGTCGGGGTCGGTCGGGTCGAAGCGCACGAGCGGGCCGTTGTGCGTGGTGCGGGACCATCGTGCGAAGGTCTGCGGAACGTAGATGCCGCCGACGCTTGCGGTGGCCTGCAGCGGCAGGTCGGGTAGCAGCGCGAGCAGGGCCGCGAGCGCGCCGCCGACCGAGTGACCGAGCGCGACGATCCGCCGCGCGTCGATTGCGTCTCGTGCGGCGAGCCAGCGCAGCGCAGCGACCGCGTCATCGAGCTCCCCGGCGAGCAGTTCTCGCTCGCCTGGGTTGCCATTTTCGCCCCGCCACGCCGGCACGAACACCGCGACGTCCCGGGGCGGGAACGCCGCGCCCAGCGGCTCGAGCTGGCTTGCCGACGCCGCGAAGTTACCGTGCAGGTACAACAGCGCGGGGTGCGGCCCAGGGCCCTCGGGCACGTGAATCCACCCGCGCATCGAGCCGAGCGGTCCGGGGTAGGTGACCGGCGTGAGTCGAGCGTCGAGAGCGTCGTTGTCGAACGCGTACGCAGATGGGGCGGGGCGGACGAGCTTGCTGGGGTGGTCGGGTCGCCAGCGTGAATAGGGAACGCGATGCTTCGATGGTGCGACCGCGGGGCCACCGCGGCACCCGGTCATCACGCCCGCAGCTGCGAGCTGAATCCACCGTCGACGTTGCATCGCGCTGCGAGCCTAGCAGCCTGGTGCGGCAACGCGCGACGGACCGCTCGCGCGCCGGCAACGGGCCGTACCCCGCCGACTGGGGCGACCTGCGAGAGGAGACACCGCGAGGACCGAGCGGCGAGCAAGCGTGGGTTGGGCTGTAGCGCCGGGGCAGAGCCGTGAGGGGCGGTGTACGCTGCGGTTCTGGACGGAGCCGACCCCACGCTGGCGGGTGACCACACGTTCGCCAGCGAATCTTCGCCCCCGCAGCGAGGAAACCGAGGGGATGAGATCAGCAGCGCGGGCCGCTAGGCCTTCGCTCGCGCGACGACTTCGACCTCCAGCTGGAAATCGTACGGCAGCCGTCGGACTTCAACGCACGTTCTCGCCGGCGGGTCGTTGACGTCGAAGAACTCGGCGTAGACCTGGTTGAACTGTGGGAACTGGCTGAGGTCGGTCATGTAGACCGTGACCTTGATAACGTCAGCAAGGCTCGAACCGGCTTTCTCGAGCGTACGCGCCAGGTTCTGCAGCGTCGCGGTGGCTTCGGCTTCGAAGGGACCGCGCTGAAATTTGAGGTCATCGACGGTGACCGCCGCATGGCCCGACGTGTAGATCAAGCCGTCGTGCTGCTTGGACCAGGAGAAAACGGGACCGTGCTCCAGCGTGCGGGTCGAGGGACCGGGCATGCGCGGAAGGTAGCAGCCCGCGGTGCTCCCCACCACGCGGTCCGATGCGTCTTTCCTCGCTACCGAGCGGCCGCTGCCGCGATGTCTTCGGCTGCAGCCTCGATGACGTTCGCGTGGGTGCGAAAGCTCAAGATGCATGCGCGCAGGGTCAGCGCAGCACCATCGTGAACCGGCAGTCGCGTCGTCGACAGATACACGCGCTGCTTGGCGTTGATCGACTCGCAGAACTCGGTGTTCCGAGCGTTCCAGTCGTCGAGCGTCTCGGCGGCACGCCGGGCCAGCCGAAACGGCACGACCGACAGCTGCGGGGGATCGACGATCTCGAGCCCTGGCACCCGATGCAGGGCCTCCGCAAGCGAGGCGGTGAGCGTGAGCTTCTCTTCGAGCGCCTCGCGGAACGCTGCAGCGCCGTGGAGCTGCAGGGGCAGCCAAACGCGCAAGCCTCGGAAGTCCCGGCTGAGCTCGGGGCCGTATTCGGTCGGGCTGGGTGGCTCGCCATCGCGCTCGAGCCGATCGAAATCCTGAAGGTACTCGGCGTCGGCGCGGTGGGCCTGCCGAAGGGTTCGGCCGTCGCGGACCAGCAGGCAGCCGGTGCCATACGGCAGGAACATGCCCTTGTGCGGATCGAAGGTGATCGAGTCGGCCCGCTCGAGGCCGGCCATGCGGGCGCGGCCGGTCGGACACAGGGCGAATGCACCCCCGTACGCGCCGTCCACATGGTGCCAAAGCCCGTGCCGCTCACAGACATCGCCGAGCGGCGCGAGTGGGTCGACGGCCCCGGTGTTCGTGGTGCCCACCGCGGAGACGAGCAGGAACGGGCGACGTCCGGCAGCGAGATCCGCCCGCACGGCAGCGTCAAACGCGTCCGCCCGCAGCCGAAGTCGGTTGTCGGTCGGCACGGCCACGACGTTGCGTCGCGGGATGCCGGCCAGAGCCACCGACTTGGTGACGCTGTGGTGCGCTTGCGACGAGGTGTAGACGCGCGCGTCACGGTAGTCACCGTCGTCGCCGAGTTTGTCGTGGCGTGCGGCGACGATCGCCGAGAAGTTCGCCATCGAACCACCGGGTGTCAGCAGGCCCCGCGCGTCTTCGCCGTATCCGAACTCGCCGGCAAGCCACGAGAGCACGTCCGCTTCGAGCCGACACAGGGCTGGGGAGGCTGCACTCAAGCCGGTGTAGCGGTTGAGCCAGTTCGCGACCAGGTCGGCGATACCTGCCGAGAGAATGCCTCCACCGGGGATGTACGCGAGGTATCCCGGGCCGGCGGTGTTCAAGGAAGCCTCGGTCGCCTCGAGCACGTGGGCGAGCAGCGACTCGAAATCCTTCGTGGGCGCCTCGGGAATGCGAAGGCTCAGGGCGCGGGCACGGGCGAGCCCGTCGGCGCCGATGGTACCCACCGCCGGCGCGGTCGGAAGGGCGTCGACGTGGTCGAGGACGCGGCGTGCAACGGCTTCGACCCACGCTTCGACTTCGGCGCGGGAGGGCTCGAGTCCACTCATTGGAACCGGCTCAGGTCGAGGTAGCGGTCGCGAAGCTCAGTCTGTCGGGAGTGCAGCACCTGGGCCTCGCCGCGGATGTAGACCGCGCTGGGCACGTTCGAAAGCTCGAATGGGTCGCCGGGCCACAGCACGACGTTTGCGACTGCGCCGGCCCGAAGGACACCGTAGTCCGCGCCCATGCCATAGGCCTGGGCAAGGGTGGACGTGACGGCCGAAAGCGCAACCTCGGCCGGCAGGCCGTGGGCGATTGCAATGCCGGCCTCTTGGGAGACGTTCCGAACGTTGTGCGCTTCACCCATCACCGCGATGCCGACGGGCACGCCGGCTGCGTGGAGCAGTGCGGCCGAGTCCATGCGGGCGCCGAGACGATCGAACCCGCCGGGTAGGTTGCTGGTGGGTTGCACGATGACGGGCACCTTCGCCTCGGCGAGCACGTCGGCGACGTTCCAGGCTTGCGCGCCACCGGTGATGACGACGCGGAGCTTCTGCGTCTTGGCCAGCTCCACGATCGCGAGGACGTCGCTGACGCGGTGGGCCGAGAGCACCAAGGGAACTTCGCGACCCAGCACGGGGCCCAGCGCGTCGAGGTCGAGGCGGTGTGCTGCGAGGTCGCGGGAGGCCCGACGGTCGTAGGCGGCCTTGCGGGCTCGGTAGAAGCGCGCGTCGTCGAGGACCTCGGCGAGACGCGCCAGCGCGGCTCCCCGGGACCCGCCGTAGGTCTGTCCCAGCGAGCCCGCCACCGCGACGCGACTGCGCGCGACCATGCCTACGTGGTGGTGCGGCAGCAGGTCGATCCAGGCGACTTGGCCGCTGAGCAGTCCACCCTGGGGCGTGACGGCGGCGGAGGTGATGCCGTCGACCATCTGCACGCCGATCAGGCTCGAGCTCGCGTTCACGGCGAGCGCGGCATCGTAGTTGGCGCGAATCGGATCTCCGTCGCGGCCGGTGTCGCGGGTGGAGCCCTCCATGTCGATCTCGACGAGGCCCAGCGGCGTGCCGGCGGCGATGAAGCCGGGCGTGACCCACTGTCCGTTCGCGTCGACCACGGTTGCGCCGGCGGAGGGCGCGCCCGTACCGACGCGAACGATGCGGGGACCGTCGAGTTCGACGACGGCATTCTCGATCACGCCGCCGACGCCGTCGTGCACGGTTCCTCCGACGATCGCGACGCGGGGGCCGACCGTGGCCTTGCCGGACTCGAAGGACAACGGGGCGGCCTCGGCATCGGCGCTCGAAAGTGCTGCGGTCAGGCCGAAGAGCAAGGTGGTGAGCACGCGGACCATCAGTGGGCTCCTTCCGTCCGGAAGCCGGATTCGAAGTCGGTGTGGGGCTGGGTCTGGGGATCGTTGCGGTCGAAGATCAGCGCCCCGCTCAGATAGACCCGCTCGGCCTTTGCGTACACGCTGAACGGGTTGCTGCTCCACACGACGACGTCGGCGAGCTTGCCGGCCTCGAGCGTGCCGGTGTGTTCGTCGACGCCGAGCGTCCACGCCGGGTTGGCGGTGATCCAGCGCAGCGCTTCATCTTCGGTGATGTCGATACCGGCGCGGCGTCCGGCGTGCATCGCCTTCGCGGCTTCCTGGTTGAGCCGCTGAATGCCGTTGGGGGAGTCGGAGTGAATGACGGCGCGGACGCCTGCGGCCGACAGCATCGCTGCGTTCTCGCGAATGCCATCGTAGGCCTCGGCCTTGAAGCCCCACCAGTCAGCCCAAACCGATGCACTCGCGCCGTGGGCCTCGAGCCTGTCGGCGATCTTGTAGGCCTCGACCGCGTGGTGAAAGCTGCGGATCTCGAAGCCGAAGTCTTCCGCCAGCGCCATGATGTTGATCATGTCGTCGGCGCGGTAGCAGTGCGTGTGCACGAGAATGTCGCCGTCGAGCACCCCCCTGAGGGTCTCGAGACCGAAGTCGCGGGTGGGCGGGCTGAGGTCCTCGTCGTCACCTTCCTTGACCTTCGCGGCGTACGCCCGCCACGTGCGGCGATATTCGACCGCGCTTTGAAAGGCAGCACGGAAGCCCGCCATGTTGCCCATGCGGGTTTGTGGACCCCCCTTGTCGCCGTAGACACGCTTGGGGTTTTCACCGCACGCCATCTTGATTCCGTACGGCGCGACCTCGAAGCGAGCATCCTCTACGCCGCGAATGTTGGGGATCGTTCGCACGACGACCGCTCGCCCGCCGATCAGGTTGGCGGAGCCGGGTAGGATCAGCATCGTCGTGACGCCGCCTGCACGGGCTCGATCGATCTGAGGGTCCTGTGGCCAATACCCATCGGCGGAGATGACGTGCGGGGTCGTCGGGGCGACCGCTTCGTTGCCGTCGCTGTGGGCATTGAGGCCCGGCGAGGCATACACGCCCAGGTGGGAGTGGGTGTCGATGATGCCTGGGGTTACGGTCTTGCCCGTCACGTCGACCACGGTCACGCCCGCCGGGGCTTGCACCGTGGCCCCCACGGCTTCGACCTTGCCGTCGCGCAGCAGCACGTCGCCGGTCTCGTAGATGACGCCCGCGGCCGTCATGACACGGCCCCCGTGCAGCAACACGGCCGGGGCGTCGGAACTCGGCGTGGCTGCGGGTCCCGTGGTCGCCTCGGGCTTTGCATCGGTTGTGGGCTCGAGCGTCGGCGGAGGCGTGGGCTCGGCCGGGCGACGTGCAGCGCACGCGAGCGCGAAGCACAGCCACAGCACCATCATCGGGCGCAGGGGGATCGGGACCGAACGGGGCACGGCGGGGACGCTACGGGACGGCAGCACCCCTTCACAAGCCGCACCGTCTAAAACCGCGTACACTCGGCGCGGTGAGCACGGCGTCCCTCTCGCTGCGTCAGCGGTGGCTGTACGCACTCAAACCCGGCAGCTGGCCCAAGCTGCTCGTGGCGGCGCTGCTCGGCCAAGCCCTGGGGGTTGCGGCGAGCGGACGCGTGGATCCGCTCGCGCTTCTTGCCGGGTTTGCGTTCACGCTGCTCCACCTTTCGTTCGTCGTGCTGCTCAACGACTGGGGCGACCAAGAGGTCGATGCGCTCAAGCGCCGCCTATACCCCCAGCTGAGTTCTCCCAAGACCATCATCGACGACATTCTCGACGCGCGCTCGGTCCTTTATGCCGGCCTCGGCGCGGGCGCGGGTACGACGGGGGTCGCGGTGGCCGCCCAGCTGTGGCTCGATCGTCCGGGTCTGGCGGTCTCCGGCTTCGTCTGCATGGCGCTGTTTTGGGCGTACACCCTGCCGCCGCTGCAGCTGAACTACCGCGGCGGCGGCGAGTTCCTCGAGATGCTCGGGGTCGGCTTTGCGCTGCCGTGGTGGAACGCGTATCTGCAGAGCGGCGACGCCAACCCCAGCGGCATGGTCGTGTTGCCCGCCTTCGCCTTGCTCGCGCTGAGCAGCGCGCTGGCGTCTGGCCTCGCGGACGAGGCCAGCGACCGTCTGGGCGGCAAGCGAACCTTCACGGTTCTCTTCGGGCAGGCGTCGGTGCGCCAAGCGGTCGAAGGGCTCGTGCTCGGCGGCATCATCGTGTGGACGCTGCTGCCGGTCCTTGCGCCGCGCTTTGCGTCGGTGTGGGTCGTGCTGCCGGCGGTGGTGGTGATGGGCGTAGAGTTCCGCGAGCTGCGAATGGCTGGGGCCTCCGCTGAGGTCGAGACCTACGCAGGCATCACGTCGTTCAAGGGGCGGTTGCACCGCTGCATCTGGTGGGGCACCACCGTCCTGTCGATGTTCATCCTGCTGATGACGCTGCTCTCTGGTCCGCGAGGGCTCGCATGACCCTGCGCGACCTCGACGAACGGCTGCAGGCGCGCGCCGCATTCGACACGCTCGACCCGGCCCGCGCGGGTGCTGGGGGCCGTGCCGTACTGCCCTCGGTACTTGCAGCATCGCTGACCACGGCTTCCGATGGCCCAGCGCTGCGGGACGCATTCGCCGAGGGGCTACGCGAGGCTGTGGAAGCCATGCTGCACGCGTTCCCGGAGAACCTCCTGTGGGATCTCCAGGCCCTTGCCGCCACCCAGCTTCGGCACGCCCGTGCGAGCGACGACCCGCCCGGCACCGTGCGTCGTCTCTTGCACCGCGTCGCGGCGCTGCAGCACGCGTTCGGTCACCACGGTCCGATCCGCTTCCGGTACATTCACGACTTCATTTACGGCTTCGACTGGGCCAAGTGGGTTGCCAAAGCACCGCAGGCCCGTGCGTCGATCGGCCCGTACGACCCGGCCTTCGTCGAGCGCATGCATGCGCGAGGGCAGGAGCTGGTCGGGCTGATCGAGAGCGGCGAAGACGCCAAGTACGGCCCGCTGAAGGGACCGCAGGCCCGCAACCCCTTCGGGTTCTCGCGGGAGCCCGCGGCTGAGCTCGCGCTGCATCGTCGACTTGCATCCTCGAACGCGCTCCCCATCGCGGCTTGGGATCCCGGCGCCACGCCCGAATGGACCCGCCCGTACGCGCGGCTTCGCGAAGAGGCCGCCGACGCGCTTCGCATTTCGGCCTGAGTGCGCCGCCGCGCGGTTGTGGTGGGCCGCCGCGGCCGGTAGCGTCGCCGCTGCGCATGCCCAAGTACGACTTCGATTTGTTCACCATCGGTGCGGGTTCTGGTGGCGTGGCGGCAAGCCGCCGCGCCGGAGGCTACGGCGCCCGCGTCGGCATTTGCGAGGAGCGGCGCGTCGGGGGTACCTGCGTGCTGCGAGGCTGCGTCCCCAAGAAGCTTCTCGTCTACGCGGCGCACATCCGGACCGAGCTCGCGGACGCGGCCGGCTACGGCTGGTCGATCGGGGCGTCGAGCGTCGACTGGGGCAAGCTCATCGAATCCAAGGACAAAGAACTCGATCGTCTCAACGGCATCTATCTGCGTCTGCTGGCGAACAACAACGTCGAGCTGCACGAAGGGCGCGGCGTGATCGTCGACCCGCACACGGTCGAGGTCGAAGGGCGCACCTTCACCGCAGAGCGGATTCTCGTCGCCACCGGCGGCTGGCCGACGCTGCCGGAAATCCCCGGCATCGAGCACGCGATGACCTCTAACGAGGCGCTCGATCTTGCCGAAGTGCCCAAGCGGGTCGCCATCGTCGGTGGCGGCTACATCGGAGTCGAGTTCGCCGGAATCTGGAACGGCGCAGGGAGTCAGGTCACGGTCATCGTGCGTGGTGACAACGTGCTGCGAGGTTTCGACCACGACGTCCGCGACACGCTGGCCGAGGAGATGCGCAAAGAGGGAATCGACCTTCGCTGCAGTACCCGGGTTCATGCGATCGAGAAGTCCGCCGATGGATTGCGACTGCGACTCGACCGCGGTGAGCATCTCGAGGTCGACCAGGTCCTGTTCGCGACCGGTCGTCACCCGCATAGCCGCAACCTCGGGCTCGAGGAGGTCGGCGTGAAGACCAACGCCGACGGGGCGATCATCGTCGACGAGTGGTCCAAGACCAACGTGCCGGGCATCTGGGCTGTCGGTGACGTCACGACCCGCATGGCGCTCACCCCCGTGGCGATCGCGGACGGACGCGCGTTCGTGGAAACCGAGTTCCGCGACAACCCGACGCCCGTCGACCACGGGGCGGTACCAACCGCCGTATTCTCCGACCCGCCCGTGGGCACCGTCGGCCTCAGCGAAGAAGAAGCGCGAGACCTGGGAACCGGCCCGATCGATGTGTATCGGGCGAAGTTTCGGCCGATGAAGTTCGTCCTGCCCGGACGCGACAGCAAGACGATGATGAAGCTCATCGTCGACCGTGAGACCGACCGCGTCCTGGGCTTGCACATGGTCGGCCCGGACGCGCCGGAGATCGTGCAGGGCTTTGCGGTGGCCCTCAAGGCGGGTGCAACGAAGAAGCAGTTCGATGCGACGGTGGGCATTCACCCCAGTTCGGCCGAAGAATTCGTGACGATGACCACGCCCGTCGCCGAATGAGCCGAGAACCGTTGGGACGGCTCCGGCAACTCTACCTTCGAGCGCACCCCATCGCGCTCCATGGGAGTTGCTCGGGCCCATACCCATCTCACCTTCCCCACCGGCTCGAGAGAGCTGGGGGTCCGAGCAGCTTCCATGCCCTTTTTGGGGGGCTCACAGCCCGGCACGCTAGGCCATTGAGGCGACCACGGCCACGCCGGCGTCACGAAGAGCCGCCGTGATCGACTCTTGTCGCTCGAGCCACTGCTTGAGCATGGCGCGTCCGCGAGATAGCCGGCTTTTGACCGTACCGACGGCGACGTCGGTGGCGGCTGCAGTCTCGGCGACCTTGAGCTCCTCCCAATAGAAGAGCTCGAGCGTGATCTGCAGCTCGACGGGAATGTTGCGCATGGCTTCGGCGACGAGCTCCTGCTCGCTGCGCACGGCTGCAAGCTGGCTGGGCGAGTCCACCATGTCGGCGACCGAAATCTCCAGCGGCCGCAGCGGTGCATGCTTGCTTCGGCGTCCCGACGGGGCCGCACACCGTCGAGGTGAAGCTCGACGGCCACTTTGCTCGCAGCGTCTCGTGGACCGTTGGACACTCGGCTGCGAGGGCGTCCGCGCACCCCGCTGGACGGTCCCATTCCCCGGGCACGGCGAGGTCTCGAGTCGATTCGAAGTGCTCACGCCTCGGGGAGAGCAGCCGACGGTGGTGGTGGTAGACGGCGAAACGCTGCGGGGCTACCGGGCGGCGGATGGTGCCGCGCTGTCACGCCGGCCTGCGCCCGGCGTGACCCGGTGGAGCACGATGCAGCCGGACGTCGCGGGCCTGAGCCTCGTCACCGATGCGGACGGGGTTGCGCAGGCGCTCGTTGCGGGCGGCGAGAATGCGGTCACCCTGCTCGACGTGAAGAGCGGCCGCACCGGTCATCGACTCGACGGATCGCTCCTGCGGACGCTAGCGCTCGACCGGTCCACGCTCATCGCGACCCATCGCGACGAGGTCGTTCAACTGTACGACCTGGTGAGCGGGAGACCGGTCCTCAAGTCTCGCGTGCGGTGGCCCGCGAACTCGAGGCGGCCGACTTCAACGGCGACGGCGTGCGTGAGCTGATGCTGATGGTCCGTGACGGCACGGTGCGCTTCGTCTCCGAGCGTTTCGAGCCGCTGGCCACGCTCGACCTTGCGACGCCGGCTTCGGAGGTGGTCGAGGTTCGCGACGCCAACAACGACGGTGCGAAGGACATGCTGCTCCAGAACAACCTCGGACGGTTCGTCGTCGAGGGGGCGAAGCGCCAGTGGGCCCTGCCGTCGCAGCACAGCACGGGGAAACCCTGTGGCGTACGTCGGTTGGTGCGCGGGTGGAGGGGCGCCCCCTGCTCGCGGACGTCGATGGCGACGGCGAAGCGGAGGTCGTCGTCGCAACCCACGGGGGCGAACAGATCTGCCTGCGAGGCCAAGCACCCTCGTGGCAGGAGCTGCGGGGCGAAACGGGTCACAGCGGTTCGCAGTGACCCGTGCGTCGCTAGGTTCGAGCTGCTACTCCAAGGTGTCGGCGGACACGCGCCGATGCGAGTCGGTGTGGTCGAGAGTGCGATGGACACCATCCCCCACGGCGGGGACGAGGCACGGGAAACCGGAGAGCACGACGACGTGGCCATGGTGCCCCGTCCGGGCATGGTGCTTGCCGAACGCTACGCCCTGGTCGAGCCGCTTGGGCGGGGTGCGGCGGGATGGGTCTGGAAGGCCGAGCACAAGGTCATCCGCAAGCATTTCGCGGTGAAGCTGCTCGCTCCGCGCACCGGGTCGGCCCTGGGTGCTGAGTCGGCCGCGCGCATGCTTCGAGAGGCCAAGAGCCTCTCGCGCTTCGAGCATCCAAACGTCATCGCCGTCACCGACTTCGGTTACCTCTCCGAGACGGTGCCCTTCATCGTCATGGAGTTGCTCGAGGGGAAGACGCTGCAGGAGATCCTCGACGAAGGGCGGCCGTCGTGGAGCCAGGCCAAGACGTGGGCAGAGCAGATTCTCGACGGCGTCGGGGCTGCCCACGAGCACGGGGTCATCCACCGCGACATCAAGCCTTCGAACTTGTTCGTCACCGCCAAGCATCGGCGCATCAAGGTGCTCGACTTTGGGTTGGCGGCGGTGACCCGCGCCGCGTCGTCTCCGACCACCCGGATCACCGTCGCAGGCGATGTGTTCGGAACGCCGATGACGATGAGTCCCGAGCAGATCGGTGGCGAGCAGACCGACGAACGCAGCGACCTCTACAGCCTCGGCTGCGTGCTCTACGAGATGCTCGCGGGGCAGCCTCCGGTGCAGGGCGAGCCGGCGGAAGTGCTCTATCAGCACGTGTACGCCGAGCCGACGCCGCTGCGCAGCCTGGCTTCGCCCGACGTCCCCGATCATGTCTGCGAGGTCATACACCGTTGCTTGGCCAAGGCGCGCGAGGACCGGCCTGCGTCTTGTGCGGAGGTTCGGGAGACGCTGCGTGAGCCGGCGGCCACGGTGCTGGAGCCCACCGCCGTGACGGTCGAACCTCGCCGCGCGAGACCGTGGATGCTCGGCGTCGCGGGGCTCGCATGCGCCGGGGTGCTGTTCGGTGCGCGCGCGCAGTCGCAGACACCGCAGTCGTTCGCGCCGGTGCGGGTCGACGTCGCTGCGCCGAGCCCCACGTCCCCCGCGGCAGCGTCGTTGTGGGCTGACCCGCCGCGCTACGAGCGGGCAAGCCCCAAGACGCCGGTGGTTGCGACCACGCCGGCGCCGAAGGCCAGGCCTCGCCGGCGCGCAAAGCCGTCGAACCCGCCCCCTGCCGCGGAGTGGACACGCGACGTGAAGCCTGCGCCTGCACCGGCATCGTCCGCGCCCAAGGCCGATGCGTCCAATCCCAACCTCAAGGACCCGTTTGCGGGGCACCGAGGTCGAAGACCGTGAATCGATACTGCAGCAGCCCACCGACGAGCGCGTGCTGCAGGGCATCGCCGCCGCGCATGCTCGACCACCACGGATGCCGAATCGGCAGGTGACGGGTCAGCGCGACCCCCAGCGTGATGGCACGGTCGCGGGGCCGTCGAAGCTCGACCCAGCGCGTCCAGTCTCGGGTGCGGGTCAGGCGAAAGCCCGCGCGCGCGGCCGACTCAACCATGGCGTCGCGCGTGAGCAGCGACTGCACGTGCCAGCCCTCGACGAATCGCGCGAGCAGCTCGGCGTCGTGACCCTTGGCATGGGCGCCGTGGTCGCTGAGCATGTCGTCGATCAGCATCAGGCGGCCGCCGGGGACCAGCATCCGCGCGGCCTCGGCAAAGAACGCGTCCGGGTCCGGCCCGTGGACGAAGGCTTCGATCGCATAGGCGACGTCGAAGCCGGCGCCGGGGTGGTCGATGTTCGTGAAGTCGGCGCGTCGACACGCGAGACAGGCTTCGAGCC